>NZ_JXYH01000020.1 GCF_001262635.1 Aestuariivita boseongensis
TCGCCGCCTCCGACAGGGTAAAGCCCGTGGGCCCTTTCTCGGTAATCAGCTTCAGCGCCGCATCGATCAGGGCCTGGCGCAGATTGCCGTGGTGATAGCCGCGTTTAGCCATGCCAGATGTCGGGGCCTCCGCAAACCGTGGTATCCAGCGCGCCGATGGCCTTGGCGTCCTTACGGTCATATTCCAGCCGGTGCAGCACATGCCGGATCGCATTCAGGCGCGCGCGGCGCTTGTCGTCGGACCGCACAATGGTCCAGGGGGCGTCGGTGGTATGGGTCCGTTCAAGCGTCTCAGAGATGGCGGCGGAATAATCGTCCCATTTCTTCAGCCCCTCCACGTCGATCCAGCTGAGTTTCCATTGCTTCAGCGGATCGCCCTCGCGCGCCAGAAAGCGGCGCAGCTGTTCGGCGCGGCCTACGTTCAGCCAGAATTTCACAAGGTGGATGCCTTCATCGGCCAGCATTTCCTCGAACGGGTTTACTTGCATGAAGAAATGTTCGCGCTGCGCGTCTGTACAAAAGCCAAAGACCTTTTCGACCACGCCGCGGTTGTACCAGCTGCGGTCAAAGAACACGATTTCCCCGGCGGATGGTAAATGGTCGATATAGCGCTGGAAATACCATTGGGATTTCTCGGCATCCGACGGCTTCGACAGCGCCACAACCCGCGCCCCACGAGGATTAAGGTTTTCCCGGAAGCGCTTGATCGTGCCGCCTTTTCCGGCTGCATCTCGTCCTTCGAACACCAGCACAACCCGCTGGCCGGTTTCCTTGACCCAAGCCTGCATCTTGACCAGTTCGATCTGCAAGGCGGCCAGATCGGCCTCATAGACCTTGCGCGCCAGACGTTCGGAATGGGGATAGCTGGGGTCGATGATATCGCCCTTTTCGGCGCGTTTGATCGCCTTGCGCACCTCATCCGGTGCGCCGTCCTTGAAAAATGCGCTGATCGCGCCGTCAAAAGGGAGTTCCATCTGCCCGGTCCCTGACTGGTGTTTTCGTCAATATGGAATGTTAATCGGATTAACGCAAACCCGCACGTGACGCGGCGCGGTCGATGGCGTCAATCACCGCATCTTCCGAGACATGGTGCGGCATATGCCCGATCCCCTCCAGCGTGGTCAGGTTCGCGCTCTCGATCCGGTCGACCAGCCGGGCAGAGTGGATCGAATTGCCCACCGTGGTGTCGGCTGTGCCATGGACCAGTTCAATGGGCAGGGTCAGCGTGTCGTAATGCGGCTCAAGCGCCTTGATTTCGTCAAGGATGCCCGCGCGCTGATCGGCATTGGCGCGCAGCGTGTCACGGCGCAGCGTCAGGCCTGCGCCCACGTAATCGGCATAGCCGTCGGGCACCGCCTGCGGGTCAAAGATCGACCGGATGGTTTGCCGAATCCGGCTATCGGGCACAAAGGCGGTTATCATCGGCACCACGAAAGCCGCGCCCAAGCGGCTGGAGGTCACGCGATAGAAAGGATCAAGCGGCGTGTCCCAGGGCAGGGACGGCGCGGCCACCGGCACAAGGGCCGAGATATTGCCGGGATTGTGCACCGCCCAGGCCAAAGCCACCGCGCCGCCATAGCTGGTGCCCATGACGATGGGTTTGTCCGCGCCCAGTTCTGCAGCCGCGCGGGCCAGAAGATCGGCCTGCTGCACGATGGTGGCGCCTGTGGTGTTGATCCGGTCGGTATAGCCCAGCCCGGGCCGGTCAAAGGCGATCACGCGATACCGTTCGGCCAGGCGGGGCGCCAGCGAAAAGGTCATATCGCGCAGGTTCCCACTCGCCCCGTGGATCAGCACCACATCGGGCACCGATCCGTCATCCGGCCCCATCACCACCGCATGGACGCGCACGCCGCCCATATCGACGAATTGGCCGATGGGGGGATACTCGGCTTCGGCCCGCGCCTCGTGACGTGCGGCGCGAAAGCTGACGATGGTCGCAAAGACGGCCAGTCCGATGACGACATAGAGTGAAATTTTACGTCCCAATCTTACTCAGATCATATGGCGTGGATTGATAAACTTCGTTCAACCAATTGCCATATAGAAGATGCGCGTGACTTCTCCAGCGGTTGAGCGGGGTTTTTGCCGGATCGTCGTCGGGGAAGTAATTCACCGGCATCTGGATCTCGGCCCCGTCGATCTGGTTTTGCGCGCGGTCGCGTTCATATTCCTCGCGCAGGGTGCCGCTGTCATATTCGAAATGGTTCAGGATATAGATCGCGCGGTGGTCCGGATCCTGGATCAGGCAGGGGCCGGTGACGTCCGAGCCAAGAAGGATCGGCAGACCTGCGGCCTTCACCTCGTCTTCGCGCACTTCGGTCCAGCGGCTTACGGGCACGACGCAATCATCCGAAAATCCCCGCAGATAAGGCGAGGCCGGGGCAAGGTTCGTGTGCCGGTAGCAGCCGAACAGCTTGTGATCCAGAAGGTGCTTGGGCACGCCGTGGAAGTAATGCAGCATCGCCATGCCGCCCCAGCACACGCCGAAGGTGGAATGCACGTTGGTCTGGGTCCAGTCCATCACCTGGGTCAGCTCATCCCAATAGGTGACGTCTTCGAAATCCAGATGTTCAATGGGCGCGCCGGTGATGATCAGGCCGTCGAATTTCTCGGACCGGACCTCCTGAAAGGGGCGATAGAATTCGGCCATATGTTCGGCGGCGGTGTTTTTCGTCTGATGTTCCGACATGCGGATCAGCGAGAATTCGATCTGCAAGGGGCCTGCGCCGATCAAACGGGCGAACTGGTTTTCCGTCTGAATCTTCTTGGGCATCAGATTCAGAAGCCCGATCCGCAAGGGCCGGATATCCTGATGGGCGGCCAGATCTTCGGACATGACCTGCACGCCCTCACGGGTGAGAACGTCGAAGGCAGGCAGGTCTGAAGGCAGTTTGATGGGCATGTCGCAAGTCCGCGTGAGGGAACGGGTCAGATACGGTCTTTAACTCTGTTTCTCAAGGGCATCGGCGATCACGTCCACGAAAGCGGCCTCACTTGTGCAGCCCTCCAGTGTGGTGGCCTCGACCGTCACCCCCCATTTCGCCATTGCCTCATATCGCGGTTGGCGATGGGCCAGCGCGCGGGCATAGGTCCAGCGGATGAAGGCGTCAGGATCAACACCACCCTCTGAGCAGTTGTTTTCGCTCAGATATTCGTCCCAGGCCGCCAGCAGGAACTCCGGCTGATAGGCCATGGGCTTGGGCGCCTTGTCAAAGCGGCGGATCAGTTCCTGGGTATGGGCCTCGTTCCCCTTCAGCCAGATCAGGAGGGTATGTTGCGACAGTTCCTTCAGGATCGGATCGTTCGGATCATCCCCATCGGCCCATTCGCAGATCGACCCGCCCGTGTCGCAGATGAAATTCGGGTATCCATAGATCACCTCGGCCCGGTGGATGAAATGCTCGGTGTCCAGAAGCGCCTGGATCTCCGCGCGTTTGAACTGCTCCTGCCTGCGGCGGTACTCGGCGATGGGCAGACCGCCTTTGGCCGGATCGCCCGGTTTGCCCAGATAGGTCGATACAGGCGCCAGATTGTTGAAGCTGATATTCGAGCCGATATAGATCGAATCCGACAGCAGCAGATCGCGCAGGAAGGGCACCTTCATGGCTTCGGCCTTGGCGTTGTCGGTGATGTATTCGCCCATGTACCGTGTGCCAATGCGGTAATCGATCGAGTAATGAAACCACGTTCCCGCATCGCGCAGCATGTTCGACAGATAGGTCTTGCCCAAGCCGGACATGCCGTAGATCAGCACCCTTTTATGCGGCGCAGCGCGCCAGTCCTCAGCGGATTTGTACAGCATGGCGGCCCTGTCCCGTTGCCTTGAAGCGTTGGTCTAATGGGCCTTTCTGCGCCGGTCAATCAGGTGGCGCATTACGCGGCCATCCAGGATCACCAGCCCCAGCGCCAGAAGCGCCAGCCCCAGGAAGGCCGACGGGTGCAGCGCCTCGTCCAGGAAGGCCGCGCCCAGCAGGATCGCGATGGGCGGGATCAGCAATGTGACCAGCATCAGGTTGCCGCTGCCCGCCATGGCCAGCACGCGGTAATACAGCAGATAGGCCCCCGCCGTCGCGATGATCGAATAGTACCCGATGGCGGCCCAGGTGCCCGGCATCAGATCGAAACGCACCGGCCCGTCGATGATTAGCGCCGCAGGCAGCATGATCAGCGACGATCCCGTCAGCATGCCCGCCGCCGCCACCTGCGGCGCAAGCCCGCCCAGTTTCAGCCGCGCCCAGGCCGATGCCACCGCGTAAGAGACCGTGCCTGCGATGATCCCCAGTTGCGCGATGGATCGCAGATCGAACGCGCGGAAACTCTCCAACCCGATGGTCGTGGCCACACCGAAGAACCCCAGGCCCACGCCTATGGCCTTGCGCGCCGTCATGCGTTCATCGGCAAAGACAAGGGCCGCCACGATCACCCCGAATATCGCCGTCGCCGCGTTCAGGATCGAGGTCAGCCCCGTTTCCACATGCAGCTGCGCCCAGGCCATCAGGCCAAAGGGGATGACGTTGTTGAGAAGCCCCATCACCAGAAATCCCAGCCAGATCCGGGGATCGCGCGGGAGGGGCAGGCGCATCACGATCACCACAGCCCACAGCACCAGCATCGCCCAGAAGGTCCGATGCAGGACCGATGTGACGACGGGTACCTCGTTCAGCGCGATGCGGATGGAAAAGAACGAAGCGCCCCAGATGCAGCCCAGAAGGATCATTTCGATCCAGGCGCGGGTGGAGATGTCTTTTTGCTGGGTCATGGCCTATCTGACGGCACAGGGTCCGGTCAGGCGACCCGGATCTTGCGGGTCTGGGACCAGACATTGAGATAGATCGCGGAAAAGATCACCAGCGCGCCGCTGGCCACCCAGATATCCAGCTCTTCCCCGTAAAGCACCGCGCCCACGACGAAAATCACCGGAAGGCGGGCAAAATCGAACGGCACAACGATAGTGGCGGGCGCAATGGCCAGCGCATTGGTGATGCAGAAATGCGCCAGCAGCCCGGCGAAACCGATCACCGCCAGCCAGGGCAGGGTCTGCGCGTTGGGCAGGGTGACCTTGCCGTCAATGCCCACGGCGACAAGTCCCATGATCGCCTGCAGAACCGTCAGCCAGAACAGGATGCAGGCGATGGTTTCCGTGCGCGTCAGCTTGCGCGTCAGCATCAGCGTGCAGGCAAAGAAAATCGCGGAACTGGCCGCCGTGATCACGCCGATATTGATCGTCTCGGGCGAGGGGCGCGCCACCAGCAGGATGCCGATGAACCCGATCACCGCGGCCAGCCCCTTCAGCGGGGTCAGCCGTTCGCCCAGAACAAAGGGCGCCAGAACGATGACCCAAAGCGGCGTCGTGAATTCCAGCGCGAAAACCTGCGCCAGCGGGATCAGCGCCACCGCATAGAACCACAGGTTCTGCCCGGTGAAATGCGCCGCGTTGCGCAGGATCTGCGTGCCCATGGACCGGGTCGTGACCTCGGCCCAGCGGCGGGTCAGCGTGATCACGACGCAAACGATCACCACCCCGATCAGCGACCGGTAAAGCATCATTTCAAACGTGTCATGCACGCCGCTGACCTCGCGCCCTGCAACGGCCATCGACGAAAAGGACGCAATCGCGCCCGTCATCCACAGCGCCGCTTTCAGCACCTGGGGTTTGGGTTCTGCGATGCTCACGCGTCGGTCACTTCGAAATCGCGCGGGATATGGCCGGTGGCCGCCCACCAGGCGCTGGCGCGGGTGCGGGTCTGATGCGCCTCGAACGCCGCGCGGTCGGTGAATTCTTCGGATACCGAAAAGACGCCGGGCGCGGTTTCCACCACGTCAAAGCGCAGACATCCCGGTTCGGCGCGGCTCAGCCGGATATGTTCGGGCAGGGCGTCGCGCACGATCTTTGCGTCATCTTCACCGCAAGTCAGTGTGCCGGAAAGAGAAACTGTCATATCGCGCTCTTGAACGTGGTCTGGGGCCGGTTCAGGGCGCGCTTTCGCGCGTGGCAGAACCAGCCCCTCCGTCCTAGAGCGCAGTGCAGACGGATGCAATCACGACCACGCGGTCAGACGCGCAGCGACAGGAATTTTTCGCCCCGGTCACGGATCACCTGACGGTCGGCGGAGAAGGCGTAAAACGCCTCGCTGCAGCCCGACACAATGCGGTCATGCAATTCGATGAAGATGGCATGGATCTGCTGCAGGCTGGGCGCGGCATGGGTCAGCAGATCGTATTCGCTGCCTTCGATATCCAGTTTCAGCAGCCCGATCTCGGACAGATCGACACCCAGCTCGCTCAGCTGAAGCGCCGGCGCGGTGTTAACCAGCACCCCTTCGTCCTCCTGTGCGACGGCCGTGAAGCCCCATGCGCCCGTCCCGCGATCGGTGATCTTCACATCCGGTCCGGGCTGACCCACCAGCGCCCCGTGCACATGCCGGATCATGGGAAAACGGGCCACGTTCTGACGCAGGACCAGCAGGTTCTGGCGTGCGGGTTCGATGGTGATCACCTGCGCCTTGGGAAACATGCGCGACAGCGCGATGGCGGCCGTGCCGATATAGCCGCCCGCGTCCACGATGACCCCGTCGAAGTCACTGGGCAGTGCGGTTTTCAGCAGATCAAACTCGCCATTAAGGCTGGTGATCGCCACGGTCAGATCCGGCGTGCCGCGCCGCACACAGACCTCGGTCTCGCCAATCCAAAGGGGCAGCGTTTTGCCGCGTCTGGTACAAAGGTACCGCAAATATTGGCGCAGGCCCACATGACGCAGGCAGCGCAGGCTGCGTTTGAATTTGATGAAAGCCGTGTCCATCGCCCCTCCGGCGGTCGGGTGGATGACCGTCAGAGTAACGTGAGATTTGATAAATACAACCTAAAGGTGTATTTCATTCCGGCCTGTGGCCCGCAGGTTACTGTGCCTTCGTAAAAGGTATAGATCCCGCAGCCATAGCGCGCTTTTCCGACGGCATCCGATACGGAGCGATCCAGATGAAGATCGCCGGCGTCATCCACGTAATCAAAGCGCGTCAGCGTCATATGGGCCGCAATGCTGGGATGGGCGAAAATGCTTTCAGGATGAAAAACGCGGTGCGCGTTGAAGTGCACCTCGTCGGCCAGACCAATGGGGAAACTGATGTAGAGACGGCCGCCGGGTGCCACCAGATCCACCAGGTTTGCAATGCCTTTGGTATGACCCTCCACGTCAATCGGATCGGTGTATCGCCCCAGACCGAAATGTTCGATCGCATGCAGGCAGGACAGGGAATCCGTTTGTCCGATGTCCTGCGGAAACATCAGATCGGCCTGAGTGAAGGTGATATTCTCATGCACCGACCGAGTGAGGGGGCGCACGTCCAGAACCTCGATTGGCCGGAAACTGGCGACATGGGCCACGAACCCGTCCACCCGTGACCCGATATCGATATGGCGTTTGGGTTTGGCGTCATGGATCAGTTTGGCCACAAGCAGATCCTGATGGAAATAATGCCCCGTAGCCGCACCGGCTGTGTCGGCATAATCCTTGAGGATCCGGCGCGTCCGGGTGATCTTCCCGCCCTTGGCCAGCCATTCCGCGCGCTGTTTGTTATACAGCATCGCATGTTCCAGCTTTTTCGCGCGTTTGCGGCCAAAGAACAGCCGGGCAGTTCCAAGCAAAAGCGATTGCAGGGTGCTTGGCGTGTATGTGGTCATTTCCGTTGCGCCTCCTCAGGCTGGCAGACCCAACTCATCCAAAGACATGTCGGATTTCACGAACAAAAAGTTATGCGTGCCAATGCTGTCCATGCCGGTTTCCGCAATCTGTACCACCTCTGCCAATTCAACCTGCCTGAATTCAGCGTCGACGGTAAAGGCTTTGAAATCGTTTGAAAACATCAGCTCGAACGTCTCTACCAGGTTCGGGTTTATCTGTATTCCCGACGGTTGATGCTCGTTCACGCTGATTTCGATCAGCAACACGTTCTTGGTATTTGCAGAAAGAAGAGAAGATGCGCCCTTCAGGCACCCCAACTCGGCCCCTTCGACATCGATCAGCACCAAGCAAGACTTTCCTTGAACAAGCGCACCAGCCGTCTTGTCAAATGTCGATATAGGCACAAGCGTGCTGTTGGTTTGCCCGGCCCAGCCTTCGACCAGAGAGGCACCTGTATTGGCGCCAAAAAGCGGCAATGCGCCGAGATGATCGCTCAGTGCTATTGGGAAAAGCTGAAAGTCCGGTTCGAAGCGATTGGCCTCGATATTTTTCAGAAGGACATTGACGTTCAACTGGTTGGGTTCAAAGGCGATTACCTCTTTTCACGCATCCAGGGCCTTGCACACGTAATAGCCCGCGTTTGCCCCGATATTCACGAGAAGGTCGAATTTCTCGATGATTTTGTGAAAGACTTGGGTTTCGTCGGGTTCGAAGACGCCTTGCTCCATCGCAGGAGAGCCATTGAAGTAGAAACCCAGCGCTTCGCGATATTCGACATCACGATGCAGCAGTTTGTATTCCCGGCGGTATTTGTGAAACGCAGACAAAATCGGGAAAGCTTTCTTCACGAATGGCTTTAGTCTGCGTTCGATATCCATGTCTTTGTCCTGCCTGCGAATGACGTCGCCTCGGGAATGCCCGGAGACTTGCCGGGTTATCGCTTGCCCGTCTGCCGTACCACGTCACATATAAAAGCGCTTCAACTTCCGCTTCAACGCCAATGGTGTCAAACCGACGCCCCGCAGAAAACTGGCAGGGGGAAAAGCGGCACAAGCGAGCACGGCGTTCAGGCCGTCACTCCCACTCAATGGTCCCCGGCGGTTTCGAGGTGATATCATAGGTCACCCGGTTGATGCCCTTCACCTCATTGATGATGCGCGTGGCGGTTTCGCCCAGGAAGTCGTGGGTGAAGGGGTAATAATCCGCCGTCATCCCGTCGACCGACGTCACCGCCCGCAGCGCACAGGCATAATCATAGGTGCGCCCGTCGCCCATCACACCGACGGTGCGCACGGGCAGGATCGCGACGAAAGCCTGCCAGATCTCATCATAAAGACCGTGTTTGCGGATCTGGTCGATATAGACGGCGTCGGCTTTGCGCAGGATATCAAGCTTTTCGCGCGTGATCTCGCCGGGGCAACGGATGGCGAGGCCCGGTCCGGGGAAGGGGTGGCGGCCGATGAAGCTGTCGGGCAGGCCCAGTTCGCGGCCCAGGGCGCGCACCTCGTCCTTGAAAAGCTCGCGCAGAGGTTCGACCAGTTTCAGGCCCATCTTTTCTGGCAGCCCGCCCACATTGTGGTGCGATTTGATCGTGACAGACGGCCCGCCGGAAAAGCTGACGCTTTCGATCACGTCGGGATAAAGCGTGCCTTGCGCCAGGAATTCCGCACCATCAATCGTGTCGGCATGTTTCTGGAACACGTCAATGAACAGTTTGCCGATGATCTTGCGCTTGGTTTCGGGGTCGGACTGGCCTTCCAGTTCGCCCAGGAACAGCTCGGATTCGTCGGCATGGATCAGCGGGATGTTATAGTGGTCGCGGAACATCGACACGACCTCGTCGGCCTCGTTCTGGCGCAGCAGCCCGTGATCGACGAAGACGCAGGTCAGCTGATCGCCAATCGCCTCGTGGATCAGCACGGCCGCGACCGATGAATCGACGCCGCCAGACAACCCGCAGATGACGCGCTTGTCGCCCACCTGTTCGCGGATCAGGCGGATCGCTTCCTCGCGATAGGCGCCCATGGTCCAGTCGCCGGTAAAGCCCGCCAGTTTGACGAAGTTCTCATACAGCGTTTTGCCATTGGGCGTGTGGTGCACTTCGGGGTGAAACTGCACCGCATAGAAATGGCGCGTCCGGTCTGCGGTGATCGCAAAAGGCGCGCCGGGCGAGGTGCCCAGAACCTCAAAACCCGGAGCGATTTCAGAGACATGGTCGCCATGGCTCATCCAGACCTGTTCGCGGCCCGTGCCGTCCATGAACCAGCCCGTGAGCAGATCATCCCGCTTGTCGGTTGGCGTGACATAGGCGCGGCCGAATTCGGCTGTGGCATGCTCGCCCGCCTCAACCTTGCCGCCCAGATCATGCATCATCACCTGCTGGCCATAGCAGATCCCCAGGATCGGCACGCCCATCGCGTAAGCCGCTTTGGGGGGGCGGGGCGATCCCTCGCGCATCACGCTGTCGGGGCCGCCGGAAAAGATGATCGCCTTGGGGGCGAAGTCTTTCAGGAACGCGTCCGAGACGTTCTGATAGGGGTGGATTTCGCAATAGACATTCAGCTCTCGCAGGCGGCGCGCGATCAGCTGCGTCACCTGGCTGCCGAAGTCGATGATAAGAAGGCGGTCATGGGTCTGGGTCATGGCGACTGACTAGGCCGGGGCGGGGGTTTGCGCAAGTGTCTGTCGTGCGCATATCTCCCGAATCAAGCGCGAAGCGCGCCGGAGATCGCCAGACCGCCCGGACGGGCTGGCGATTTGGCTGTCACAAGCGCTTCGATCAGGCGAAAGATGACTTGGTTGCCATAAAGCGCGGCCATGCACCGTCAGATCGCCACCCCGCGGTCTGGCGATCCCCGGCGCGCATTGATAGACGAAGCCGCAGATATCAGGAGGGGTCATGACACGCTTGCTCACCGAATTCGGCCAGGGCACATCCTTGCGCCGGGGGGATTACACCGAAGCGGCCTGCCGCGCCGTGCGCGATGCGCTGTGGCACAACTCGATCAACCTGGCCGAGCTTTTCGGCTTCCCGAAAGAGGCAATGCAGATCCGCGTGGATGTCGGCGTGCAGCACCCCGATCAGGTGGACACGGGAAAAATCGCCGCCGAATTCCCCTATGGCCAGCCCGACATCGTGGTGACCCATGGCGGGCTCGACATCCCGCGCCCCGAAGGCACCGGCAACCCGACCATCATGGCCACCGTCGCCCTGTCGGTCAGCTTTGACATGGAGCGCGCCGATGGCTGAGCAACGCATGATCATCGAAATGGGCATGGGCAACGACATGTACGGGCAGGATTATACCAAGGCCGCCGCCCGCGCGATCGAAGACGCCATTCGCCATTCCAGCCTGCCGATTTTCGAAGCCACAGGCCTGTCGCATGACCAGATGCGCGTGCAGGTGACCGTCGGCGTGCAAGACCCCGATGCGGTGGATTGCGGCGCGCTGGTCAAAGCGCTCCCGCGCGGCCGGGCCCAGGTGCGGGCGGTCAAGGGCGGTCTGAATGTGGCCAATCCCGACACCGGGGGCGTGATCGTCATCGCCTCCGCCGCGGTCGAGGCGTTTTTGCCCCGGCAAACCGGCTGGCGGCTGCGCAGCCCCTGACATTCGCGGCACTTGTCGCTTTTTTCCCGTAGATGGCGCAAACTGCGACCGGTTGTGCGGCGCGTCGGGCTATCTGATCGCAACACGACTCGTCTCGGAAAGGGGAGCATTCGGATATGACTGAGGCACCAACACGTCGCAGAGCCCGCGGGGGCGGTGGGGCCGCACGCCGCGCCGAACGCACCGCCGTGCATTTCGAGACCGCGAAATATATCGAACGCAACATCCCGAATTTCGAGATCCTCAACGAAGAAGCGCTTGAGATCATCGAAACCAACGCCGAAACGGTGCTGGAAGAGATCGGCGTGAATTTCGTGGCCAACCCCGCCGCGCTCGACCGCTGGCGCGAGGCCGGTGCCGATATCGACGGCGAACGCGTACGCATTCCGCGCGGCCTGGCCCGCAAATTGTGCGAAACCGCGCCGTCGTCCTATACCCAACACGCCCGCAACCCCGAACGCACCGTCGAGGTTGGCGGCAAAAGCCTGGTTCTTGCCCCGGTCTATGGCCCGCCCTTCGTGCGCGATGCCGCGGGTGGCCGCCGCTATGCCACGATGGCCGATTTCGAGAAATTCGTGAAACTGGGCTATATGTCGAAATGGCTGCACCATTCCGGCGGCACCGTGTGTGAGCCCACCGACATCCCCGTGAACAAGCGCCATCTGGACATGCTTTACGCCCATATGTCGCTGTCGGACAAACCCTTCATGGGATCGGTGACCGAGCCCAGCCGCGCGCAAGACAGCGTTGAGATGTGCGAGATCCTGTTCGGCAAAGACTTCGTGCAGGACAACACGGTGATGACCTCGCTCATCAACATCAACTCGCCCATGACCTTTGACGATGTGATGATGGGCGCGTTGGAGGTCTATGCCAAGAACAACCAGGCCTGCATCGTGTCGCCCTTTATCGTGGGCGGCGCCATGGCGCCGGTGTCGGTTGCGGGTACGCTGACGCAAGTGCTGGCCGAAGTGCTGGCGGGCATCGCCTACAGCCAGCTGATCCGCCCCGGCGCGCCTGTGATTTTCGGCGCCTTTGTGACCTCGATCGACATGAACTCCGGCGCGCCGACCTTCGGCACGCCCGAGGCCAGCCACATCACCTATGGTGCAGGCCAATTGGCGCGGCGGATGAATCTGCCGTTCCGCTCGGCCGGGTCCTTCACCGGATCTAAGCTGCCCGACGCGCAAGCGGCCTATGAGACCGCGAACAGCCTGAACATGGGCCTGCTGTCCGGCGTGAACTTCATGCTGCATGCCTGCGGGTGGCTGGAAGGCGGCCTTGTGTCGTCGTTCGAGAAATTCGTGATGGATGCCGATCAGCTGGGCACGCTGCACCACCTGGCCCGCGGGATCGAGGTGGACACCAACGCCCAGGCCATGGACGCGATCGCCGAGGTGGGGCCGGGCGGCCATTACCTGGGCTGCGCCCATACCCAGGCCAATTTCAAACAGGCTTTCTGGAAATCCAATCTGCTGGATTACAAGCCGTTTGAGACCTGGGAAGAAGAAGGCGCGCGCGACACCCAGGCGCTGGCGGCGCTGCGCGTCGAAAAGATGCTGGCCGATTACCAGAAACCCGCGCTGGACCCCGCAATTGACGAGGCGCTTCAGGCCTATATCGCCGACAAGAAAGCCTCGATGCCCGACGCCTTCATGTGAGCGATGCGTTTCAGGCGGGTTTGCCCGCCTGGCGCGCCCGGCTTTCCTGGCTGGCGCGCAGGATGCGCGCTTCGCCCATCATCGCGATCAGAAGATCCAGATGGCGCGTCAGCGAATAGCTGGCGTCGCCTGATTTACGCTGGCTGTTCACAACCGCCTCGTCCTGCAGCAGCCGCATCAGCGCATCGGCGGCGCGCGGCACCTGGCCATATCCCAGAAGTCGCGGCAGATGCCGGTCGCGGTCGTAATCGGCAGCCCCAAGGCGCGCCGCACGGATCAAAAGGCGCGGGCGGGTCAGCCGGTCAATCAGCCCCAGAATATCCTGCATGATGTTGTCCTTTCTGTTGGGTTTTCCTCGCAACAAGGGCAGAGCATTGCACAACCTGAGCGGGTGTTGCGCTTTAGCGTCAGGCACCGTTCGATCCCTTCACAACTGTTTATTATTTAGAAACAATGCTGTTCGCATCGGCTCATTTTTGCCTCTGGCGCAACATGCAACCACAGGTAGAGTTAATGGGGTTGTATTGATGAAACGGGAGACTGCGTGAGGCCCCGATGACGGGTCCGCGCGACAAGGGACAGATGTTGAAGACATTATCTGAACCCCGGCTGCCGGGCTGGGTGACTGAACAATCCATGCGCTATCTGGCGCATACATCGGCGGGGCGCTCGATCCGGGGGCTTGCGCGGGATCAGAACTGTCATCCTTCCACCATCCTGCGCCAGATCCGGCGCGTCGAAACCCGGCGCGACGATCCTCTTGTGGACGAGGTGCTGAACTCTCTGGGCCGACTTGTGGTGACTATGCCGGACGCGAAAGACCACCGCGCCCCGGCGGAGCAAAGGAGGTCTGATGACATGTCGCTTCACACCATTTCCGGGTCCGAAACCATCGAAGATTTGCCCAGCGATGCTGAACTGAACCGCGAGGCGCCGCGCATTCTGCGCAGGTTGTGCGAAAGCGGCGCCGTGCTGGCCCTGGCGGCGGAAATGGAGAAGGCCGTCGTGGTTCGTGACGGACCCGGGGGCAGCACGGCCCGCACGGCGGTCGTGGACCGCGCGGTGGCGCAGGCCATGGCGCTCAACGAATGGATTGCGTGCCAGACCACAGGGCGCATTGCGCGCTATACGATCACCCAGGCGGGGCGCGCTGCGCTTGGCCGGATGATGGCGCATGAGGAAAGCCGCTGCGCGGCGGCAACCAACCGTGCGACGCCGGCGCGCGGCGAGATCGACACGGACGAGGGCGAAGGGGCGCGCAAGGTCAAATACGGCGTGGCGGAAAGCCCGCTCTGCGCGCTGGCCCGCCGCAAGGACCGCGATGGCCGCCCGTTTCTGCCTGATGACCTGGTGGCCGCCGGCGAACGGCTGCGCGAGGATTTCGAGCTGGCCCAGGTCGGCCCCAGTATCGGCCAGAGCTGGGACAGGCTTCTGACCGGCGGGATACGCGGAGTGTCCGGATCAGGGGGCGCGCCGATCGGACAAAGCGCTGCTCAGGCCCGTGTGCTGGCTGCGCTGCACGAGCTGGGATCCGGTCTGGGCGATGTGGCACTGCGCTGCTGCTGTTTTCTGGAAGGGCTTGAGACGGCAGAAAAACGCCTGGGCTGGTCGGCCCGGTCGGGCAAGATCGTGCTGCGCATCGCGCTGCAGCGGCTCAAGCGGCACTATGCGGCGCTTGGGGGGGACAGCCAGATGATCGGCTAAGCGGGCAAGGCCGTTCGAACGGCCTTGCGCCCGGCCTGTCAACCGCGCCACGCGTCTTCGAAGACGCGTGCGGCCCGCACGGGAAAGCATAGCGGCCATGCGTCGCGTCGCTTTGACGGGGGGGCAGCTTATGTTATGGGGCATCCAAGCTGACCCATTTGTGAGGCACACCGTGCGCGATCTGAAAATCCCCGAACAGCGCCATCCCGAAAAGGCCCGGCGCCCGGACAATCCCCAGCCCAAGAAACCGGACTGGATTCGCGTCAAGGCGCCCGGCGGCAAGGGATATGCCGAAACGCACAAGATCATGCGCGAGAACAAGCTGGTCACGGTCTGCGAAGAGGCCGGCTGCCCCAATGTCGGCGAATGCTGGAGCCAAGGCCACGCCACCATGATGATCATGGGCGAGGTCTGCACCCGCGCCTGCACCTTCTGCAACATCGCAACCGGCAAACCGCCCGAGGCGCTGGATGCGTTCGAACCGGGCCGCGTGGCCCATGCGGTGGAAAAGCTGGGGCTGAACCATGTGGTCATCACATCCGTTGACCGCGACGATATCGAAGATGGCGGGGCCGAACATTTCGCCCAGACGATCCGCGCCGTGCGTCACCGCAGCCCCAAGACCACGATCGAAATCCTGACGCCGGATTTCCTGAAATGTGATCCGTCGGTTCTGGAAGTCGTGGTCGAAGCGCGCCCCGACGTGTTCAACCACAATCTGGAAACCGTGCCCGGCCTTTACCCTGAAGTGCGCCCCGGCGCGCGGTACTTCCATTCGCTGCGGCTTTTGCAGCGGGTGAAGGAACTCGACCCGTCGATGTTCACCAAATCCGGCATCATGGTGGGGCTGGGCGAGGATCGCCAGGCGGTCCACGCGGTGATGGACGACATGCGCGCGGCCGATATCGATTTCCTGACCATCGGTCAGTATCTGCAGCCCACGCCGAAACACCACCGGGTTGACCGGTTCGTGACGCCCGAGGAATTCAAGGCCTATGAAAAAGCCGCCTACGGCAAGGGCTTCCTGATGGTCTCGGCCACGCCGCTCACGCGGTCGTCCTATCACGCGGGCGATGATTTCGCGCGGCTACGTGCGGCGCGCAACGCCAAGCTGGGGCTGGGGTAAGGTTTTCCGCCATAGGCCGTAAAGCGCCTTTGGCCTAACCTCACGGGGCGAATTTTCGAAAATTCGCCTGCCTCCCGGCGGCGATCCTTCGAAGGATCGCGGCCCGGATCGGAGGTTTTGCCCATGCCCTTGCGTATTCTGTCTTGGAACGTCGAACACTTCACCGGCCATGGCACCGGCGCGCGCTCAGATCGCGTCACGCGGGTCGCGCAGCTGATCGAGGACGAGGATCCCGACATCTTCGCGCTGATGGAGGTCAAGGGCTCCACCGTCTTCACCGAATTCACCAACCGCTTTCCCGGATATTCCTTTTCGATCACCGAAGGCACGCAGGTGCAAGAAATCCTGATCGGCGTGCGCGGGGGCCTGAGCGCGTTTTTCACCCAGCGCAATGAATTCAAACGCTCCAACCCCAATCTGCGTCCGGCGGCTCTGCTGACGGTCACGCTGGCCGGGGATGAGCGGCTGTCGCTGCTGTTCTCCCATCTCAAGAGCCTGCCCAGCCCCGAAGGGTTTGGCCTGCGCGACGCGATGTTCGACAAGGTGCGCAGCCTGAAAAAGGCCATCGATGGCGCGACAGATGGGGCGGGCAAATTCATCCTGCTGGGTGATCTGAACACGATGGGTCTGAACATGACCTATTCCAACGCCGATCTGACCGGCGATGAAGAAATCACCCGGGTCGACCGGATCCTGCGCCGCCGGGACCTGCACCGGCAGATGAAAACGCATCCCGCGACCTTCAACAACGGCTCGACCTCCTCCTATCCGCCGGCGGATCTGGATCATGTCTATGCCTCATCGAACCTGTCTTTTGCCGATCAGGGGCAGGGGGCCACGGTGCGTGTGGGCGGCTGGGCCGAGGCGGCCGATCCCGATGCCTGGATCGCCGCGTTTTCGGATCACGCGCCCCTGATTTTCGAGCTTCAGGACCTGTGACGCGGTCCGGATTCCGTATTTTCAGCAAGAAGAAGAGGGCTGCTGTGCCTCAAATCGACAGGCGCGCCGCGTGGCTGCCGCGTTCGCGGTAGGGCGTTGTGTCGTAATGCGCGCGGTAGCATTTGGAGAAATGCGAGGGTGAGGCAAAGCCGCAGGCCAGCGCCACGTTGATCACGCTCATATCCGTCTGCATCAGCAGGTTCCGCGCCTTTTGCAGCCGCAGTTCCATGTAATAGCGTTTGGGTGAGCGGTTCAGGTAGCGCCGGAACAGCCGTTCCAACTGGCGCGTTGACATGCCGACCTCCTTGGCCAGAAGCGAGGGCGAGATCGGCTCTTCGATATTGGCCTCCATCATCTGGATGACCTGGCTCAGCTTTGGGTGGCGCACGCCGATGCGGGTGGGCACGGACAGGCGCTGCGTGTCCTGATCGGTGCGGATCGAGGAATAGATCAGCTGATCGGCGACCGCATTGGCCAGTTCCTCGCCATGGTCATCGGCGATGATCTTCAGCATCAGGTCGATCGACGACGTGCCGCCCGCCGTGGTCATCCGGTTGCCGTCGATGACGAAGACCGATTTGGTCAGCTCGACCTCCTGGAATTCCTCGGCAAAGCTGTCCTGGTTTTCCCAGTGGATCGTCGCCTTTTTCCCGTCCAGCAGACCAGCGCGTGCCAGGGTATAGCCCGCCGTGCACAGCCCGGCCATTTTCAGACCCTTGCGCGCCTCGCGCCGGATCCAGTTCAGCACCGGCTTTGTCGTGGCCTGCTGCACGTCGATACCGCCGCAGATCATCACCGTGTCGTCGCGCGTCAGTTCGGGCAGGGCGTCGTCCAGCTTGAATGCGGTGCCGGCCGAACAGCTGACCGTATCGCCACCTTCGCCCACCAGATACCACGAATAGAGATCCATGCCCGCCATGCGATTGGCAATCCGCAGGCTTTCCAGCGCCGAGGAAAAGCAAAGCATTGTGAAGTTTTCAAGCAGCACGAAGACGAAGCGGCGTGGCTTGGCGGGCGGATTCGGAATATCCACGAAGTGGCGTTGGGTTTGCATGCCGCGGCTACCTTGGGTCTTTCGGCTTTGGGCTCTGTCTTATGGTGACAGCTGCTTTCCACCTTGTTCATGCTTCATTTACGGCGTCAAGAGGTCGCAAATCATGTATGGTCACTGGCCTCATGCTTTCGTATAAGCTGGCTCCCTGACGATCAGCCTGATGGAGATCAAACCGATGAGCGAGTGGCAAAAATCCGATTGGCGCAAAAAGCCCCGGGTGCAGATGCCTGACTATACCGACGCGGCGCTTCTTGCCGAGGTGGAAGGTCAGCTGTCCAAATATCCGCCGCTCGTCTTTGCAGGCGAAGCGCGGCGGCTGAAGTCGCAGCTGGGCGAAGCCTCGCGGGGGGAGGCGTTTCTGCTGCAGGGCGGCGATTGCGCGGAAAGCTTTGAGCAGTTCAGCGCGGACGCCATTCGCGACACCTTCAAGGTGATGCTGCAGATGGCGATGGTGCTGACCTATGGCGCCAAGGTGCCGGTGATCAAGGTGGGCCGCATGGCGGGCCAATTCGCCAAGCCGCGCAGCGCGCCGACCGAGACCGTGAATGGCGTGGAACTGCCCAGCTATCGCGGCGATATCATCAACGAATTGGCTTTCACGCCCGAGGCGCGCATTCCCGACCCGCGCAAGATGCTTCAGGCCTATACCCAGGCCGCGGCCACGCTGAACCTGCTGCGCGCGTTCTCCACGGGCGGTTTTGCCGATATGAGCCGGGTGCATTCCTGGACGTTGGGTTATACCGACAGCGAAAAGACCGAACGCTATCACGAGATTGCCAGCCGCATTCAGGACACCATCGACTTCATGGCCGCCGCCGGCATCACCGCCGACACGACCCATGAGTTTTCGACCGTCGAATTCTATACCAGCCATGAAAGCCTGCTGCTGGAATATGAAGAGGCGCTGACACGGCTTGACTCCACGTCTGGCAACTGGCTGGCGGGCTCGGGTCACATGATCTGGATCGGCGACCGCACCCGTCAGCCTGACGGGGCCCATGTGGAATTTGCCCGTGGCGTGCTGAACCCGATTGGCCTGAAATGCGGGCCCTCGATGACCAGCGAAGACCTGAAGCTGCTGATGGCCAAGCTGAACCCGCAGAACGAAGCGGGTCGGCTGACGCTGATTGCCCGTTTCGGGGCCGGTTCGGTGGGCGATCACCTGCCGCGCCTGATCAAGACCGTGCAGGAGGAAGGGGCCAATGTGCTTTGGACCTGCGATGCGATGCATGGCAACACGATCAAATCCTCGACCGGGTACAAGACGCGGCCGTTCGAATCCGTCCTGCGTGAAGTGCGCGAGTTCTTCGAGGTCCACAGCGCCGAAGGCACCATTCCCGGCGGCGTCCATTTCGAAATGACGGGCCAGGACGTGACCGAATGCACCGGCGGCATCCACGCGGTCAGCGACGAGGATCTGTCCGACCGGTATCACACCGCCTGCGATCCGCGTCTGAATGCCAGCCAATCGCTGGAGCTGGCCTTCCTTGTGGCCGAAGAACTGACCCGCCGCCGCAACGACTCGCCCAACCGCGCGGTGGGCTAGGGCCTGCATTCCGTCGGTATTGCCAACCGCCCGCGCATCCCGGTGCGCGGGCGGTTTCGCGTCTGGATGTCACGTGGCGGCCCCGGCTCAACCGCAAATGGTTAACGAAAGCTGGACAAATGCGGCCTTTCCGTGAAAGCTGTCGCACAAAGAGCACGTGAACAGGCCTGTGAACAAGAACCGCGCATTAAATGACGCGGGCAGGCCCAAGGGAACATAGGCAGGCACCATGGCAGCAGAATTGGCTCAAGAACTCCGTCCCGCAACAGACCCCGGACCTTTGGTTCAGGCCGATCTGGCCACCGAAGATGTGGGGCTGGTCGATTTCGCGAAAAAGGCCGGGAAGAACATCTTTTCCGTGATCCCCGATGCGACACGCACGCAGACCTATCTGAAGGGGCCTGCGAATATGCATTATGTCTGCGACCCGGAGATGGTCACCGATCTTCTGGCCGGTGTCGGGCGGCGCTTTCCCAAATCGCAATTCACCCATAACGTGATCGGCCCTGCGGTGGGTAATGGCATGATCCTGTCCGAAGGGCAGAAATGGAAAGACCAGCGCCATCGCTATGCCCCGCTTTTTGCCGCGCGCAACCTGCCGGTGCTGACCGCCCATTTCGCCCAGACGGGCGAGGAACTGGGCACGTTCTTCGCCAATGCAGGCGGCAAGGTCGATGTGGCCGATGCCGCGCAGGAGGCGACGCTGACCAATATCAGCCGGGTCATGTTTTCCGGCAATGAGGCGGTGTCGAAACAGGAAGTGCGCAACGCCATGCGCAGCTTTACCGATTACATCAGCTATATGTCGCTGTTCGATCTGATGGGGCTGCCGAAATGGGTGCCCCGGAAGAAATGGCTGAAAAGCAAGGAACCGATCCGCGCCCTGCGCAAACTGGCGCGGGATGTGATCGAAACCCGCCAGGCCAAGCGCCGGGAGGTGGCTGAAGATTTCCTCGACCTGCTGATCGAGGCGCTGGAAAGCGACCGCGAGGATATCGACACCACCGTCGATAACCTGCTGACCTTCGTGGCGGCGGGGTATGAGACCTCGGCCAATACGATCGCCTGGGGGCTTTACCTGCTGGCTATGCATCCCGACGCGCAAGCCGCGATCCGGCAGGAGGTGCTGAAAGCCTGCCCGTCAGGGCCCATTGCTTATGAAGATCTGCCGAAAATGCCGCTGTTGCAGGCTCATGTGAAGGAAACGCTGCGGCTGTATCCGGCGGGCGCGCTGTTCGCGCGCGACGCGACCGAGGAAACCACGATCAAGGATGTCACCTTCAAGAAGGGCGACGTGATCATGTTCCCGGTCTATTCGCTGCATCGCAATGAAAAGCTGTGGGAGGATGCGCAGGCCTATCGCCTGGACCGCTTCCTGAACCAGACCTATCCGCGCGGGCAATATATCCCCTTCGGTGACGGGCCGCGCATCTGCATCGGCGCCCAATATGCCGAGGCCGAGATCATGGTGCTTCTGGCGTCGGTCCTGCGCAGGGTGGTCTTTACCATGTCAGACGCGCCCATGCCCGGGCTGAACCTGACCTTTACCATGCGCCCCGGCGGGCCGATCCTTCTGAACGCCATCGCGCAGGGCTGATTGTTTCGGGTGGCGCAACAGCGCTGCCCGATTTGTCAGATTGTTTCACAAATCCGAATAACCCCCTGACGCGCGATGATAATCGTCGCGCGCAGGTCGGTGCGATTCCGGTAAATATTCACGCATTTGTCATCTTTCCGCCCGTTTCCGAACCTACCCCAGTGATCGGGGCAATTACCAGTTTGGCCTGCGGATCCGTCGGCAGCCTTTCGGTACGGAAAAAGGGATGTCGGGAATGGCAACGGAATTGCTGGTCACAGCACAGTATGCGGAAGACGCGGACGCGATGTTCGAAAAGGCAAGCTCTTTTGCCGATATGATCGAGGTGACGCGCAAGATCTCGAGTTATGAAGGTCTGCCGGCCTTGCCCATGGTGCAGGGGCGCACCTATCGCACCAATGTGAAGGTCTTCGGCCTTCTGGAAACGAAAGACTATGCCATCCGCATCGACACGCTGTGCAAGACCATGCGCCGCATGCAGTCCAGTGAACACAGCGAAAAGGTCAAATCCTGGAAACACACTCTGGATGTGATGCCCCATGGCGAGGGCAGCATCTGGACCGACCGTGTCTGCATCGACGCGGGCTGGAGCACGCCCTTGCTGGTGCGCTATGCGCGCTTCATGTATCTGCACCGCCACACGCAGCGCGGCGCACAGTCAGTGACGGCGGTTATCCAGAAATCGCCCCGGATCTATCTGCCGGATGTGGCGGCCTTTCAGGCGCGCGACTGAATGAAGAACGCGCTGTAAACCACTTGCAGCGCGTTATTTTCCGGTGATCTGCACCGGCTCTTTCCCGTTGGGGTAAACCAGCCCGGCCGAGATCACCAGCTTGGCGGCTTCCTCGATCGACATGTCCAGCTCGATCACGTCATCCTTGGGAAAGAACAGCAGAAAGCCCGAAGTCGGGTTGGGCGTGGTGGGCACAAAGACCGACACCATGCCACTGTCGACCCCTGTGCGCGCGGCCACCTCGCCCTTGGTATCGGTCGAGATAAAGCCAATCGCCCAGATGCCCCGGCGGGGATATTCGATCAGGCAGGCTTTCTCAAACGACCGTTCGGATTGGGCGAAGACCGTCTCGGCGATTTGCTTGATCCCGGAATAGATCGACCGCACCACCGGTGTGCGTTCCACCAGGCTTTCCGCCCAGCGGATCAGCGATCGGCCCAGAAGGCCCTTGGCCACCCAGCCGACGATGATCGTGAAGATCAGGAAGATGATCACGCCCACGCCGCGCAGGTTGATGCCGATATATTGCTCGGGCCGCAGGTGATAGGGCACCAGCGGCAGCACAAACCCGTCGATCCAGCCCACGACCGTCCAGATCAGCCAGATCGTCAGGCCGATCGGGGCAATCACGATAAGACCGGTCAGGAAAGAGGCACGCAAACCGCCGAACAATCCGGTGCGGCGCGGGGGGTCGTTTTCGTCAAATGGGGTGGTCATCAGGCATCCAGAAGCACTTCGATCTGGAACCTAGGGATTTATTCAGGCGGCTACAATGGCGCTTGCGTCGCAGGCTGCATGGAATCTCAGCTTTTGCCCAAGGCTTGGGCAATTCGCGCAGCCAGCCATGCGTTGTGGCGTACCAGCGCGATATTGGCGGTCAGCGACCGGCCTTCGGTCAGCTCGAAAATCCGCTGCAGCAGATAGGGCGTGACCGCCTTGCCGGTGATCCCGTGGCGATCCGCATCCGCCTGCGCCTTGGCGATGATCGGGGCCAGGGTGGCGGCGGAAATCTCATCGGCTTCAGGGATCGGATTGGCCACAAGCTGCCCGCCGGGCAGGCCCAGGGCGGCGCGCATCCGGTGGGCATCGGCGATCTGCTGCGGATCATCCATGCGCAACGGCGCGGGCAGGCCCGAGCGGCGCGACCAGAAGGCGGGAAACTCATCCTGACCCACGGCGATGACCGGCACGCCCAGGGTTTCCAGCACCTCAAGCGTTTTGGGCAGATCAAGAATGGCCTTGGCCCCTGCGGCTACCACGGTGACCGGGGTTTGCGCCAGTTCCTGCAGATCGGCCGAGATGTCAAAGCTGCTCTCGGCCCCCTGATGCACGCCGCCGATCCCGCCGGTGGCGAAAACGGCGATGCCTGCCGCATGTGCGGCGATCATGGTGGCGGCCACGGTTGTCGCCCCGGTGCCGCCCGTGGCCATGCAGGCGGCCATATCGGCACGGCTTAACTTGGCGACGCCCTTCGATTGCCCCAGCGCGTCAAGCTGCCCGTCGCTGAGCCCGATATGCAGATGGCCGCCGATCACCGCGATTGTGGCGGGCGTGGCCCCTTCGGCGCGGATATCGGCCTCCACCTGCCGGGCGACCTCCACGTTTTGGGGATAGGGCATGCCATGGGTGATGATCGTGCTTTCCAGCGCGACGATGGGGGTGGCATTGGCGCGGGCAGCCTCAACCTCTGCCGAAAAGGTCATGGGGATCACAGCGGTGTTTCTCCTGAGACATAGGTGGCCGCGGCGTGCAGGGCCTGGGACAGCGCCGCGTCGCGATCCGCGCCACGGGCTTCAGCCGCGATATGGGCGGCCATGAACGTGTCGCCCGCGCCGGTGACACGGGTGACCAGCACTTCGGGCGGGGTCCGGGTGATCAGCGCGGCCCCGGCGCTGCCTTCACTGGCGGATTTGCCGCCATCGGTGACCAGCACCCGCCGCGCGCCGCGATCCAGAAGGCCCTGCGCGGCCTCGGCCGAACTCGAAAATTCCCTCTGGCAGAGGATCCCGGCCTCTTCCAGGTTCACGTAAAGCGTGCCGCGCGCGTGGTTCACGAAGGGCAAAAGCCGCTCGGCCTTGCCGGGGGAGGCCGGGGCCACCCGCAGATCGGCAAGCGCAAAGGCGGGATCCTGCGCGATCTCTTCCAGAAGCGTCAGGGTCAGGTTGCCGTCGAGCGCGACGAAACCCTCAAAGGGCGCATTGGCGGTGCCCAAAGGCCCATGATGCAGCGCGCGCAGGATCTTGGCCCCGGCGGCTTCCAGCGAATGCGCGTCGGCAATCGCCGCGATCAGCCCGTTCGCGCCTTCGACCGCCATATAGCGATCGGTCGGCAGATCGTCCGAGCGATAGACATGGTCCACATCCATCCCCAGACGCGCGCAGGCTGCGACCAGTTCGGCCCCTTCCTCGTCCTGGCCGATGGCGGTCAGAAGGGTGGGGCGCATCCCGAAACGCGCCAGCGTCATCGCGATATTCATGGCCACACCGCCCGGCAGGCGGGTGATCCGCCCCGGCACGTCCGATCCCTGCCGCATATGGCTGGCGGCCCGGCCGATGATGTCCCACAGGACCGATCCGATACACAGAATGGGAGGCGATTGCGTCATGGCCCGTTATTGGCCGCAATGGCGCGCGCGCGCAAGATCAAGGCATGCGGAATGTCAGCGCGGCCCAAAGCGTTTCCCACACGTCATCCGCGTCTTCCGGGGCCTCGCGCAGGACCACGGCATCCAGCAGGTATTCATGCCCCGGTTTCACGGCGATCCGGGCCCGGCCCGCCGCATCGGTGCGCGTCAGGCTGACGGTGACGGTGCCATCGGGCGCACGCTCAAAGATTTCGACCTGCGCATCGCCGCGCGGTTCGCCCTGATAGAACAGCTGAACCGGAAACCCGCCCGCCAGCGCATCGGTATAGGGGTTGGCCAGCGCCACGAATTCCGTCTCAAGCCCCAGCACGCGGTCGGATCCTTCCGCCTTGCCCACGCCCACCAGCGCCTTGGCATGGCGGGTATAGCGTTCGGAAAACCCGGTCTCGGGCAGGTCGCGGGCCATGTGGCGGGCGCGGATGTCGGGAAAATCCTTGTGATCGGCGAAGGCCTGGAATTTCTCCCATTCCTTGTAGGTGATCGAGGAGGGTGCGGTTTCATGCGCAATCACCAAAAGCCCGTCACCCGGCACCGGCATGTCCAGCACCGGGATATTGCCCATCCGGGGCGACAGCGCCTCGACCCGGTCGCCCAGAACCATGTCGAACCGCTTTGACCGGCGGTCGAAAAAGCCCAGGTTGATCCCGGTGAAGTTTTCGCCATTCTTGAACTGCGCCACCAGATTTTCATTGGCTGACAGTTGATATCTGTCTGGTGCGATCCAGAATTCATGGGCAAGAACGGGCGGTGGCGCCAGTGCGACGGCAAGCGCGGCAAGGATACGGGGACGGAAAATGCTGAAACGGATCATGCGGGAAAAGCTGCGCTTTGTGGCGGTGGTGTCAAGCCTCTGGATGGTTTTTTGCGCCTCGATCGCGCTGGCCCATGAGGTCACGCCCACCATCGGCGATTTCCGCGTTCAGGATGGCCGGATCGAGATGGAACTGCGCCTGAATGCCGAGGCCTTCGTGGCGGGCATCGACCTTGACGGCATGGCAGACACCAATGACAGTGACCAGTCCGATGTGTATGACGACCTGCGCGCGCTGGAGCCCGAGGCGCTTGAGCCGCGCCTGCGCGCCTTCATGGAAAGCTGGCTGCCCCGGATCGGGATGGACGCCAATGGGCCGGTCACGCTGCAACTGGATGGCGTGACGGTCGATCCCGTGGGCAATGTCGATCTGCCGCGCCCGTCCTTCCTGCGGCTGAGTGGCGATCTGCCGGATGGCGCGCGGGTGATGGTCTTTACCTGGCCCGACGGCGCCGGCGACATGGTGCTGCGCCAGATGGGGGTGGAAGAACCGTTTACGGGATACCTGGAAGGCGGCCAAAGCTCGGACGCGATCCCGCTGTCGGGCGGCGGGGCGCGGGGAGGTTGGCAAACATTCGTCGATTACATCCCCGTGGGGTTCGACCATATCCTGCCCAAGGGGCTGGATCATATCCTGTTCGTTTTGGGATTGTTCTTTCTCAGCACCCGGCTGAGGCCCCTGATCTGGCAGGTCAGCGCCTTTACCCTGGCCCACACGGTCACGCTGGCGCTGGGGGCGCTGGGGATCGTGAACGTGCCCGGGTTGGTTGTGGAGCCGCTGATTGCCGCCTCCATCGTCTATGTCGCGGTGGAGAACCTGTTTGCCAGGGGCCTGAACCCGTGGCGGCCGGTGGTGATCTTTGGCTTTGGCCTGCTGCACGGGCTGGGCTTTGCCAGCGTGCTGGGGGAATTCGGTCTGCCCGCGGGGCAATTCGTGCCTGCGCTGATCGGTTTTAACGTTGGGGTCGAACTGGGCCAGCTGACGGTGATCGCGCTGGCGTTCCTGGCGGTCGGATACTGGTTTGGCCAGAAAGACTGGTACCGCGCGCGCATCGCCATGCCCGCATCGGTGGTGATTGCCTGTGTCGGGGCCTATTGGTTCGTGGAGCGTGTGTTCCTGTAGGGGCCGTTTTCTTGGAAAGAAAACGGTCCGGAACCTTTCCAAGGTTCCGGTCAGCCCAGAGGGGCCAGCAAGCGCCCCAACTCTCCGGCGGGGTCTGCGTCGCACCAGATCTCATCGCCGATGCCGAAGAAATCGGTGCATGCGGCCAGCCGCTCCACCAGCGCGATATCCAGCGCGCCTTCGGCCACAACCGGCAGCTCAATCATCTCGGTCCACCATTCGAACAGCTCCGGCTCGGCCACGCTGCCATCGCCCAGGGCGCTTTGGCCCACCGGTCCGAAGCTTACGTAATCGGCGCCCGCTTCGCCGGCGGTCATCCCGTCATGGCGTGAGGTGCCGCAGAAACTGCCCACGATCGCATCGGGCCCAAGCGCCTTGCGCGCGGCGCGCACGGGCTTTGCGCCATCGCTCAGATGCACACCGTCCAGCCCGAGCCTTTCGGCCAGCACCACGTGATCGGTGATCACCAGCGCCACGTCGCGCGCGTGGGCCACCTGGCGGCAAACATCCGCCGCGCGCGCGATCCGGTCTTCGTCGCGGGTGGCAAGGTCCAGCCGGATGCAGGCGATCTCATGCGCATCCAGAACGCGGGCAAGCTGGTCGGAAAAGCTGCTCAGCTCAAACTCCTGGGGGGTGATCAGGTAAATCTGTGGCTGCTCGGGCGTGTCCATCGCGTGCCGTCCTTTTGTCTTTCGTCTTGCTCATAGACCATTGCCCGCGCAATGAAAATGCCCCTGGCTGTGCTCTTGCGCTTGGGCCGCGCGCCGCTTAGACCCGCGCGCAACCTGCCACAGAAGGAGGCGCGCATGCCCACACCCGGCCCTCAGCCCGTGATGATCCTGATCCGCCCCCAGATGGGCGAGAATATCGGGGCGGCGGCCCGTGCGATGTGGAATTTCGGGCTGGACCGCATGCGGGTCACCTCGCCGCGCGATGGCTGGCCCAATCAGAAGGCCGTGGCCATGGCCAGTGGCGCGGGCCGTTTGCTGGATGAGGCGCAACTTTTCGACAGCACGGCCGAGGCCATTCACGATTGCACTTATGTCTTTGCCACCACCGCGCGGCAGCGGGACATGACCAAGCCGGTCTTCAGCCCCGAAGGCGCGATGAAACTGGCCGCCGAAAAGATCGCTGCGGGCGAAAAGGTCGGCGTTCTGTTTGGCCCGGAACGCGCTGGCCTGGAGAACGACGACATCGCGCGGGCCAATGCGATCATCACCGTGCCGGTGAACCCGGATTTCCCGTCGCTGAACCTCGCGCAATGCGTGCTCTTGACGGGCTATGAATGGCGGCGTCAGACCACCGAGGTCGTGCATGAGGTGATGGAGCTGGCGGGGTCCGACTGGGCCACGGGCGAAGACAAGGACCGGCTGGGCGATCATTACGAGGAACGGCTGGAAGAGGCCGGGTTCTTCTTTCCCGAAGCCAAGGCCGAGGGCATGAAACGCAACATGCGCAACCTCTGGGCCCGGATGCCGCTGACGCGCGCCGATGTGCAGATGCTGCACGGCATGATGCGCCAGATGGTGCGCTGGAAGGAACGGGGGGACTAGGCCCACCGTACGCAACCCTCAGGCTTTGCTTACCTTTCCGCGCTAGCTTTCCCGGCGTTGCAACACTTGCTGTCGGATTGGCACCCAGCAGTGCGATCAGGACGATGGTTCCTTTTGCGCTTTTCATGTTCGGGCCGGTCTTTCAAACCGTCCGGGCAGACCGTCATCTTTTCAGGCAGGCCTGCCTCCTGACGCCATCCCCCCTTTATCACATGGACACCCTGCCAGAGAATGCTCTGCGCGGGGCAATGCCGCAGGCTTATGCGCTGGACGATCGCCCCCATCAGACATAGGTTCCGCCGTGAACAAAAACGGCAGAGGGTGCAGAGCCCATGAGCGGCAAGCGCAGCATTTTTGAAGAGGTGTCCGAGCAAACGCCGAAACCCGCAGCCCAGCCCGGCCTGATCGACGCAGGCAAGCGCGGCGCACGGGGCGCGATCCGGGTCTGGCTGATGCTTCTTTTTGCTTTGGTCGCGGTGATGATCGCGGTGGGCGGTCTGACGCGCCTGACGGATTCGGGGCTGTCCATCACCGAATGGCGGCCCCTGACCGGCGCGATCCCGCCGCTGACGCCCGAGGATTGGGCGCGCGAATTTGCGCTTTACCAGCAGATCGACGAATGGCGCATCCAGAACCAGTGGATGACGCTTGAGGATTTCAAATTCATCTATTGGTGGGAATGGGGTCACCGGCAACTGGGCCGCGTGATCGGCCTTGTCTGGGCTTTGGGCCTGTTGTGGTTCGCGATCCGTCGCCAGATCCCCACGGGCTGGGGCGGGCGTCTGGTCTTTATCGGCGTGCTGGGCGGTCTGCAGGGCGCGATCGGCTGGTGGATGGTGGCCTCTGGCGTGACGCAAGGCGAAGGGATGGTCGATGTGGCCTCCTACCGGCTTGCCACGCATCTGGGGCTGGCCTTCGTGATCCTGGGCTTCATCGCCTGGTACACCTTCCTGCTGGGCCGGGAGGAGCGTGATCTGATGCAGGCCCGCCGCGCCAAGGAAGCCAAGCAGTTCTCACTGGCCACGGGGCTCATGCATTTCGCCTTCCTGCAGATCCTGATCGGTGCGCTGGTGGCGGGTATCGATGCGGGGCGGTCCTATACCGATTGGCCGCTGATGGGCGGGCAGTGGTTTCCCGCCAGCGCCTTTGTGCTGGAACCCGCCTGGCGGAATTTCTTCGAAAGCCCCGGTCTGGTGCAGTTCATCCATCGGGTGACGGGCTATCTTCTGCTGGTCTTTGGTATCATCGTCTGGCTCAGGGGGCGCAAATCGGCCCATGTGAATACGCGCTTTGCCTTCAACCTGGTGATGTCGGTGCTGGCCCTTCAGGTGGTGCTGGGCATTGTCACCGTGCTTTACGGCGCGCCCTGGCATATCGCCATCGCCCATCAGGTGCTGGCCGTGGTTCTGTGGGTGTCGATCCTGCGGGCGCGGTATCTGTCGGCCTATCCCATCGCAACCTCCATTCGCGGAGCCTGACATGCGTGCATATGACGAGTTGATGGCGTTCGACCGCCAGACCCAGGCTTTGGGCCAGATCGCGGGCCGTCTGGGCTGGGATCAGGAAACCATGATGCCCCGCGGCGCGGCCCAACAGCGGGGTGAGGAGATGGCCGCGATCGAGGCCGTTTTGCACGCCCGCCGGTCCGACCCCCGCGTGGGCGAATGGCTGGAAAAGGCCGAACCGGAAACGGATGTGGAAAAAGCGCAGCTGCGCGAAATCCGCCGGTCTTATGACCGTGCCAGAAAGGTGCCCGAGGCGCTCGCCACGAAGCTTGCCCAACTGACATCCGAGGCGCAGGGCAAATGGGCCGCTGCGCGCGCGGATGAGGATTGGTTCGCCTTCGCCCCGGTTCTGGACGAGGTCGTGGCGCTGAAACGCGAAGAAGGCGCGGCTCTTGCCGATGGCGGCGATATCTATGACGCCATGCTGCAGGACTATGAGCCCGGCACCGCCGCCGCTCAGATCAGCGAGATCTTTGACGCGATGCGCCCGCGGCTTGTGGCCCTGCGCGCGGCCATCCTGGAAAAGCCCGAGCCTGCGGGGCTGAGCGGCACATTTCCTGCCGGCAAACAGATGAAGCTGACGCGGCACCTGGCCAAAACCTTCGGCTATGACATGGGCCGGGGCCGCGTGGACAAGGCGGTGCATCCGTTCAGCTCAGGTTCGGGCGCGGATGTGCGCATCACCACGCGCACGGCGGAAGATGACCCGTTCAACTGTTTCTACTCCACCATCCACGAGGTGGGGCATGCCGCTTACGAACAAGGCGTCGATCCGGCCTATCAGCTGACAGCGCTGGGGCGCGGCGTGTCGATGGGCGTGCATGAAAGCCAAAGCCGGATCTATGAGAACCAGATCGGGCGCGGTGCGGCCTTCACCAGCTATCTTTTTGATCAGGTGACCGAGACTTTTGGCGATATCGGTGTTGCGGATGCGCAGGCCTTTTATGCCGCCGTGAACCGGGTCAGGAACGGCTATATCCGGACCGAAGCTGATGAGGTGCAATACAACCTACACATCATGCTGCGCTACGATCTGGAACGCGCGCTGATGGCAGGCGATCTGCAGGTGGCGGATCTGGAAGCGGCCTGGAATGACCGTTTTGCCGCCGATTTCGGATATGCCGTGGACAAGCCTTCAAACGGGTGTCTGCAGGATGTGCATTGGTCGGTGGGGCTGTTTGGGTATTTCCCGACATATTCGCTGGGCAATGTCTATGCCGGCTGTCTCTATCAGGCGTTGCGCGCGGCCCTTCCCGATCTGGATGCGCAACTGTCAGAGGGCGTCACCGAAAACGCCACCGGCTGGCTGCGGGTGAACCTGCAACGCCATGGCGGGCTGTATGAGCCGCGCGAGGTGATCGAGCAGGCCTCGGGCGTGGCCCCCTCCGAGGGCCCGCTTCTGGACTATCTCGAAGCCAAATTCACTCAGCTTTACGATCTTTGAAGGACTGACATGGACATCCCCTTCCGCACCAAACGCATGCTGAATTTCGGCGATTGCGATATCTCGGGCACCGCCTATTTCCCCAGCTACCTCAATATCCTGAACGGCGTGAATGAGGAGTTCTGGCTGCATCTGGGCTGGCCCTGGCACAAGATCATCTGGGAAGAACGCTGGGGCACGCCGACGGTGCATATCTCGTCGAACTTCTCCTCGCCCTCGTTTTTCGGCGAAGAGCTGGAATTCGAGGTGACGGTGCTGAAGGTGGGCCGGTCGTCGGTCACGATCCGCCATGTGATCAGCTGCGAAGGTGAAAAGCGTTGGGATTCCACGCAAGTGCTGGCGGCGTCGGATCTGGACAAACACGTCTCGATCCCCTGGCCCGATGACGTGAAAGCCGCGCTTGAGGCGCTGATCGTTCCACAAACGGAGGAGTGAGGGATTTTGCGAGGCTCTGCCTCGCGCTCCGGGGGTATTTTGGGCCAGAAAGAAGCAAGAGCGCGCATTGCCGCTTCTTTCTGGCGAGATATACCCCGGGGGAGCCCGAAGGGCGGGGGCAGCGCCCCCGATTAGCCCTCGGCTTCCTCTTCATCCCCCTGATCGGCGATCCAGGCGACGCTGACGACCTCTTCGCCTTTGCCAGTGTTGAACACCTTCACGCCGCCCGCGCTGCGGGAGCGGAAAGAGATCCCATCCACCGGCACGCGGATCGACTGGCCCTTGGAGGTGGCGAGCATGATCTGGTCATCCATCTCAACCGGGAAGGAGGCGACGAGTTCGCCGCCACGCATGGCCTTGTCCATCGCCGCCACGCCCATGCCGCCCCGTCCGCGCACGGGATAGTCGTGGGAGGAACTGAGCTTGCCCGAGCCTTGCGCCGTGATCGTCAGGATCAGGTTTTCGGCGGCTGACATTTCGGCATAACGCTCCTGGCTGATCGTTGCCATGGCGTCGCCTTCTTCGGCCTCTTCCGGCACTTCGGTGTCGCCGGCCACGGCGCGGCGCATTTTCAGGTAGGCCGCGCGCTCATCCGCACCCGCTTCGAAATGGCGGATCACGGACATGGACACGACGCGGTCACTGCCCGAAAGCTTGATGCCCCGCACACCGGTGGAATCGCGGCCCTTGAAGACGCGCACATCGGTGGTGCGGAAACGGATGGCGCGGCCCGAGTTCGTGACGAGCATGACGTCGTCATCCTCGGTACAGATGCGCGCGTTCACCATCTGAACGCCTTCGGGCAGTTTCATCGCGATCTTGCCGTTGGATTTGACATTGGTGAAATCCGACAGCGCGTTGCGGCGCACATCGCCCGCGGTGGTGGCGAAGACGATCTGCAGATCGTCCCATTCGTCTTCATCCCGGTCGACAGGCATGATGGCGGCGATCGAGACGCCCTGCGGGATCGGCAGGATGTTGACGATGGCCTTGCCTTTCGACGTGCGCCCTCCCAGCGGCAGGCGCCAGGTTTTCAGCTTGTAGACCATGCCATCGGTCGTGAAGAACAGAAGCTGGGTATGGGTGTTGGCCACGAAGAGGGTGGTGACGACGTCCTCTTCCTTGGTTTGCATTCCCGACAAACCCTTGCCGCCGCGTTTCTGGGCGCGGAAATCCGACAGCGCTGTGCGTTTGATATAGCCGCCCGAGGTGACGGTCACGACCATGTCTTCGCGTTCGATCAGGTCCTCGTCTTCCATGTCGCCGGACCAGTCGACAATCTCGGTGCGGCGGGGGACGGCGAATTGGTCTTTCACCTCGCGCAGTTCATCGGCGATGATGCCCATGATGCGGTCGCGGGAGCCGAGGATTTCCAGGTATTCCTTGATCTTGCCGGCCAGCTCTTCCAGCTCGTCGGTGACTTCTTTCACACCGATCTGGGTCAGGCGTTGCAGGCGCAGATCCAGGATCGCGCGGGCCTGGGTTTCCGACAGGTTGTAGGTGCCGTCGTCGTTCACCGGATGCAGCGGATCGTCGATCAGCTTGAGGTATTCGATGATGCTTTCCGCAGGCCAGCGGCGGGTCATCAGTTTCTCGCGCGCTTCCGCTGCGTCGGCAGACGCGCGGATGGTGGCGACGACCTCGTCCACGTTCGATACGGCCACGGCCAGACCACAGAGAATATGCGAGCGTTCGCGCGCCTTGCGCAGCTCGAACGCGGTGCGGCGGGCGACGACATCTTCGCGGAAGTCGATGAAGGCGGTCAGGAAGCCGCGCAGGGTCAGCTGTTCGGGGCGGCCGCCATTCAGGGCCAGCATGTTGCAGCCGAAGGAGGTTTGCATCGGGGTGAAGCGGAAAAGCTGGTTCAGCACCACCTCCGCTGTGGCGTCGCGTTTGAGTTCGACCACCACGCGCACACCGTCGCGGTCGGACTGATCCTCCACATTCGAGATGCCTTCGATCCGCTTTTCACGCACCGCTTCCGCGATCTTTTCGATCATGGAGGCCTTGTTCACTTGATAGGGGATCTCATCCAGGATGATGGCGTAACGGTCTTTGCGGACCTCTTCGATGCGGGTCTTGGCGCGGATGATGACGCTGCCGCGCCCTTCGAGATAGGCTTTGCGCGCGCCAGACCGGCCCAGCATGATGCCGCCGGTGGGGAAATCCGGGCCGGGAACATATTCGATCAGTTGTTCGGAGCTGAGATCCGGGTCTTCGATCAGGGCCAGCGTGGCATCCACGATCTCGCCCAGATTATGGGGCGGGATGTTGGTGGCCATGCCGACGGCGATGCCGCCTGCACCGTTGACCAGCATGTTGGGGAAACGTGCGGGCAGGACGGTGGGTTCGCGGTCCTTGCCGTCGTAATTGTCCTGGAAATCTACCGTATCCTTGTCGATATCGGCCAGCACGAAGGCGGCGGGTTTGTCCATGCGCACTTCGGTATAACGCATGGCCGCCGGGTTATCGCCGTCCATCGAGCCGAAATTGCCCTGACCATCCAGAAGCGGCAGCGACATGGAGAAATCCTGCGCCATCCGCACCAGCGCGTCATAGATCGCGCTGTCGCCATGGGGGTGGTATTTACCCATGACGTCGCCCACGGGGCGGGCCGATTTGCGGTAGGATTTGTCGTGGGTATTGCCGGTCTCATGCATGGCATAGAGGATCCGGCGGTGCACCGGCTTGAGCCCGTCGCGCAGATCCGGGATCGCGCGGGAGACGATGACCGACATGGCGTAATCCAGGTAGGAGGTCCGCATCTCCTGTTCGATAGAGATGGTGGGGCCGTCATACGCAGGGCGCTCTGGCGGGGTTTCTTCTTCGTTTTCAGGGGTTTCCGGCGTGTCGCTCAACTGTCGTGCCCAATCTTTCAGCGGGGTCTATATGTTGTGTGCACACCTTATCAGAACCCGCATATGGGGTGCAATGATAAGTCATGACTTCCTTTGGCAGCCAAGGGGGTGTTCTGCTAACATACTGTTTTTGTTGAAAACTTCGTTTTTTGTGGAATCATGGACCTGAGGGCGCAGAAAAAACGAGGTCACATGACAAGATGACAGAGACGGAAATGATGCTGAAAGGCTATGGGCTGACCACGGCGGAGATGTTCTATCACATGCCGGATTACACCCATGTGCTGAACACCTTTATCTGGCAGGATTATGATCTGGCGCCGGATCATCCGAAACTGTTTAAATTCATCGAATTCTGGCAGGACGAGATCGAAGGTCCGCTGCATTCGGTGCGCTTCACCCATCGCAAGATGATCAGCCCGGGTGAGTGGCGGAATGTCACCGGGGAATTCCATCTGAACTGAGCGGGGCGCAAGCGTCTTCGAAGACGCTTGGACGCGATTTCGAAATCGCGTGATCAAGCCCGTTCGAACGGGCTTGGCTCACGCTGAACAGCTCGCCCCACCCAGAACGCAGAATTTCGCGCAATGGGGGTGGTTCAACATCACGTCGCGCTCGGCCTGTTCCAGGGTTTCCCCCAATTCGAATTGGGGGTCATAGGGCAGAAGCGTGCAGGCCAGAACGGCCGGCTTTTGGGCGCCCTTGCGCTTGACCACCATGCGAGAGGACGAACACATCACCGCATCGGGCGATTTGTTCAGGATGCCCCAGCAGGCGGTGGTGATTTCCGGCACTTCGACGCTTTCGTCCATTTCCGGGAAAATCACTGTTTCTGCAGGGTTATAGGCGTCGATCTTGAAGTCATGTCTGGCGTAGAGTGCTGCGAATCCGTCGCGCGTCTGTGCCTCGGTCTCCTCCCACATGGAGCGCCCTGCGACGGCCATGCGGAAGCCGTGATCGCGCAGCCATTTCATGCCCTCAAGCGTCTTGTCGAAGCTGCCCACGCCGCGTTCCGCGTCGTGATGGGCCGCGGCATAATGATCGACCGAAATGCGCAGCGTCAGCTTGTCGCCATAGGCGTCCCGCAACTCCAAAAGCCCCGCGCGCATGGATTTGCGCATCATGGGGCGCATGGCGTTGGTCAGGATCAGCACCTCGTATCCGCGCGCCAGGCAGGCGCGGGCCATGCCGATCATCTGCGGGTTCAGGAACGGCTCCCCGCCGGTGAAACCGATCTCGCGTACGCCCCATCGGCGCTCTTCCAACTGGTCTAGGTAATCCGTCACCTCTGCCTCGGTCAGATAGACCAGCGCGTCATTGGTGGGGCTCGATTCGATGTAACAGTTGACACATTCGATGTTGCAGAGCGTCCCGGTGTTGAACCACAGCGTCTGCGGGTTCGTCAGGCTGACACGGGCGCGGTCCTGGCCGTCTGCGGTGACAAGGGGGTCTTTGAACTTGCCGATATTGGCGCGGCCGGTGTCTTTCATGGGGATGTCAGTCTCGTGCGTCTTGGATATCCAAGGCTTAAATCAGAGGCGGGCTGCGGCGAAAACCCGTGATCGCGGGTTTGACACAGTTGTGAAGCGCAACCAGCCTGTTAGGCTGGCCCCGAACAGGAGGCCTATTCGCCATGGTGTCGCGCGTTATTCCGGTTGATCCCTTTGATCTGGTCGTCTTTGGCGGCACAGGTGATCTGGCGCGGCGCAAGATCATCCCGGCGCTGTTTCGCCGGTATTGTTCGGGGCAGGTGCCCGAGGGCAGCCGGATCATCGGCGCGGCCCGGTCCGAGCTGGATCGCGACGGGTTTTGCGACATGGTGGCCGGTGCGATCCGTGAATTCAGCGGGGGGCGCGCCTGCGAGGACGGCACGCTGGAGCGGTTCTTGCAGATGGTCGACTATGTGAAACTGGATGCGTCGGGCGAGGACGGCTGGTCCGAGCTGACCCACCTGATCAAGGAAGACCGCACGCGCGCGTTCTATTTGTCGGTGGGCCCGGCGCTTTTCGGCGATATCGCGGGGCGCATCCGGACCCACGGGCTGGTCAATGATCAGACGCGGATCGTGGTGGAAAAACCCTTTGGCCATGATCTGGAGAGCGCGCAGGCTTTGAATGCCACACTGGCGCAGCATTTCCACGAACGGCAAATTTACCGGATCGACCATTATCTGGGCAAGGAAACCGTGCAGAACCTGATGGCGGTGCGCTTTGGAAATATGCTGTTCGAGCCGCTGTGGAATGCGCAATATGTCGATCACATCCAGATCACGGTGGCCGAAACGGTCAGTATCGGGTCGCGGGGGGAATATTACGACCGCGCGGGCGCGATGCGGGACATGATGCAAAACCACCTGATGCAGCTTTTGTGCCTGATCGCGATGGAGCCGCCCGCGCGGTTCGAGCCGGATTCGGTGCGGGACGAAAAGCTGAAGGTGATCCGTGCACTGGACCCGGTAGAGCCGCACCATATCGTGCGCGGTCAGTTCGATGGCACGGGCGATGAACCGGGATATCGTGAAGAGGTGGGCCATCCCCGGTCGACCACGGAAAGCTATGTGGCGTTGAAGGCGCATATCTCGAACTGGCGCTGGTCGGGGACGCCATTTTATCTGCGCACCGGCAAGAAGCTGGTGGCGCGGTCTTCGGTCATAAACGTGGTGTTCAAGGATGCGCCGCATTCGATCTTTGGCACGGATGCGGGTGGGGCCGCCAATATCCTGTCGATCCGGCTGCAGCCCAATGAGGGCATCACCATGCATGTGACGATCAAGGAACCGGGACCGGGCGGGATGCGGCTGGTCGATGTGCCGCTGGATATGTCTTTTGCCGAGGCTTTGGGGCCCGAGGGCGAAGATCCGCCCGATGCCTATGAGCGGCTGATCATGGATGTGATCCGGGGCAATCAGACGCTGTTCATGCGCGGCGACGAGGTCGAGGCCGCCTGGGCCTGGACCGATCCGATCATCGCGGGCTGGAAGGCGCGGGGGGAAGTGCCCAAACCCTATGACGCCTATTCCAAGGGGCCGCTGGATGCCGATCAACTGATGCGGCGGGACGGGCGCGAATGGCGGGGGATCAAGCCATGAAGATCGTGGATTACGCAGATCGTGAAATGCTGGCGATCAGTCTGGCCAACGAGCTGGCCGGGGATCTGGAAAACGCCTTGTTTCATCACGATACGGTATCTTTCGCGGTGCCGGGCGGCAGCTCTCCGGGGCCTGTGTTCGATGTGCTTTGTGCCTCGGACCTGGATTGGAGCCGGGTGCATGTGATGCTGACCGATGAACGCTGGGTACCGGAGGATCATGCGCGGTCCAACACACGCCTGATCCGCGAACGGCTGCTGACGGGGCGCGCGGCCAAGGCGCGGTTCCTGCCGTTCTATGCGCCTGCGGATCACCCCGAGGATGTGCTGGCCGAAGTGACCGCGCCGCTGGTGCCCGAATTGCCGATTTCGGTTCTGCTGTTGGGCATGGGGGCGGATATGCATACGGCCTCGCTGTTTCCCGGTGCGCCTGGGCTGCGCGCGGCCCTTGCGCCGGACGCGCCTGTTCTGGTGGCGCAGGAGCCGCCCACGCAGGACGAGCTGCGCGTCAGCCTGAGCGCCCATGTGCTGGACGGGGCGATGTCAAAACACCTGCTGATCATGGGGGACGACAAGCGCGAGGCGCTGGAGCGCGCCATGACCCTGCCGCCGGAAGAGGCGCCTATAAACGCGGTTTTGTCTGAAACAACAGTGCATTGGGCGCCCTAGTTGATGTTCGACACACTGCATCTGCTGAAGGACGCGGCGGGCTCTGTCACCATGGCAGAGCTGTTCGAGGCTGACCCGAACCGGGCGGAGCTGTTTTCGGCCCGGACGGGAGACATGCTGTTCGATTACTCCAAAACGACGATCACGCCTGCGGCGCGCAAGGCGCTGATCGCGCTGTGTGACGCGGCGGATTTGGCGGGGCGGCGCGATGCGATGTTTTCGGGCCAGCCCATCAACGAAACAGAAGGGCGCGCGGTGCTGCATACGGCGCTGCGCAATCTGGATGGCGATGCGGTATTGGTGGACGGGCAGGACGTGATGCCCGATGTGCTGGCCACGCTGCGGGCCATGGGCGAATTCACCGATGCCGTTCGCAGTGGCGCGCATCAGGGCGCGGGCGGGTCGATCACCGATGTGGTCAATATCGGCATTGGCGGGTCCGATCTGGGCCCGGCCATGGTGACCGAAGCGCTGCGCCCGTACCACGACGGGCCGCGCTGCCATTTCGTGTCGAACGTGGATGGCGCGCATATCGCCGATACGCTGCGGGGGCTGGATGCCACGCGCACGCTGGTCATCGTCGCGTCGAAGACCTTTACCACGATCGAGACGATGACCAATGCCCGCACCGCGCGGGCCTGGATGATCGACGGCGGCGGCGATCCCGCGCGCCAGTTCGCCGCCGTGTCGACCGCACAAGACAAGACCGCCGCCTTCGGCATCCCCGAGGATCAGGTCTTTGGCTTCGCCGACTGGGTCGGCGGGCGCTATTCGGTCTGGGGGCCGATTGGCCTGCCGGTGATGATGGCCATCGGGAAAGAGGCGTTCTCAAGCTTCCTGCGCGGCGCACAGGCGATGGACCGGCATTTCCGCGCCGCCGATTGGGCCGAAAACCTGCCGGTAATGCTGGCCCTGCAAGGGATCTGGCATCATCAGATCTGTGGCTACCCGACCCGCGCGGTGCTGCCCTATGATCAGCGTTTGGCGCAGCTGCCCGCCTATCTTCAGCAGCTGGAGATGGAGAGCAATGGCAAAGACGTCACCATGGGCGGTGAAGACCTGGCGCAGCCCGCAGGCCCCGTGGTTTGGGGCGCGCCCGGAACCAACGGGCAACACGCGTTTTACCAGCTGATCCATCAAGGCCGGCAAGTGATCCCCTGTGAGTTCATGGTGGCGGCCGAGGGCCATGAGCCGGATCTGGCCCATCACCACGATCTGCTTGTCGCCAATTGCCTGGCCCAATCCCAGGCGCTGATGCAGGGGCGCACACTGGAACAGGCGCGCGCCATGCTGGCGGATCAGTTTGACGGCGCGGAGCTGGAGCGGCAGGCGCGCCATCGGGTCTTTACAGGCAATAGGCCCTCCACCACGCTGATCTATCCGAAACTCACGCCCGAGGTGCTGGGCCAGATCATCGCCGCCTATGAACACCGCGTCTTTGTCGAAGGGGTGATCATGGGCATCAATTCGTTCGATCAATGGGGGGTGGAGCTGGGCAAGGAACTGGCGACGGCCCTCGGCCCGGTCGTCGAGGGCGAAGAGAGCGGCGCGGGGCTTGATGCCTCAACCCGTGCGCTGGTTGACTATATTCACCGCCACAAAGCGTAAGCCACGCCAAGATCATCTTGGCGACTGCTGCTTCTTTCTGGCTCTAAATACCCCCCGCAACAGCGCCGTCCTGTCCCCGCGCGGGTCAGTGCGCAACGGCACCGTCGTGGTTTTGGAAATGGGCGCGCACGGGCTCGGGCAGGGGATAGCGGCCTGATCCGTCGGGATAAAGCGTGACGATCACGCAATCAAAGGTCGCACGTAGCCGTCCGCCGGACCACAGCTCCTGATGCATGGTATAAGAGGTGTTGCGAAAGGCGGTGACACCGGCGGTGGTCACGTAATCCTCGCCCATCAGCATTTCCTCGACATAGCGCACCTCGCCCGAGCGGATGACGACGCGGGGCTGGGGTTCGCCCTTGGGATAAAGGCCCAGCGTATAAAGATCGCCGTAAGCCACCCGCAGGGTTTCGAACCAGGTCATATAGGCCTTGTTGTTCACGTGCCGCAGCACGTCGAGCTCGGCAAAGCGGACCTTGTCGGCCATGGCCAGCGGTTGAGGGGTGGCCATGCCGAAGGCCAGCTGTTCTTCGGGGCTCAGGGCGGTGTGATAGCGCAACGTCATGTAGGCTTGGCTATGCATTCGCGGCGTTAAGAGCAAGCCTCATATTGCCAAACGGATCGGGGCTTGGCAGGGTCGCGCGATATTGGGCCGCGTCGCGAACAGACGGCCTTTCAGCACCGCTTAACGGGGAGGATGCGCATGCTGGGTCAAATGATGACCGCACCGCTTTTGATTTCGTCACTGATCGATCACGCCGCAACCTATCATGGGGGCACGCCCATCGTGTCGGTCAACACCACGGGCGGGGTGGAAAACACCACCTGGGGGCAGGTCGCCACAAATGCGCGCCGCCTGGGATCGGCGCTGACCAGGCTGGGGCTTGAGCCGCAGGCGCGCTGCGCCACGATCGCCTGGAACAACCGCCGGCATCTTGAGATCTATTTCGGCACGTCCGGGGCCGGGTTTGTCTGCCACACGATCAACCCGCGTCTGTTCCCCGAACAGCTGGTTTACATCATCAACCATGCCGAAGACCGGGTGCTGTTCATCGACGAGACCTTCGTGCCGCTGGTTGCATCCTTGGCCGATCAGCTGACCGAGCTGAAACATATCGTACTGATGGGCCCCCGGAACGAGGCGGCAGCCGAAAAGCTGCCGGGCCTGAAATTCTATGACGAGCTGATTGCCGAGGGCGATCCCGCTTTCGAATGGCCGACATTCGACGAAAACACGGCATCCAGCCTGTGTTACACCTCGGGCACCACGGGCAACCCCAAGGGCGTGCTTTATTCCCACCGCTCGACCGTGCTGCATTCCTTCGCGGGCAACACCGCCGATTCGCTGGCGATCACTGCGCGCGATGTGGTGTTGCCGGTCGTTCCGATGTTCCACGTCAACGCCTGGGGCGTGCCCTATTGCGCCGCGATGGTGGGGGCGCAGATGGTCATGCCGGGGCCGAACCTGGATGGGGAAAGCCTGGTGAAACTGATCGACGATTATGGCGTGACGATCGCGCTGGGGGTGCCCACGATCTGGCTGGGGCTGCTGGGCCATGCCAAGGCCGCCGGCAGCAAACTGGCCAGCCTTGAGCGCACGGTGGTGGGCGGGTCGGCCTGCCCGCCGTCAATGATCACGCAGTTCCGCGAGGAATATGGCGTCGATACGATCCATGCCTGGGGCATGTCCGAGATGTCTCCGCTGGGGTCGGTGAACATGCCTTTGGCCAAGCATCGTGCCTTGCCCGTCGAAGAGCAGCACAAGGTCCGCGAAAGCCAGGGCCGCCCACCCTTTGGGGTCGAGCTGAAGATCGTCGATGACGAGGGCAATGACCTGCCCTGGGATGGCAAGACGCAGGGCGATCTGCTGGTGCGCGGGCATTGGGTGCTGGATGCCTATTTCCGGATGGACGATCAGGACATCCTGCAGGACGGCTGGTTTGCCACGGGCGATGTGGCCACGCTGGACCCGGACGGGTTCATGACGATCCGCGACCGGTCGAAGGATATCATCAAATCGGGCGGCGAATGGATCAGCTCGGTCGAGTTGGAAAATATCGCCATCGCCCATCCCGCGCTGCAGGATGCCGCCGTTGTGGGCGTGGCCCATCCGAAATGGGACGAGCGGCCCATTCTGGTGGCCGTCCCGCATGAGGGGCAATCCCCCAGCGCCGAGGAGCTGCTGGCCTTTTTCGACGGCAAGATCGCCAGCTGGCAGGTGCCTGACAAGGTGGTCTTCAAGGATGTGCTGCCGCGCAACGCCACGGGCAAGGTGCTGAAGCGCAACTTGCGGGATGAGTTTGGCGATGTTCTGACGGGCTGACCGCGTCCTGTTTTTTGCTGAAAAATTGACCTCGCGCGGTTTGGCTGCGCGGGGTTTTTTCATTGGTCTTGCCTTTCGCGTTGACTTATCCGACTAATTTAGTCAGATATAAGTCAGCCAAGCCGTCACGCGCTCAGCCAGTTCGATAACCGATGGAGGTTTCACATGTCTGACCGCACCGCCCAGGCGCCGTCGCCCGCCATACCTGTTCATGCGCATCCGCTGCGCGATGTTCTGATGCTGGATCTGCTGCCGACATCGCAGATCGGGCTGATGGAGCGTTTTTTTGACCGGATCGAAAGGGGGGCGGCGCAATGAACCAGATCACGCCAATCATTCTGCGCAAGGGCGAAGACACACCAGCTCGCGCCCCCGTCCACCGGGCCGAGGATCTGACCGCAGGCGGGCAGACAGCGCGGATTTTGCTGGGGGATCAGGTGTATCAGCTGCGGATTACCAAGCTGGGAAAGTTGATCTTAACGAAATAGCGCATAGGATGTGTGCTGAAGGCGCTATGATTGGCTCCTGACTTTTCTGGAGTTGACCATGACCTTCACCACCCGGCCCGATATCACCGGTACCTTCGGGGTTGTCACCTCGACCCATTGGATGGCCAGTGCGGTGGGGATGCGATTACTGGAACGCGGCGGGAACGCCTTTGACGCGGCCGTGGCCGCGGGGTTCGTGCTGCAGGTGGTTGAGCCGCATCTGAACGGCCCGGCCGGCGAATTTCCGGCGATCTTCCAGAAACCGGGTGAGGCGCCGCAGGTTCTGTGCGCGCAGGGAACTGCACCGGCGGGGGCGACAATCGCCCATTACCGCGCCCAGGGGCTGGAGGCGGTGCCGGGCTCGGGCCTTTTGGCCACGGTGATTCCCGGCGCCTTCGACGGCTGGATGCTGATGCTGCGCGATCATGGCAGCAAACGGCTGCGCGATGTGCTGGAACCGGCGATTTATTATGCCCGGCACGGCCACCCGGTTTTGCCGCGTGTTTCATATACAATCAAAGGCTTGGCAGGCTTCTTTGAAGCAGAATGGCCAGGATCTGCCGCCACCTGGATGCCTGGCGGTCAGGCCCCCGAAACGGGACAGCTTTTCGCCAATCCGCGGCTGGCCGACACCTATGAGCGCATCCTGACCGAGGCGGAGACGGCGAAATCCCGCACCGCCCAGATCAACCTGGCGCGCCGCATCTGGCGCGAGGGTTTCGTGGCCGAGGCGGTTGATCGCTATATCCGCGACACGGAAGCCATGGACGCAACGGGCGAGGCGCATCGCGGCGTTCTGAGCGGTCAGGACATGGCCGGTTGGGAGGCGACATATGAAAGCCCGGTCAGCTTTGATTACGAGGGCTGGACAGTGTTCAAGACCGGGCCATGGGGTCAGGGGCCGGTGCTGCTGCAATCGCTGTCGCTGTTGGGCTATCATGACATTGCCGCGCGCGACCCGCGTGGGGCGGATTTCGTCCATCTGGTGACCGAGGCGATGAAGCTGTCTTACGCGGATCGAGAAACCTATTACGGGGACGGGGCGGCGGTGCCATTGAACCGGCTTCTGGATCCGGCCCACACCGCGCAGCGGGCGCGGCTGATCGGGCCGCGCGCCTCGCTTGAGCAGCGGCCCAGCCGGTTGGAGGGGTTGGAACACCTGGCCGACGCAATGATCGCCCGCGCCGCCCGCAGCGTGAGCGAAGGCGGCGTCGGCGCGGGGGAGCCGACCATGGCCCATCTATCAGATCGGCGCGGCGACACGGTGCATCTGGATGTGATTGACCGCTGGGGCAATATGGTGGCGGTGACGCCCTCGGGCGGGTGGTTGCAATCGAACCCGGTGATCCCGGATCTGGGCTTTGCGCTGAACACGCGCGCGCAGATGTTCTGGCTGGAGGAGGGGTTACCGCAGTCGCTGGCCCCCGGCAAACGGCCGCGCACGACGCTGTCGCCCTCGCTGGCCCATGGGCCCGGGGGGGAGGCGCTGGTCTTTGGCACGCCCGGTGGCGATCAGCAGGATCAGTGGCAGCTGATCTGGTTCCTGCGCATGGCCCATCACGGCATGGGTCTGCAGGAGGCTATCGACGCGCCGCTGTTCCACACCAGCCATTTCACCGGATCCTTCGCGCCCCGTGCCGCCACACCGGGGTCTTTGATGGTGGAGCCGGCCCTGGGCGCGGATGTGATCGCCGATCTGCGCACGCTGGGCCACGATGTCACCGTGGCCGAACCCTGGACCGTGGGCCGTCTGACCGCCGCGCGGCGCGGGGCGGACGGGCTGTTGAGCGCGGCGGCAACGCCCCGGATGATGCAGGCCTATGCGGTGGGGCGTTAGCGGCGCTTGCGCTTTGGCGCGGGGCTGCGCTTAATCGCCCGGACATGAGGAGGGGCGCATGATCACGCAATATAACTGGAACACCTCGAACGGGTACAAGATCGCCATCGCGCTGGAAGAGATGGGGTTGGAGAACCACATTCACCCCATCAATATCGGCGCGGATGAGCAGTTTTCAGATATGTTCGCGCAGCTCACGCCCAATGCGAAAATCCCCGTGATCACCGATGAGGATGGCCCGGATGGGGCGCCGGTGACGATGTTCGAAAGCGTGGCGATCCTGATCTATCTTGCGGAAAAGACGGGGAAATTCTGGGTGAGTGATGCGCGCGCGCGGCTTGAGGGGGTGCAATGGCTGCTGTGGCAGGCATCCGGGCTGGGGCCGAATTTCGGGCAGCTCCATCACTTCAACAATGTGGCGCCGGACGATCAGACCTATTCGCGGGAGCGTTTCACCACTGAGGTACGCAGGCTTTACGGCGTGCTGAATGCGCGGCTTGAGGGGCGGGATTTCATGCTGGGCGATTATACGATTGCCGATATGAACATCTGGCCCTGGGTGTCGCGCCATGCCTGGCAAAAGGTGGATCTGGCCGAGTTTCCCAATGTGGAGCGGTGGTTCAACGCCATCGGCGCGCGCTCTGCGGTCATCAAGGCGCGCGCCGATCTGGATGCCGCTTGTGCCGCGGCCAAGGGTTAGGCGGTCAGAAACGCCGCGATTTCGGCCAGTTCGGATTGCTGAACCTCGTGCCCGCCGGGATGGGTGTGGCGGCTGACGGTGCTGCCCTGACCTTCGAACCAGGCGGCCAGTCGGTCAGACAGCGGCAAGGGGCAGATCGGATCGCGCGCACCTGCGGTGATCAGGATATCCTTGTCTGCGAGGCCCGGCTGCGGCGCGGGATCGAAGGGGATCAGCGGGTGCATCAGCACGGCGCGGTCGAAAAGATCGGGGCGGTCAAAAAGGACCGCGGCGAGGATGTTCGCCCCGTTGGAATAGCCCAGGCCGATCATCGGGCGGTCTTCAAGGCCCTGACGCATCGCGGCGATGAAATTCCCCATCTTTTCCGTGCGTTGCGCGAGGTCGTTCATGTCGTAAACGCCTTCGCCCGTGCGCCGGAAAAACCGCGCGGCTCCCATTTCAGATACATCCCCGCGCGGGGCGATCAGCGTGGCCTGCGGCAGGATATCGGACAGCAGGCCGGTAAACTGATGTTCGTCCCCGCCGGTGCCGTGGAAGGCAAAAACAACCGGCGCATTCGCTGCGCCGTCGTTGCGGTAATGCAGATAAAGATCGCTGGACATCGTCTTCATATCCTTTGAAAAAAAGGGCGCGGCGGGTTCCGCGCGCGCCCTTTGTGCCCGTCAGTTGAGTGGTGGCAGGATCGCTTCGATCCGGTCGCGCAGATGGGCGTGCTGCGTGGGAAGTTTAAGGGCCTGACCCAGGTTCGCGGTGTCTTCGTCGCGGTCAAAGCCGGGTTCATTGGTGGCGATCTCGAACAGGATCCCGCCGGGGGTGCGGAAATAGATCGCCCAGAAGTAATCCCGGTCGATCACCGGGGTGACCTGGTATCCGGTGTCCATCAGCTGTTTGCGCACCTCAAGCTGGGCTGCACGGTCTTCCACGGCAAAGGCGATGTGGTGGACCGATCCCGCGCCCTGCCGAGCCATGGGGGCAGAGGGCATCTGGTGCAGGTCGATGCGGTCTGCGCCATTGCCGCCGGGCAGCACCATGCGTGTCATGTCGCCCTGGCGGTCGGCGACCTCATAACCCATGAAGCGCAGCAGCTCTTCGCTGGCGGCGCTGTCCTGCACGCGGAAGCGGGCGCCGTGAAAACCTTTGATCCCGGCCTCTTCCGGGACATCGGTGCCGGTCCAGGGGGCGCGGGTATCGTCTGCAACCTCAACCAGGGAGAAGCCGTCGCCATCGGGGCCGGCAAAGCGCAGGCGGGTTTCACCAAAAACGGTTTCGCGGCCAAGGCCCTTCACGCCCTGATCTGCAAGCCGGGTTTCCCAATAGCCGATCGTGCCCGGGGCCACGGCGAATTCGGTATCGCCGACCTCGCCCGCGCCGGGTTTGCCGGGGGCCATATGGGGGAAGGGGAAATAGGTCATCACCGAGCCGGGCGTGCCGACCTCATCCCCGTAATAGAGGTGATAGACGTCCGGCGCGTCGAAATTCACCGTTTTCTTGACCCGGCGCAGGCCTAGGGTCTGGGTGAAAAAGTCGTTGTTTTCCTGTGCATTGCCCGCCATTGAGGTGACGTGATGCAGGCCTTTGATCTGGGTGATCATGCTGACATCCTTTTGCTGATCTGTTCGCTTGCATCGGATATGGCGCAGGTGCGCCGTTTCGTGTAGTGGGATAATGTTCAATTCAATATTGCGGAAAACGTAATAATGCGCGACCTCCATGCCCTGCGCCTGTTTCTGTCAGTGGCCCGCGATGCCAGCTTTGCCGAAGCCGCGCGGCGGATGGGCACGACGCCGGCTTCGGTCACGCGCGCCATCGCGGCGCTGGAGGAGGAGTTGGGCACCCAGCTGTTCGTGCGGACCACCCGCAAGGTGTCGCTGACGTCAGAAGGGGCCGCCTTTGCCGCGCGCATCGGCCATCTGGTGACTGATCTGGACGAGGCGATGGACAGTCTGCGCCACCGGGATGCCACGGCACATGGGGATCTGCGCCTGTCGGTGCCGGTGTCCTTCGGGTTGCGGGTTCTGCCCGATATTCTCCAGCGGTTCCGGCTGAGCCATCCGCAGGTGCGGCTGAGCGTGGATATGACAGACCGGTTTGTCGATATTCTGGATGGCAGTGTGGATCTGGCGGTGCGCATTTCGGGCCCGCCCGAGGATCGGTCGACCATCTGGCGCAAGATCTGCGGGGTGGAGCGGCTTCTGGTCGGTGCGCCAGAGGTGCCGGAGGCCGCCATCCGAAGCCCCGATGATCTGCGCGCGGAGCGTTGCCTGAGTTACGGTTCGGACCCGGCGGGGGAAAAGTGGTCGTTGAGCCATGGGCGCGAACGGCGCAGTCTGCGGGCGGGGCGTGGATTTTCCAGCAACAATGGTGATCTGCTGGCGCAGATGGCCGAGCAGGGGGCGGGCGTCGCTTTGCTGCCCCGGTTCATCGTGGCGACCGGGCTGGAGGCGGGCCGGCTGGTGCATGTGCTGCCCGACTGGCGGCCTGATCCGCTGTGGCTGACGCTGTATTACCCGCCCTATACCAAGCTGCCGCCGCCGGTTGCGGCCTTTTCCGCCTTCTTCGAGGAAGAGATCCTGAAGGGCGGATTTTCGGCTTAGAAACGAAACCAAACCCTGCGGGAGATATCGCCCTTTTTGCCGATTCGCAGAATCCGGAATCGGGCAAATCCTGTGCGAAAACCTGTCCTGCTCGGGGCGGGGCGGTTGTCCCTGAGATGCGCAAAAACCGTGCTGGTTGTGCCATCTGTGCTGGATTGGCGCGGCCTTGGCAACAATTGCCACAGATTCGCCGTGTTGTGAGCTGTTTTTGCGGATTTTCCCCTTGGTATTAACGCCAGGTCGGAAACACTGTGTTCATTGATAATTTGCGCGAAATTCTGCGCAAATCTGATAGGTTAATCATGGCGAAAACGTGGCCGAGATGGGGCACACGCGCCAGCCGCTTTCTGACGGGGATGGATGTTCAGAGGCGGTGTAAGTGGTTCCGGCAATCTGCTGTGCCGGGTGTTTTTTGGAATAGGTCTGCCGTTTCGCGCGTATGCGTGGATCCCGAATGTATCGGCCTGGCTGAAGACCATTGCTGTGGGGGGCAATGATGAAGGATTTCGCGCGTGACGACGTGTTAACGTCTGCCGTGCCCAAGTTTGGTGCGCCTGCGCAACCGGCTTTGTCGTTGCAGGACGCGCGGGTCCTGCCAGGTGGGGGAGCCGATCTGCGCCCGTCCGACCGGGCGGGCTATCGCGCTTGGGGCAAACGGGGTTTGGACATCGCTTTGGTGCTGCTCAGCCTGCCGGTCACGGTGCCGATCATCCTGATCAGCGCGTTGGCGTTGTGGATTGAAGGCGGGTTGCCGTTTTACACGCAGGATCGCCTGGGCCGGAACGGCAGGCGGTTTCGCATCGTCAAGCTGCGCACGATGGTGCGCGATGCCGATGAGCGGCTTGAGGACATTCTGGCTTCGGACCCCGCGTTGCGCGCGGAATGGGATGACAGCCAGAAGCTGAAGAACGATCCGCGCATTACGCGGGTGGGACAACTGTTGCGCGTCACGTCGATGGATGAGCTGCCGCAGCTGTGGAACGTGCTGAAGGGCGAGATGACGTTGGTGGGCCCGCGCCCGATGATGCCGCAGCAATTGCCGCTTTATGGTGATCCGCGGGCCTATTTCGCGATGCGGCCCGGTCTGACCGGGGCCTGGCAGGTCTCGGCGCGCAATGAAAACGGGTTCGAGACACGGCGGAGCTTTGATGCGCAATACCATGGCTCGCAAAGCCTGGGGGCGGATCTGGCGATCATGTGGCGCACATTGGGTGTGGTGCTGCGGCGGACGGGCTATTGAGGTGGGGTATGGCCCCGGATGAGTGAGAGTTGACGAGTGATGGCCGGACGTGCCCGATGACCCGAAGGGGCAGGGCAGGACAGGCCGGTAAGACAGAAAGGGAGGCGCGGGAGATGAAAGATTCCTATGTGCTTCGACCCGAGATGAAGACCGACAAGAGCTTGGACAGCGATACCGATTGGGTTGTGATCCGGCGCCGCAAAGCGCCGGGTATGGCTGTTGAGGAAGCGACTGCGCCGGAACCCGTCACGAATTTGCCCGAACCGGCAGAAGACATCAGCCGCGGGGCGGAGCCGAAGCTTCGTGGGCAAGACGCGCTGGCCTCCGACAGTGTTGAAGAGACGACAGTTGAAGCGGATGACACCGTTTTCGACGTTCCGGCCGAGGGTGCTTTTGCCGCGCAGGGCGTGCAGGAGCCCTCGGAACCGCGCGCGCCCTTTGCCCTGGGCGCTGACCACGCGGTCCCTGCCGAAGACGAGTTGTTGATGGACATGTATTCCCCGCAAGAGCTGTGGGCCATGCTGCCTCGCATCCAGTTGGGCGCGCGTTTGGATGGCCGGCCCGCGCGGGGCGGATTGCCGTCGCTGATCGAATATTTCCGGGCCGATCCCATTGCCAAGGGGTTTGACCTGCTGCGCACCCGTCTGGTGCGGACGATCCGCGCCTATGGCTGGCGCCAGATCGCGATTGTCTCGCCCACGCCCGGCTGCGGCACCACCTTCACGGCGGTGAACCTGGCGCTGAGCCTGTCGCGCGTGCCGGGCAGCCGGACGATCCTGATGGACATGAACCAGCGCAGCCCCGGCGTGGCCGAGGCGCTTGGCGTGCGCCATCCGCACCAGTTGGATGCGTTCCTGTCAGGCAAATCCGAGCTGGACGAATACCTGGTGCGCCCGGGTGAAACCCTGGCCGTGGGGCTGTCGGATGCGCCCAATCCGCTGGCCTCGGAGATGCTGTATGATCCGCTGACCGGCGTGGTTCTGGACGAGATGATCGACGCGCTGGACCCGGATCTGGTGATCTATGACCTGCCGCCGATGCTGTCCCATGACGATCTGGCGGCGTTTCTGCCGCAGGTGGATGGCGTGTTGCTGGTCGCCGATGGCACCCAGACGCTGCCTGAACATATCTCGGCCTGTGAGCGTATCCTTGAGGGGCAGACCCAGCTTCTGGGTGTCGTCCTGAACCGGGGGCGCGCGGAAGGGAACGCGGATCTGATCGTCTGATCCTTGCCGATATGGCGCCATGGGAAATTTCGCATTTGTCATAGTTTCGCCCGTTTGTTCTGATAGTTATGCGCGTAATGCCCTGCGACAAATGCGGGGGTTCGAGCAGTCAGAGCGCCGAAAACGGCGATTGGGATAGGCAAATGGGGCCGATTTACACTCTGGAAGATGTGATCGACATGCTGCGCCGTCGCGCCATGCTGGTCTTTGCCGTCACCGTATTGGGTGCGCTGGCTGCGGTCTTTCTGGCGCTGTCGACCCCGCATGAATACCAGGCGGTCGAGGTCATTCAGGTGGAACGCCCGCTGATTGCCGACGAGATGGCGCCGTCGATTGTCGAGGGGTCCTCGGGGCGGCGGCTGCAAAGCGTGCAGCATCAGATGACCTCGCGCGGCACGCTTCTGGATATCATCGAACACTACGGGATCTATGACGATCTGCCTGCCATGAGCCTGGCCGAAAAGGCGCAGGCACTGCGTGAAGCGATCCGGCTGGAGGGGGTGGCGGCGGCACGCGACGGGACGCTGGACGATGGCGAGCTGTCGGCGCTGACCATCGTGGTGCGTCTGGGCGATCCGCGTCAGGCCCAGCAGGTTGCACGGGAGATTTCGCAGCGCACGGTCGAGCTTTATGCCGCGCGGCGCATCGACGAGGCGACGACCACGCTGCAGTTTTTCTCCAATCAGGAGGAGCAGCTGTTCGGTCAGCTGCAGGCGCTGGAGGATGAAATCGCCGAGTATCGCGCGGGCCAGCAGATCAGCCTGCCGGGATCGGTGGAATTCACACGCACGCAGATTGCCGCGCTGAGCACAGCCCTTCTGGATATCGAGCGCGAGATGATCGGCGTGCAGCGTCAGCTGGACCAGATCGACACCGAAGAACGCCGTCAGGTGACGGTGGAGCGGGAGGTGCGTGCGCTGGAGGCCGAGCTTTTGAACCTGCGCGAACAGCGCGCGCTTTTGGAGGCGCGCCAGTCTGCGCTGACCGCGTCGCTTGAAACCTCGCCCGAGGTGGAGCGGCGTCTGGGCGATTACGAGCGCGAATTGGCGCAGCTTCGGGAACAGTTCGACGTGGTGTCGACCCGGAAGGCCGAGGCCGAGGTGGCCCTGCGGCTGGAGACCGAGCGGAAATCGGAACGTCTGGTCATTCTGGAGCAGGCCGATATCCCCGAACATCCCGTTACGCCCAGCCGCAAGCGGACGGTCATTCTGGGCACCGGCGCGGCGATGATCCTGGGTGTGGTTCTGGCCTTCCTTCTTGAGCTGCGCCATCCGGTGATCCGCACGGCCCAGCAGATGGAGCGCGAGATTGGCATCACACCCGTGATCACCCTGCCCAATGTGGCCGTCAGCCGTCGCAAACCCGGACGGCTTGCGCGGTTGCGCGCCTGGTTCAACGGGCAGGTGCCGGTGACGACGCAATCGGAAAAGCCGCGCAAGATGCGCCAATCCTAGCGCTGCGTCTTACGCGCCGATCATGGGGCGGATCGCGTCGAAATTCATCCAGATCGCGGCGGCGCTGAGGACCAGAACCACGCCGAACCACAGCAGATCATGGCGCGGATCCCAGACATGGTGGCTGCGCGCCAGCCAGATCAGCACCGGATGGGCGCAGATCAGCGCAAGGCCAAAGCCCACGATTGCGCCCACCAGCCCGAAGGTTGTGACACCGATCAGCAGGAAGCCCACCTGCAGCGTTGCGCGGGTGGCGTTGAAGACGAAATACTGGCGTGAATCCCCTGCGGCCAGCGCGGCGTTGTCATAGGTCACGCCGACGGCTTGGATCATCTTCACCGCTGCGATCAGCGTCACGATCCCGCCCGCAAGCAGATACCGGTCGTCATAGAGCTGCCCGACAAGCCACGGCCCGCCAAAGGCGAGCAGCGCCAGCATCGTCACAAGGCCGCTGGTGGCGACATGGCGCATGCGGGCCAGTTTGCGGAAGTTCTCGGGGCTTTCGCGGGGCGGGCGCTCGCGATAAATCGGGATCAGCATCCGGTGCGCCAGCGTGATACCCAGCGCGATGGGGAAGCTCGCCAGGAAATAGCCGATATTGTAGATGCCCAGCAAATCCAGATGCAGGTATTTGCCCAGCACCGCCTTGTCGCCCTGCGTGGTGAAGAAGAAAAACGCGGTGGACAGGAAGATCCATTTGCCGAAACCGAAAAGCTCGGTCACCGCGCTGCGGTCCCAGCGCAGGCGGTTGTGTTCTCCGGGCAGGAAGGCGTGGTTCAGGATCAAAAGCACAAGCGCCTGGATCACGGTGCCCAGAACCAGCGCAAAGACCGAACGCGTGGCCCAGGCCAGCGCGATCATCACTGCCAGACCGATGACCTGGGATGTCAGGTCCAGCGCGGTCACACGGCCGACCGCCAGGTGGCGCTGCGCGGTGGCGACACGGGTGGGTTGCAGGCCCAGGATCAGCAGCGACAAGCCTGCCACGGGCAGGTAGCTGGCCAGCAGCGGTTCGTCATAGAAATCCGCGATGGGCCCCGCCAGGACCCAGGTCAGCGCAAAAAGCACCACGCCCCGGATGATCTGCAGCGTCCAGGCCGTGTTCAGAAAATCCGGATCGTCGCCGCGCTTGGATTGGGAGATGGCCGGGAAGATCCCCAGATCCGAGAACAGCGCAAGTCCGATCGTCACCATTGTGACCAGCGCCATCAGTCCGAACGCTTCGGGAAAGAGGATCCTCGTCAGGATCAGGTTCGACGCCAGCCGCAGCGCCTGACCGGCCCCGTAGCCCACGGTGATCCACGAGGCGGATCGCAGGATGCGCGCCATCAGCCCCGAGCCGTGGATATACTCTGCCAAGCGTGCCATCTGTCCCCGACCGCTGTTCTTGCCTGCGACGCTAGGCCTGCCATGAACCGGCGTCAATCAAGGGTGAAACCGGTGCGGCGGCTTGTGTCATTCTTGTCGGATTTCCCAGGAAAATCGCGGGTTTGGCGAAACAGTGCCGCGGGCTTTGGCGGATTGATGCTAAGGCTGGGGGCGTGTCTTTCCAGCGCCGATTTCAGTCGCTAGGAACAGGGGCGATCCACCGCGCAAGAGGCCGTTTTGAAGCTTGCCTATATCCTGAATACCTATCCTCAGCCCTCGCAAAGCTTTATCCGCCGCGAGCTGGCCGCGATCGAGGCGGAGGGCCATGCGGTATTGCGGCTGGCGATGCGGCGCAGCGACATGGCGCTGGTCGATCCGCTGGACCGGGAGGAAGGCGCGCGGACCGCCTATGTTCTGGATGCAGGCGCTTTGGGTCTGTTGGGTGGGCTGCTGCGTGAAGCGCTGCGCGCGCCGCGCCGGTTCTGGGGGGCCTTGCGGCTGGCGATGGCGATGGGGCGGGTGTCGCATGTGGGGCGCATCCGTCACCTGATCTATCTGGCGGAAGCCTGCCTTGTGGCCCGCGCCCTGCGCGAGGCCGGGATTACCCATATGCACGCGCATTTCGGCACGAATTCGGCGGCTGTGGCGGCGCTGGCCCATGTGCTTGGCGGTGTGGGGTACAGTTTCACCGTGCACGGGCCAGAGGAGTTCGACAGCCCGCGCGCCCTGTCGCTGGGGACCAAGATCGAAGGATCGGCTTTCACCGTGGGGGTCAGTGAATATGGCCGCAGCCAGCTATGCCGCTGGGTTGAGGCGCACCAATGGCCCAAGGTGCAAGTGGTGCATTGCGGGATCGAGCCTGCGCGCTTTGCCGATGTGACCGAGGTTGCGGAAGGGCCTGTGCGGCTGGTGTCGATTGGCCGGTTTGCGGAACAGAAGGGGCAACTGGTGCTGATCGCCGCCATGGCGCGGCTGCGGGCTGCGGGGGTGGATGTGTCTTTGCGCCTGTTGGGCGACGGACCGCTGCGGCCCGTGTTGGAGGAGGCGATTGCGCAGGCCGGGCTGGGCGATCACGTCACGCTGACAGGCTGGCTGGATGAAGAAGGTGTGCGGAATGAGCTTCGCGCGGCTAAGGCGCTGGTCATGCCCAGTTTTGCCGAAGGGCTGCCCATGGTGATCATGGAGGCGATGGCCAGCGCACGGCCGGTGATCGCCACCTATGTCGCGGGCATTCCCGAACTGGTGATCCCCGGCGACACCGGCTGGCTGGTGCCTGCGGGCGACGATCAGGCGCTGGCGCAGGCGGTGGAGGAGCTGGCGCAAACTCCGGTTGAGACACTGCGCGCCATGGGTGAGGCCGGGCGCATGCGCGCGCTGGAGCGCCACGATATCGGGGTCGAGGCGCGCAAGCTGTTGCAGCTTATGGCGCGGGCGCAAACGGGGGATTAATCCGCGACGCCCTCGCGAAAGCGCAAAATGGTGTCCCATCGGGGGTTGTCGTCGCCCAAATGGCGCAAAGCGCCCCAGCTGCCCCATTTCGACAAGCGCGAGACATCGTTATAGACGTTGAACGGACCGTCGGTGACGGCAGACCAGCCCGCGATCAGATGGGCGTAAAGCGCTCCCATTTCCGTGCTGTAATTCAGATGCCGGAAGAAGGCGTCGAGCGCCTCATCCTCGACCAATGCGCCCACGCCCACCACATGGGTTCCGCCTTCATACATGATAAGCTCCAACCCGTGGGCGCGGGCCACGTCCCCGTGATAAGGGAAAACGCGGGTTTTCAGATCGGCAATGGACCCGCGCGGCGCACCGCTGATGCTGCCGTCATACAGCTCTGACGCGGCCAACGCGGTGGCGTGGTCATAGGCGCGGCGGGTGACATAGGCGTCGTAGGCTGCACCCGTCAGGCCCTGTTCGGCGGCGGCGGCTTCGGCCCGCGCGCGGCTCTCGGCCAGCCATTGGCGGAGCAGGGGCAGTTTCGGCTCTTCCCCCAGACCGGCCTGGAGATATCCGGTGATGGCATAGGCGTCGAACAGCGTATAAGGCGCAGGGTTGCCGGGCGTTTCAGCCTGCCAGAGAGGGGCGTAAAGCGCCTGATCCTCAAGCCCCAGCCAATCGGCCTGAGTTGACAGGACGGTGACCAGTTGGTCGGGACGGTCCGCGAAGACATCGCGCCAGATCTGCGCCATTTGAGCGGCGCGCATGCCGTAGAATTGCATCCACTGATTGTCCTGTCCCCAACGCACCTTTGCCTGCGCATCGGCCCAGGCGGCCTGGGCAAAGCCCCAGTTCCAGACCTCGTTCGAGTATTCGACGAAGACGCGGGTATCTGTCGGGAGGCGGTCTTTCACCATTGTGGCAGTGTTCCGGAAAAACCCGTCATCGGCCTGATGCGGCAGGGTCAGCCAGGTGTCGGCACCGATCCGGGCTGAAAGGTCCAGGATCATCTCCATCGGGACGCCGCGCCAGGTGAAGCTGTAATCGTCCGGGCGGGGGCGGTCTTCCCACGCAGTCAAAGTGGAATTGTTCGTTTGCATCCAGTTCATGAACCGCAGCCCGTCAAACCCGCGCAGCACGGCCAGGAAATCGGGGTTGAAGACGGCGCCCTGATCGTAAAGCGCGGCACGATCTTTGCGCATGACGGTGATGTTGCGCAGGTAATCCCCGGTGCCCTGCCGGTCGGTGCGCTGGATCCTGATGTCGACCCCGCCGGGGCCGGGGGTGAAATCGAAGCTGATGCGGCCGGGGCCATAGCGGACATTCTGCGCGCGGCCCGAAACCTCGACAATCCCGTCGCCTTCAAATCGCAGGAGGTAGCGGCCCGAGAGGGTCATAGCCTCTTCCGGCAGATCGGTCATGATCAGCGTTCCGATGGAGCCAAGCTCGCCCGGGATGCGTGTGGGCCAGCCCTGCGCGTCGAGAAGCCCCAGCGCATGCAGGTCGGTGTCGGTCATCCCGCCCCAGCGGCCGGGCAGATGGCCGATCCAGGGACGGGCGGCCTTCATGCGGTCGATAAAGGGCTGTTGCGTGCCCCAATCGGCCAGCGTGGAGAGGTTGATGAACATGGGCACCGGCCTGTCCGGCTGCGCGGGTGGGATCGGTTGCGGATCGGCGGTTGCCAGCGGTGCCAGAAGACACCAGCCGATCAGCGCAAGCGCGCGCCGGATCATGTCCCCACGCCGGTTTCCGGCAGGTTCTGGATGACGTGCCAGACGACCTCCTGCATCAGGCGGGCAGCGTCGGGCGTGGGCGCAGTGGCGGGGGAGCCATCGGCGCGGTTCAGTTGCGCGGGCAGCCCGATGGGCGAGCGTTTGTAGAGCACCGCATAATGGGTGAGCGCCACAAGGTATTTGCCCAGATCGCTGAGGTGGATCATGTCCAGCGCGCCGTTCGCGTCACGGGCAAACAGCGCGGTACGGTCGGCCACATTGCCCACGCCGCCCTGCGCTTCGACGCGGCGGGTGAATGCGGCCATAACCTGGCCTGCGGGGATAATGCGCGTGGCGCGGTCCGTGCCCGATTGGCGGATGTCGCCGGCCAGAATCTTGCCCTGCCACAGCGTTTCGAAATCCCGGTCCAGACGGGTCAGCCAGCCGTCGGGATCGTCCAGCCGGTGCCAGGTTTCATAGAGATAGACGCGGGTCGTCAGCGAGGCTTCGCGCGCAAGATCGGCCCAGTTGCTTTTGTACTTGGGGCTGTCGTGATGGGCGATGGCATCGCGCAGTTCGACCATTTCGGTCAGGATGACGGCGTCGAAATCTCCGGAACGGATCGCCTCGCGCGCGGGCAGGAAGCGGGGATGGTCGTTTTCCTGATCGAACCCGTTGATTGGCACTTCGGGGTACCAGTGCTGGCGCAGGGAGGTGCCCCAGCCCAACTGGCTGGCATGGCTGTGGCCTGCGCCTGCAAGCTGTTCAAGCATGGCGGGCATGTCGCGGCCCACAAGCGAATGACCCAGATGGAAGACGCGCAGTGGCTCAAGCGGTGGAGAAAGCGGCGTGGCATGGGCCTTGTCCAGCAGCTCCTGGGTTTGTGCATCAAGAGCCGGGCGAAAGACGTAAAGCGCCGCGGCCATGATCGCCGCCAGAATGAGAAGCGTTGTCAGTCGTCTCTTGCGCATGCTGGTCCCTGTCTTATGCCGGAATGCGCGCCACGCAGATCAGATGGCCCCTGATCTGCCCATGGCGGCCCGTGATCCGGTCACCTGCAGAAAACGGCCCCACCGATTGACGGAACGTGGCGCGAAACCCGGTATGGTCGGGGAAGATGATGTCAAAAGCGTCAAAGTCCAGCAATGCCCCGGACAGCGCGTATTGGCATTTGTATGCCGCCTCCTTGGCGCAGAAGATCCGTTTGGCCGCGAGGGGGCGAGCCGCATCCGGCAGGCTGGCAAGCCAGGCGCGTTCCGCGCGGGTGCAGACGGTGTCCCAAAGCGCGGGGTCAAGCCCTTCGATAGGTTCGATATCCACGCCCAGCCCGCTGGTATTGGATGCCAGATCGGCGATGGCCACGCAAAGTGCACCGCTGTGGCTGAGGCTGGCGCGGACATGGTCAGGCAGCTCTGGCGCGCGGTCATCGCGCATGGGGATCGCGCAGGGTGGCAGACGAAGCCCCACGATGGCCTGACGCAGCGCGTCGCGTCCGGCCAGGAATTCACGCCGACGGATGGCGCGCATGGGCGGCAGGCAGGCGGCTTCTTCCGGATAGGCGGCAGAGCGGGGATGCGTGGGATCGGTGACCGCGACCGACAGGTCCCATGGGAGAAGGGCGGTTACATCTTTCTCAAGGTCATAAAGCATATTTGGAACAGGAGCTTGAAGGGCCATCTTTAACCTACTTTCGCGCGCCGGTTTGCGCGCATTGCCTTGCGTTTCAGGATCACGTCGCTGCGGGTCTGGCCCGAGGCGGGCTCTACCGGGGCTTGAGGAGACGTGTTGCTGCCGTCGAGATGCCGGGTCAGACCTGCGAGTGTGGGGAAGCGGAAGATATCGGTGATCGAGATATCTGAGCGCCCGAGGGCGGCCTTGATATCCCGATGCGCCTGCACTGCCAGAAGCGAATGGCCACCCAAAGCGAAGAAATTGTCGTCAGGCCCGATCGTCTGAACGCCCAGAATGTTGCGCCAGATCTGCGCGATCTGTTGCCCGGTGTTGCGGGTGTCGCTGACGATCACGGGCCGGGGTGGATCGGCCGGAAGCGCCGGCGCCTGGGGATCGGGCAGGGCCTTGCGGTCGATCTTGCGGTTGGGCGTCAGCGGGAAGGCATCCATCCGGGTGAAACTGGCTGGCACCATCGCATCGGGCAGATGGGCGGTGAGGTGGGCGCGCAAGGCGGCCTCGTCCACCGGGCCTTGCGCGGTGTAATAGGCGGCAAGCGCTACGGCACCGGATTGTGTTTTTCGATCTGTAACAACGGCTTGAGAGATAAAGTTCATCTCGGTCATGGCCGCCTCAATCTCGCCTAGTTCGATGCGCTGGCCGCGGATTTTGACCTGAGTGTCGTTGCGGCCCAGGAATTCCGGTACGCCATCGCCGCGCAGGCAGACCAGATCGCCAGTACGATAGACATGGGCGTCACCCAAATCGACAAAACGGTCTGCCGTCATCTCGGGGCGCTGCCAGTAACCGGGGGTCACGCCATCGCCGCCGATGCAGAGTTCTCCGGCGACGCCCACGGGCGCTTCGCGGCCCGAGGCGTCCAGAACATGCAGCGAGGTATTGGCGATGGGCCTGCCGATGGGCACGGTGGAGCCGGGTGCGTCCGGCACCGGCATCATGGTGGACCAGATCGTGGTTTCGGTCGGGCCGTACATGTTGGTGATGCGCGCGCGTGTGGCTTTGCGCAGGTCAGTGACCAGCGCGCCCGGAAGCGCCTCACCCCCGATAAGCAACTGTCTGACGCGCGACAGGGCCAGCCGCGCCTCGTCATTCATGGCGATGATCTGCGCCATGGAGGGCGTGCATTGCAGATGGCTCACGTCATGGCGGATGATCTGTGCGGCAAGGGAGAAGTCGTCCGGGGCCAGTTCCGCTGGCGCATTGGCGGCTTTCAGCACCTGGGCCAGCGGGCGCAGCCCGTCCATCACCTGCGCGACCGGGATGCCATAATCGATCAGGCAGGCGATTTCGGTAACGCCGATGCGCTTGACCTGTTCGACGCGGGCCAGTGCGTCATCAACGGTGCCGAACAGGCCGGAGTCCTCGAAATACCGTTCGAACGCGAAATCGAGGATGGCTTCAAGTTCATCCTCGGACAACGAGCCAAGATCCATCTGGAACGGATTGGTCACGCCCTTGGGCTTTTTGAAGGCCGGGAAGGCCCAGGCATATTGTTTGATCAGCCCGGCGGCAGAGCGCAGGTAATCTTTCATCGGGCCGCGCGCCACGTCGCGGGCGGTGTCGCGGTCAGCGGCCAGATAGGTGTGCAGCATCAGCGTGACGGTGAAATCATCCGGGTCGTGGCCGGCCTTGCGCAGCGCGTCGTGATAGATGGCGATTTTCTCGCCCACCTCGTCCACGCTCTGGCCCAGAAGGTGGGTCAGCACATTGGCCCCGATTTCACCGGCTTCGCGCCAGGTATCGGGATTACCTGCCGTGGTCACCCAGATTGGCAGTTCTTTCGACACGGGACGCGGTTGGGTGACGACGTCATGCAGGGAGCCATCGGCCTTGGCAAAGCCCACAGGTTCCCCGCGCCAGAGTTTGCGCAGATCCTCGATCGCGCGGTACATGGCGGGTTTGTTTTCGGGCGGCGTGTTTTCGGGGCGCAGGACGAAATCATCCGGCTGCCAGCCCGAGGCGATGGCCAGCCCCGCGCGCCCGTTGGTGAGGTTGTCGATGACGGACCATTCCTCGGCAATCCGGGCGGTGTGGTGGAGCGGCGCCACGCAGGAGCCTGCGCGCACTGACAGGTTACGGGTAACGGCGGCGACGGCGGCGCCGGTGACCGATGGGTTGGGGTACGGGCCGCCGAAGGCGTGGAAATGCCGTTCCGGCGTCCAGACCGCGTTGAACCCATGGGTATCGGCGAATTTCGCGCCTTCCAGCAGAAGCGCGTATTTGTCCCGACCCACGCCGTCGTCATTGCCCCAATAGAACAGGTTGAAGTCGATCTTGCGGCCCGGCAGGCGGATTGGGCCGTTCGACACGGCGGCGCGGTTCTGATCGCCCATCAGCACGACCTTGAACCCGCGTGCGAGGGTATAGAAAAGCTCGAGCACCGAGATATCGAACGCCATGGAGGTCACCGCCGCCCAGGTCTGCCCCAGGGTCTGGTCGATCTCGGCATCCATGCCGGTGAAGAAGTTGACCACGTTGCGATGGGTGACCATGACGCCTTTGGGCACTCCGGTAGAGCCGGAGGTATAGATCAGATAGGCGGTGCCCAGCGCGTCGGCCCTTGTCTGCACCGGTTCCGGCGCCGGGGTCACATCGTCGAGGACCAGAAGCTGCGCGTCATGGGTGGGCAGGGTGGCCGCGAGGCCCTTTTGCGTCACAATCAGCCGTGTCCCGCTGTCGGCGATGTAATGCGCGATCCGGTCGGCGGGGTAATCCGGGTCAAGCGGGATATAGGCGGCACCGGCTTTCATGATGCCCAAAGCGGCCGCAACCATGTCGATGGAGCGGCGGGTGTAAAGACCCACATGCGCGCCCTGTTCGATGCCCTGCGCGATCAGCGCATGGGCAATGGCGTCGACCCGCTGGCCAAGATCGGCATAGGTGATCTGCTGGTCTTCAAAAACGATCGCTGTGGCATCAGGTGATTTGGCGGCTTGCTGGTCGAAAGCAGCGGGAATTGTCAGGCTTTGGTCATAGGGGGTTGCCGTCTGGTTCCAGCTGGTCAGCAGCGCGCGTTCCGAGGGCGGCAGGGCCGGGCAATCGGCAAGGGCTGTGTCATTCTCCGCCTGCTCCAGCCACTCGGCGATATGGGCCAACCGTTGGGCCAGGATCTGCGCCATGGCGGCGTCGATGCGGGTGGCGTCGTAATGGATATGCCCGGTATCCGGCGTGGCGCAGATGACGGAGCCTTGCACGGGTTCCGCGCCTGCTGCGATGGCCAGATGGGGCGTGTCCAGCGCGCCCAGATCAGGATCGCGCAGGATCAGGTCACGGGCGAAGGTTGCGCGGGTGGCGCGTTGTGTCATTTCTGCCGTCACGGCGTCGAAATGCTGGGCCTTGGTCGCCACGTCGGGCAGGGTCATCGGGGACCAATCGGCGAAATAGCCGGGTGCGGCCTGATGCGCCTTGAGAAGTGAGGTTGAGGCGACGGCCAGATCGCCCGGCTGATCCGGTCCGCAGGACAGCCGCGCCCAGATCAGTGCTGCTTCCAGCGCGTGGTCGGGTAGGGGCAGGGGCAGGGTCTGCCAATCGGGTTTGCCGTCGGCCCGCTTGGCCAGCATCAACTGCGCGGGCCGGGCTCCGGCAAGGGTTTTGCGCCAGAACGGGTCATGGGCGGCGATCTCTTCATGCGCCTTTTGCAGGGCGGCGTCGTCTTCGGGCAAAAAGACCGGCAGGCGCA
>NZ_JXYH01000021.1 GCF_001262635.1 Aestuariivita boseongensis
CACAGGCGTTCATCTTCGGGCAGGGCCTGCGCCGCGCCCAGATCGTCGAAGCTGTCGCCCAGGCAGACAACGGTGCGCGCCTGGGTGATGGCGAGGTCGGCGGCCAGTCGGTTCAGCGTGTCGCGCGTGTCATAGGGGGGCAGGGTCATGCCGCTGCGACGGGCCACGCGTTCGGATTTGCCCAGGTGCAGATCGGACACACACAGCAACTGCTGATCCGGCCACCAGAGCGCACCTGAGCCCATGGCGACAAGCTCGGTTCCGGCAAGAGTGAAGCTGTGTCCGTTCATGTTCCGTTCTGTGCCGGATCAGGCGGCGAAAATCAAGCGGTTCATCTTAGAAACCGACGCGCCATTGCGGTTTGCGGGGTTGTGGTGGATCGGCCAAACCTGCTGTTTCCAAAAGCTTTTCAGCCTCTTCGGCCAGAAGGCGTTCTTCCGCAAGGCCTTTGATCGGCACGCGACCTGGTTCCAGGAAGAGGGGGGCCGCCAATGGCGTGATGCGGGTAAGGTGCATATGGTCGATCCGGTTGCCGACACGGGTGGCCATCTCTTCGATACGGCCGAAATCAACGAGGCCGCGCAAAGCCTCCTGAGCGGTGATTTTCAGCATCAGGTGGTCGGGGTCATATTTGTGCAAAGTGTCATAGAGGATGTCGGAGGAAAACGTCGCCTGCCGCCCGGATTTGCGTTGCCCGCCGATATTGCGTTCGATCAGCCCTGCGATGGTGGCCGAGGCGCGGAAGGTGCGTTTCATCACCGCGTTGCCTGCAAGCCATGTATCCAGCCCGTCGCGCAGGGCATTGATATCAAACAAGGGTTTCGGATCGGTGATGTGGTCCAACCCCCAGATCAGGGTGGCGTAATCCGTCGCGACAAAGCCCAGGGGGTTGAGGCCCAGTTCCTCCAATCGTTTGGTCAGCAGCAGGCCCACGGTTTGCTGCGCGTTGCGCCCGGCAAATCCGTAAACCACCATCTGTGCGCGTCCGTCATGGGGAAAGGTTTCGATCAGCAACCGGCCCTGTTCGGGCAACTTCGACACCTTGCGCTGAAGCGCCAGCCAATCGGCGGTGTGGCCCGGCAGGTTGGGCCAGTCGTCTTGCCGGAACATGGTCAGAATGCGGTTCGACAGCTGCGTGGAGGTGGCGAATTTCGTGCCCATGAAGGTGGCGATCTTGGGCTTTTTGTCGGCGCGGCGGGTGACCTCGACCGTCATTTCGCGCAGACCCTCATAGCGCACGATCTGACCGCCGATCAGGAAGGTGTCGCCCGAGGTGAGAGAGGCGGCAAACCCTTCCTCGATTTCGCCTAAGGGCTTGCCACCACGGGATCTTTTCAGCCGTACCTTCAGGGTGTCGGTGTCCTGAATGGTGCCGATATTCATTCGGATCCGTTGCGCCGCGCGCGGGTCTCGGAGCTGCCATTGCCCATCGGGGCGCTGTTGCAGGCGCTTCCATTGGTCATAGGCGCGCAGCGCATAACCACCCGTTGCGCAGAAGTCGAGGCAGGCGTCGAAATCTTCGCGGCTGAGGTCGTGATAGGCACCGGCGGTGGTGACCTCGGCATAAAGCGTATCGGCATCGAAAGGGCCGGCGGCAGCGGTGATCAGGATATGCTGGCAGAGCACGTCCATGGGGCCGGGGCCGCGCGGGTCGCCATCCAGATCGCCTGCCTTGACGGCCTCCAGGGCTGCGACGCATTCCACCACCTCGAACCGGTTGGCGGGCACCAAGAGCGCCTTTGAGGGCGCGTTATACCGGTGATTGGCGCGGCCGATCCGTTGCACCAATCGTTTGACATTCTTCGGCGCGCCGATCTGGATGACCAGATCCACATCGCCCCAGTCGATCCCCAGATCGAGCGATCCGGTGCAGACAATCGCGCGCAACTCGCCCCGCACCATCGCCCCTTCGACGCGTTCGCGTTGCTGCCGGTCGAGGGATCCGTGGTGGATGCCAATGGGCAAGCTGTCGGTGTTTTCCAGCCAGAGATTGTGGAAGAAAAGCTCTGCCTGCGCGCGGGTGTTGTGGAAGATCAGGGTGGTTTTGTGCTGTTTCACCTGCTCCAGCACTGCGGGGATCGCGTATTTTGCGCCGCCGCCAGCCCAGGGCGGGGCCTCGTCCGTCACCAGCATGGAGATATCGGGGGCGGGGCCGGGATCGGCCATCAGGATTTCGCACGGGTCGGGGTGTTTGGCGAGGAAGCGTGCGATGGCGGCGGGGTCTTCCACGGTGGCGGAGAGGCCCACGCGTTTCAGGTCAGGGCAGAGGGTTTGCAGGCGGGCCAGGGCCAGCATGAGTTGGTCGCCGCGTTTGGATTCGGCAAGTGCGTGGATTTCATCGACAACGACCCGCTTGAGGCCCGCGAACATGCGCGGCGCGTCCTCGTAAGATGTTAATAATGCGAGGCTTTCCGGCGTGGTCAGCAGGATATGCGGCGGGTCGGCGCGCTGGCGTTTCTTGCGGGTGGCGGAGGTGTCGCCGGTGCGGTCCTCGATCCGGATGGGGAGGTTCATTTCGGTGACCGGGGTGGTCAGGTTGCGCTTGATATCGGCGGCCAGCGCCTTGAGAGGGGAGATGTAGAGGGTGTGCAGCCCGTCATGGGGCGTCTCGGAAAGGTCAACGAGGGTGGGCAGAAAGCCTGCGAGTGTCTTGCCGCCGCCGGTGGGGGCGATGAGGAGGAGAGCGGGATCGTCGGCGCGATCGAGCATGTCTTGCTGGTGGGGATGGATGGACCAGCTCTTGGCGGAAAACCAGTTTTGAAACCTGTCGGGAAGGGCGCGCATGGACGAGAGGTAAACCGAACGTGCGGAGGGTCCAAGGGGGATTTGGGGCTGCACACACGGCGTGCACAACCCATGCATAGCACGTGCACCGATGTGGTGCATTCTAGGGGCGCTGCCCCCGGCCCTGCGGGCCTCCCCCGCCGTATTTTCAGCAAGAAGAAGGGCGGGGGGGGAGTTTTGAGATGGCTGCCTGCACGGTTTCGGGCAGGGCGGTGTCGGCGCCCTCGGGAGCCGCGTCAAGGGCGCTGGCGACATCCTTGACGAGGATTGCGATGGTGTTGTCGGGTGCGAGCCCGTCGCGGGCGAATTCGATGTCGTTGAAATTCGAGGCGAACCAGTTCTGGCCGGAGGAGGTGTGGATGAGGTTCAGCAGGGCGGTTTCGTCAAGCCCGGCCTGATCCGCCCAATCCAGCACCAGCCGGGTCATGGCGGTGTTGGAGGCGGCCAGAAGGTTGTTAAGCACCTTGGCCTGCATGCCTGCGCCGAAAGGGCCCATTTTGTGAAAATGTGTCCCCATTGCGGCGAAAATAGGGTTACAATCTTCGATTTCTGCAGGCTCACCGCCGAGCATGAAGGACAGCCGCGCCTCTTCCGCGGCGATCTGGGCACCGGACATCGGTGCGTCGATCAGGGTGATGTGATCGGGGATTTGGTCGCGTAAAGCCCTGACATAGCGGGGCGAGAGGGTGGAGCAGATGATGATCCGCTTGAGAGAATTTGCGGAGGTGAAGTTCTGCGCGCCGAACAGAACGTCATCGGTTTGCGCGATATCGCGAACGACCGTGATGAGCGTGCCCAGATTTTGCGCGAATTCAGCCGCATTGTTGGTGACATGTGGTTCCAGAGGGCCAAATTCGCAAGAAGGGCGGATATCGAAGCCTTTGGCATCGAACCCCGCCTTGCGCAACGCGGCGAGCATGGGCGCGCCCATGCGCCCACAGCCCGCAACGCCGATCATTTCACGATATGCTCGTCTTTGACGAACATGTTGGCCCAGGCGCGGTCGATCAGTTCGGGAGACATCTGGTAGGGCAGGCCTTCGAATTCACAGATGGAGATCATCTGGTCGATCAGGAAGACCGGCTGGTAGTTTGCATAAATGTTCTTGATGGTCGGGTATTTGACCTTGAGAAGATGCACCAATGCCTTTTCGTCCAGCGGCATCCCCTTCTTGCGCGCCACCAGCGCGAAGATTTTCAGGAAGTTTTCCTGATTGGGGCCGTCGATCTTGATCTTGTAGAAGATCCGGCGGAGGGCGGCCTGGTCGAAGATCTCGTTCGGGTGGAAGTTGGTGGAGAAGATCACCAGCGTGTCGAAGGGCACCTCGAATTTTTCGCCCGATTGGAGGGCGAGGATATCCTTGCTTTCTTCCAGCGGCACGATCCAGCGGTTGACCAGTGCCTGCGGCGGTTCCTGTTGGCGGCCGAGGTCGTCTACGATGAAGATGCCGCCAGTGGATTTCAGCTGCAGCGGGGCCTGATAGGTTTTGGCGTTCGGGTTATAGACCAGATCCAGCATGTCGAGCGACAGTTCACCGCCGGTGATCACCGTGGGGCGTTCGCATTTCACATAGCGGCTGTCGAAGCGGTTCGACGAGCGGCGCAGCTGGTTCGGGTTGTCTTCCTGCACCATCGCGGCGGTGTGCACGATGGGGTCATAAACGGTGATGACCTGCCCGGAATATTCAATGGCGAAAGGCACATAGATCTTGTCGCCCATCGCGTCGCGGATCCCGTTCGAGATCGAGGATTTACCGTTACCTGGCGGGCCATACATCAGGATCGACCGGCCCGAGCTGACGGCGGGGCCGAGATTGTCCAGAAGATCATCGGGCAGAATCAGGTGGCCCATGGCATTGATCAGCTGATCGCGGGTGATCTGGATGTTGCGGATCGACTGGCGTTCGACCTGTTCGCGGTAGACGGTCAGCGGCACCGGCATCGGCCCGTAGTATTCGGATTGCGAGAGCGCATCGAGCGCGCGGGATTTACCGGCGTCAGTCAGCTGATAGCCCATTTCGTTGCCGCTGTTGGCGTTCAGCGTACCGGTGGCTTCCAGCAGTTTCTGTTCGCGCGTCATGTCGATCAGTTCCTGCGTGACCGAGGCGGGCAGGCAGATGGCGCGGGCGATTTCCGACACGGTAGAGACCGATTTACGGAAGATCGTTTTCAGAAGGATGTCGCGCATCATCACGACCGGAAGCTGCATGTCTTCCAGATAGCGGGGCAATGGCGGGGCCATGACGGATTGGGGCTGCATGTTCATCGGGAACGCCTCATGTTTTCTTTTCTTGCCCTCTTGCCGGAGTTTTGTGGCCAAAATGGGCCAAAACCGGTGTTTTGACGCGATTTTTCAGGCAGTCAGCTGCCTTGTGCGATCGCCAGCGCGAGATAGGCCAGGAAGGCCGGGCCAAGTGCCAGTCCCATGGGGAAATCCCAGCCGCGGTCCCAGCTTTGCCAATGTGGCGTGGCGCGGCGGAGGGGGGAATATTTGGCGATCCGGTGGGTGACAAAGGCCGCAAGGAGCGTGGCGCAGAAGATCATCAGGACAAGGATGCCGTCCTCGCGCGGGACAAACGGGGCGGCGGCAGCCACGAATTTGGCGTCGCCCGCGCCCACCGCGCCGGCGGCATTGAGGATGATGCCCACAACCAGCACGATCAGCATTTGCAGAAGGCGCATGCCGTATTCGGGCAGGGGCAGGGTGATCAGCCCAAGGATCAGGAAGAGGCCGGCCAGAGCCAGCACGGCCTCGTTCTTGATCTTCATGTCGCGCAGATCAGTATAGGCGACGTAGAGGCAGATCGGCAGAACGAAGGGCAGATACCACAGCGCAGCGCTTGCACTTAGCGCCATGGCGTCAGCCTGCTTCGAGCGCCCGCAGGGAGCGCACCGCCTCTTCGAAATGCTGGGGGTGGGTGTCGATGGCTTCGCGCAACAGGCCCTTGCCGGTTTCCACGTCACCCTGTTTCACGGCCGAAAGTCCCAATGTATGCAAGAGCTTGGCACGTTCGATCTGGCTCATCGGGACGACGGGCAGGGAATAGTTGCGCTGCGCGCCGCGGGCCAGGACAAGGTTGTTTTTCGCGGTGAACAGCGTGTCATCCTGGCGGATCGCCTCGCCGAAAAGACGCTCGGCCTCGGAGAAATCGCCACGCGACAGTTTGGAATAGCCCCAGTTATTCATCACGCCGGCTGGCCGTGTGGTCAGGCCCATCGCGGTTTCATAGAAACTGTCGGCGTTCGACCATTCCTTATTGCTGTCGGCGACCATCGCTTCAAGCCGGTAGCGTTTGAAGGTCTCGTGGGTGGGCGGGATGGCGTCGAGCACGGCTTCGGCCTTGTCCCAGTTGCCATTGCGGATCAGCGCATCGGCGTAATCCACGCGGTCATCATTGGTGACTTCGGCGTGATTTACGACGCGCTCCCAGGCGGGGACGGCTTCGGTATTGCGCCGCGCACGGACCAGAGATTTGGCCAGATTGCGCTGCAAGTCGATGCGGTCAGGCTGTTCTTTCAGCGTGCGCTGGAAATAGGTGACCGCCTCGTTCGGGTCGGCCACGGTCAGCATCACGTCGCTGAGATTGGTTTCATCGACGACATTGACGTCCTGAAAGGCCCGTTCAACCGTTTCTTCACCGCTTTCGGCGCAGGCCGACAGCATGAAAGCCCCTGACAGGGACAGCACAAGAAAAAGGGGATGGCGCATTTTTGCGTCCTTTTACTGCTCTGGCTCAATGTTACTCGGCTGTTTGTATCAGGAAGTCGCTGCTTCCCCGTCGCACGAGTTTATATTGTTGTTCTTGCAAGACATTATTATCAGTATTTTCGGATTTTGCGAGTGCTAAGCGCAAATTGTCCCGAATTGATGTGCTTTCGCCATCATCCAGCGCAAAAGCGCGCTTGAAAACTTCGACAGCTTCGGCTGTCTGGCCCTGTTCCATGAGCAAAACGCCCAGATTGTTCCAGGCTTCGGGCCATTCGGGTTCTTCGCGCACGGCACGGCGCAGCAGCTCTTCGGCCTGGCCCAGACGGCCCAGTCCCAGGTTGGCGGTGCCCATGCTTGAGATGATCTCGGGCGTGAGGCCCTGTTCCAGCGCGGCGCGGGTGAACGCGTCGAGGGCCAGTTCATATTGGCCGGCCTGCATCAGGCGGTGACCCACTTCGACGCCATCGACGGCCTCACCGCGCAGATCGGTGCCGGGTGCAAAGGGGCTGCCATCGTCACGGGAAAAGCCGCCTGGTGAACAGGCGGCCAATCCGAAAGTCAAAATCAATGCGCAAGCGCTGTGCCACATGCGGGCTGGGTGTTTTTTCATCTGCTCCAGCCGCATGTTATGCCCGTGCGTTGCTGCCTGGTTCTTACATCGAGCTCATCATCGAGATGTTGTGCGCCGATGGCCCGATCAGGATGACCAGAAGGGGCGGAACCGTCAGACCCATAGTGGCAAGGGTCATCTTGGTTGGCAACTTGTTTGCGGCTTCTTCGGCGCGCATCACGCGTTTGTCCCGCATCTCGCCCGCGTAGACCCGCAGCGCTTCGGCGATGGAGGTACCGAAGGTTTGCGACTGGATCATCACGGTCACGAAGGAGTTCACATCCGTCACGCCGCAGCGGGTGCCCATATCGCGCAGAACTGCGCTGCGTTCCTTACCGGCTTTCATTTCGTATGCGACGATTTCGAATTCGTCGGCCAAAGCGGGATAGGAGACACGCAGTTCCTTGGCCACGCGGATGATCGCCTGATCCAGCGACTGACCGGCTTCAACGCAGACCAGCAGCATGTCGAGCGCATCGGGAAAGGCGCGTTCGATGGCCTGCTGGCGTTCGTCCACCCGGCGGGTCACCCAGTATTTGGGCAGCATATAGCCAGCGCCACCGGGGCCCAGAGTGAACATCACGATTTTCTGGGTCGAAAACTCCTGACCGCCGGAAAGGAAGGCCACATAGACCACACCCAGCACAAGACCGGCCAGACCCAGGGCGAACTGGGCAAAGTGGAACATCCGGACCGCGTCGCGTGACTGGTACCCGGCCTGCGTCAGCTTGAGCTGCATGGCCGAAAGCTCGTCCACGTCCTGGGGTTCGAGAAAGTTCGCGAATTTCTCAAGCTGTTCGTTCCGGCCGGCGGTGCGCAGGCGTTCCTTGTCAGATTTCTTGGCCTTTTTCGGCTGTGACCCGCGCTGCAGCTTTTTCAGCGGATCTTCAGGCTGGTTCAGCATGAACGGGATCGTGAGCAGGATCATGAACAGACCCAGGATGCCGACCACGATCAGGGGACCGAAATCGCCCAGATGCAGTTTAAGGAAGTCGTTGATATTGGTCAGAAAGCTCATGGTACTCTCCCGGTCACACCTTGATGTTGGTGAGCTGACGCATGACGATAAGGTTCAGGGTCAGCATGATGCCCACGAAGAAGCAGGCGGGGATGAAATAGGGGTGGTCCAGCACGTCGTCATAGTAATTGGGCGAGGTCACCTGGATCACGGCAAGACAGACCAGCGGGAAGGCCGACAGGAACTTGCCTGACCATTGCGCTTCGGCGGTGATCGCTTTCACGCGGCGGAACAGGCGGAAGCGCGCCCGGATCACCTTGGCCAGACCGTCGAGGATTTCGGCCAGGTTACCACCGGATTGCTGCTGGATCCCCACGGCCACGGCGAGGAAGCGCAAATCCTGCATATCCAGCCGTTCGGCCATTTCGTTGATCGCTTCGGCGATGTCGCGGCCATAGGAGGCCTCGTCCGCGATGATCCCCATTTCGGTGGCCAGCGGGTCGGGAACCTCTTTCGCGACGATCTGGATGGCTGAGACGAAGGGATGGCCCACACGCAAGCTGCGCACCATCAGTTCGACTGCGTCGGCAAGTTGCTCTTCGATCAGGCCGATACGTTTCTTGGCCTTGGAGTTGACCCAGAAATACACCGCGCCCACACCGATGAAGGCCGAAATGGCGACGCGGATCGGCGTTTCGGTTTCGGTGCCGACGGTCAGGCCCACGAATGAGACGATGCCAAGCCCGATCATGATCATGATCAGTTGGCGTGGGGAAAAGGCGATGGCCCCTTTTTGCGCGCGTTCCGCCAGCAGCGAATAAAGCGGGATGGAGCGCGATTTCATATGCTGCTGCATCTCCTTGCGGAGCTGTTCCAGCACCTGTTCGCGGCGACCGCCCTTTTCGAGCATTTCCAACCGGCGATTGACGCGGTTGTTCAGGCTGATCGATTTGCCGAAGGCCACCAGATAGATGCCTTCGACCAACGCCAGAACGGCGATGAAGATCATACCATAGATGATTGGTTCTGCACTGATAGGCATGGCTGCTTACCCCATAACCGTGGGTTCATAGATGGATGCGGGCAGGTCATACCCCCACATCCGGAACCGTTCCGAGAAGGCGCTGCGCACGCCGGTGGCCGTGAAATGGCCGATGATTTTGTTGTCGGGCGTCAGGCCCACACGCTGATAGCGGAAGATTTCCTGCATCGAGATCACATCGCCTTCCATTCCGGTGATTTCGGTGATCGAGGTCATGCGGCGCGAGCCGTCCTGCAGACGCGAGGCCTGCACGATCAGGTTCACAGCCGATGCGATCTGGGAGCGCACGGCCTTCAGCGGCATTTCCACACCCGCCATGGCGATCATGTTTTCCAGACGGCTGATCCCGTCGCGGGCCGAGTTGGCGTGGATCGTGGTCATCGATCCGTCGTGGCCGGTGTTCATGGCCTGAAGCATGTCGATCACTTCCTCGCCGCGCGTCTCGCCCACGATGATGCGGTCGGGACGCATCCGCAGGGCGTTTTTCAGACAGTCGCGCGGCGACACCTCGCCCTTACCTTCCACGTTGGGCGGGCGGCTTTCCATCCGGCCCACATGGATCTGCTGGAGCTGAAGTTCCGCCGTATCCTCGATCGTCAGGATCCGTTCGGAGTTGTCGATGAAGGACGACAGCGCGTTCAGCGTGGTGGTTTTACCCGAACCGGTACCGCCCGACACGATGACATTCAGACGTGTGGCGACGGCGGCTTGCAGGTAAGCGGCCATTTCCTCGGTAAAGGCGCCGAACTTCACCAGGTCGTCAATGCCCAGCTTGTCTTTCTTGAATTTCCGGATGGAAACGAGAGAGCCGTCCACCGCCACCGGCGGCACCATCGCGTTGAAACGCGAGCCATCGGCGAGACGGGCGTCGACGTAGGGGTTCGATTCATCGACTCGCCGGCCCACGGCCGACACGATCTTGTCGATGATCCGCAGAAGGTGCTTTTCATCCTTGAAGGTGACGTCGCTGAGTTCCAGCTTACCGGCGCGTTCCACGAAGATCTGTTTGGGGCCGTTAACCAAGATATCGTTAACGGTTTCGTCCTGCAGAAGCGTTTCAAGGGGCCCGAGCCCCGTCACTTCGTCGTAAAGTTCCTTGTTCAGCGTCTGCCGATCCTCGCGGTTCAGCACGATGCCCTTTTGTTCCAGGATCTCGCTGGCGATCGAGCTGATTTCGGTGCGCAGTTCCGCTTCGGTCGCGTGTTCCAGCGCAGAAAGGTTGAGGTTTTCCAGCAGCGCCCGGTGCAGTTCCAGCTTGATCTCGCCCATACGCTCTTTGCGCTTGCGCTCGCGGTCCATGGGCGCGGCTTCGGCGGCCTTGTTGGGCATGGGTTTGCGCATCGCCGCCGGTTTCGGGGCGGCATCGCCAACGGGTTTCAGATCAGGCGCGACCGCGGGGGCCGCTTTCACCGCCTCAGGTGTGCCGTTTGGTTTCTTGTACTTGGAAAACATGGGTATACCTGCTGATCGGGTTAGGCTGCCTCGGCCGGGCTTTCGCCCAGCTCGAAGATGGATTGTGCGAGTTTCGCGATTTCCTTGCGAAGAGGGTTCTTCGCGCTGGAGCTGGCAAGCGGCAGGCCGTGATCGCCGGCCTGCATCACCGGTTTGCCGCCATCGGGAAGCTGCAGATCAATCGAGATGCCCAGGGATTCGCCCATCCGCTTCACGCGGCTTTTGCCGCTGAGATCGGTAAAGCCCGGCGCGCGGTTCAATGCGAAGCGCAGCTTGTTGAAGGGCAGATCCTCGGATTGCAGTGCGCGCTTGAGGCGCAGGGCATTCTGGGCGGAACGCATATCCAGTTCGATCACCGCGAAATAGACATGGGCCGCCTGCAGGACGGTTTCGGTCCATTGCACCAGGGTGGAGGGCATGTCGACAATGACATAGTCGAAATGGCTGCGGGCCATTTCGATTACGCGCGACACGTCTTCCGGCGACAGAAGATCCAGGGGGATCATATCGGTTGGCGCGGTCAGAACCTGCAGCTTGTCTTCAAAGCTGAGAAGCGCCTGGCCGAAGGTTTCCTCATCCATGCTTTCGGTGTCCGAGAGCATCTCGAACACCGCTTCGCGACGGGGCAGATCCAGATAGGTCGAGACCGTACCGAATTGCAGATCAAGGTCGATCAAGCACACTTTGGGCGGGCTGTCCCCGCCCAGATTGGCCAGTTCCCAGGCCAGGTTCGTGGCAATGGTGGTCGAGCCGACACCACCCGCCAGACCGTGAACAACCAGAAGCGCGCCTTCCTTGGCCTCGCCCGATTTCAGCTGGGGGCTGTTTTGGGATTTCGACGTCTCGGGGCGGTTGCGCAGGTTTTCGATGGCGGCCTGCAATTCGCCCTCGGGAAGCGGGTAGGGGACGAATTCATCCGCGCCCTTGCGCAGCAGCTGGTGCAGCGTTCCCGGCGAGACGTCTTCGGCGATCAGAACAACCTTGATGTTGCGCTTTTTGGCCTGAGCGATGATCTGGCCCAGCAGGACGAGGTTTTCCTCGTCGGACTGGTCCATCGCAAGGGCCACGAATTCCAGGGATTCTGCATCTGGCTGGCCGAAAAAGGCCAACGCGTCATCAAAGCTCAGATCGCCCCAGTTCTCGCCGACCGCGGCCTCCATATCTTCGATGAGAAGATCAAAGTTCTGCACGTCCCGGCTGATCGTGCAGGCGACGATCGGGCTCATTTCGGGTTGCGGCATTCCGCTGCTCATTACCTTCGTCCTTCTTAGTCAGGAACAGGTCAACTGAGCGACGCGGTGGCTTTTCTTGCCCCCATCTTGCCCGGCTGCCCGCTGTTATTCCGACCTCTGGGGGAACGTACGCCCCCCTTACGGATCGAATGTCGCGGGTAATCTGGGCAATAGTTGGGCCAAAAAGCTCCAATTGTTGGGTATTGCGGAACGATACCGGCCAGATGGCGGATATTGTTTTGGAGATGTGGGGAGGAGATCCGGGTCGAAAATCGCGCGCTCGGGGGATGTGGGGGAGGGCGCCTTTCGACAAAGGGGCGTTCCCGATAGAACCGGAAACGCCCTGAGTATTCAGGTGATTATTCGTCGCTGCCGCCGCCATTCACGCCGGTCAGTCCTGAGACGGCCGTCGCGCTGGCGACATATTCGCGATAGATGATCTGGGCGTATTTGCCGTCGATCACGCGCGGATGCGATTTCACGAAGCCCGACACTTCGGTCACTGTGCGGCGGTTGCGCCGTTCGCGGTTCTGCGTGGCGATCAGGGGCCGTGTCTCGCCGAACGAGACCACCGCTTCGAGGCGCGAGCGGCTGATGCCCTGGCTGACCAGATAGTTCACGACCGCGTTGGCGCGGCGCTGACCAAGTCCGCGGTTATAGGCGTTGGAGCCGACCAGATCGGTGTGCCCGTAGACGCGGAAGCGCACTTCGGGGAACTGACGGATCCAGTTGGCCTGCTGGCGCAGGATCGCACGGGCGGATTCGTCAAGCTCGGACCGGTTGAACTCGAAATTGACGGTGGAGGGCACCTGTTCCGAGAACCGTTTGGCCAGGTCCAGCATGTAGCCTTCTTCGCCGGACTGCACCATCATGTTGTTCATGGTGGCGTTGCCGAAGGACCCGGTGTCGAGGCGCGAGCCCGCTTCCGAGAAGAAGCCAACCGGGCTGCACGCGCCGAGGGTCATCAGGCTGGTGCCCAAGAGAACTGCGGTGATGTGTTTGTTTTTCATGAGATCAATCCATCACATAGCCGTAGGAGCCGCTGAAGTCCTGCTTGGCGACTTCGTTTGCAGCGCGGTTACCACTGCGATCGTTGCGCGACACCTGACCAAAGAGGAACAGTTGCTGTTCGGTGGGCGGTTTCACGCGATCGGTGGGCAGGGCCAGCGCCTCGCCCCGGGTTGGGGTGACCAGATGGGCGGTGATGATGATCACCAGCTCGGTCTGGCTGCGCTGGTAGTTGGCGCTGCGGAACAGCGCGCCCAGCACCGGCACATCGCCGATCCAGGGCAATTGACGGTTGCTGTCGATGAAGTTGTCTTCGATCAGCCCGGCAATGGCGAAGCTTTCGCCGTCACGCAGTTCAACCGTGGTCGAGGTTTCGCGGCGCGAGAAGGCGTCGATTTCGAACCCGTTGATCGAAATGCCGTTGGTCGGGTCGATATCCGACACTGCCGCCAGCAGTTCGAGGTTGATGCTGTCCTTGTTCACCACGCGGGGGACAAAGTTCAGCTCGATCCCGAAGGGTTTGAATTCAACCGTGATTTCGCCGTTTTCCTGGCTGACCGGCACGGGGTATTCGCCACCGGCGAGGAACTTGGCCTCTTGCCCCGAAAGGGCGGTCAGGTTCGGCTCGGCCAGGAAGCGGACAACGCCTTTCTGCTCAAGCGCTTCAAGCAGGAGACCCACTTGCAGCGAACCCGAGCCGAAGCCAAAGAGGATGGCGCCGGTGTTGTCGTTCAGGTTGGGAATATTGCCGCCCAGGGAGTTCGTGACGGCCCCTTGGGTGTTGGTTGTGCCCGACCCACCCGAGACGCCGACGTCGCCACCAAAGATGGAGCCGCCGAGGGAGAGCGAGGAGCTGAGCGATTTGGTGACAGACCGCTGCATTTCCGCAAAGCGGACTTTCAGCATGACCTGCTGCACACCGCCCACATTCATCAGGTTCGACACGCGCTCGGGTGCATAGCGTTCGGCCAGATCAAGTGCGCGTTGCAGGTTCTGAGAGCTGGAGACCGTACCCGAAAGCACGATACCGTCATTCGCGGTGCGAATTTCGATCTTTTCGCCGGGCAGGATCTGCCGCAGGCGTTCCTTGAACTCGGTCACATCGGCGGCGACCTTCACATCCACGTTGGTGATCAGCTGACCGGCGCCATCCAGCAGGGTCAGTGTGGTCAGGCCCGGCGATTTGCCCAGCACATAGATCGTGCGATCCGAGAGCGAGGAGATATCCGCGATACCCGGGTTTGCAATGCTGAGTTCAGCGAAGGGGACATCGCTTTCCACCACAACCGCGCGGTTCATTGGCACGTTGAGGGTGGATGACGTTCCTTTCTTGACGACCCGCAGGGTTTCCGCCTGAGCGGTTCCCGCAAGCGGTACACAAAGGACCGACAGCCCAAGCAGGGCCGCTTTCAAAGTACTTCTCAATGTCATGTGACCTGCCTCTCCGATCACGCCTCTAGGGTACGGGTCTTTTCGCCCGCGATTACGGTTACTGTGCGGCAATTCCGATTTTATTGCAAGAATCAACTATTTCCGGAGGTTTTTGCATGTGGATATCCCGCAACAACCACAAGGGAATCTGTTTATAAACAACGGAACCCCTAGATGTGGAAAAGCCAGGCCGTGTTTGAGCCTGGCTTCTCAAGCATTTGATGGTGCACGATTAAAGGATCAGTTCGTGCAGGGGATCGGGATTTCGACCACCTCGGCGCCGCGGCGGGTGCGGATTGTGCACACGCGTTCCTTTTTCTGTTCGATGATCTCGGCTTCGGCCAGACCCAACAGCGCGTTCTGGTCGACTTCGATCCGGCCGGTAACGGTGTCGTCATCGGCACCCAGCAGGGCAAGCGACAGGCCACCGGTGCTTTGGGCCTGGGCCAGCTTGGCCACCTGATCGGGGCGCGCGGCCACGGTGACGGTGCGCGCAATCACGGCGCCGTCAAGATCACCGCCCGCGGTCTGGTCGATGGCGATCAGGGTGATGCCGCTTTCGATCAGCTTGGTCACATCCGTGCGGTTGTTGTTGCCGGGCAGGCGGCCCGTCCAATAGATATCGACGCGGTCACCTGGGCGCAGGAAGCCCGACACGCCCGAGGCCACGTCAACGCGGATCGCGAAGGCGCGCATGCCTTTTTCCAGGCGCGAGATCAGGCCCGCATCCTCGCCCGGGGCGGTGACCTTGATGGCCATGATGGCCTCGTCCTTTTCCATGGCGCGCAGAACAAAGCGCGGTTCGGCATTGCCATTGGGAAACAGCGCATCTTTCGACAAAAACGCGCCTTCGGGGACCGCATCTTCGGGCCAGCGCACCGCGCGGACCGCTTCGGGTTTCAGAATCTCGCCATAGCGGAGCGGAGATTTGGACACCAGCACCTCGACCGTGGGGACGATCGCCTCGCGCGCTGCGCGTTCCTTGGCCAGCTCCATTTGATAGGCCTCGATATAGTTCTTGGCCATCATGACGGCGCCGCCCGCAAGGCCTACGCCCACGATCAGCACCAATCCAAACACCATACGCATGCCGTAACCTTTCGTTTCTGCTCTGCTTATTGTCCGGGATCGTTGGACGATCCGCTTATTAGACCCCGATTGTAGCCAGGGATCGTGGCCAAAAAATGTCTGCGCCGCGACGAGACGATGAAGATCGACCCGGTGTCGCGGCGCAAATGCGTGGTTTAGTTACCGTAAAGACCGATGCTGACCTGCGCGGCGGCAAGGCCGGTTTCAACGGCAGTGCCAACACTGCCTGATGCACCTTCAATACTCACGATGGCAACGCCACCCAGTGCAACAACTGCTGCGGTCAGAACAACCCAGTCAACAGTGACTGCGCCGTCTTCTTCGCAGAAGAATGATTTTACGCGTCTGTACATGACTGTACCCCTTATCGGTGGCAACTTTTTGTGCAGGAGCAAGAAAGGCCGCGTCCAAGAATGGACGCGGCCCCCTTAACAACGCTACGAAAGCAGCGAAGCTATTATTCGCCGCCCAGGCCGGTGTCGGGCGTCACGTTCAGAGCCGTTGCGATGTTGCCGGTGATGGTTTCAGCACCAGTTTCGATCGATGCATAGGCAGCGCCGCCCAGTGCCACAACGGCAGCGGTCAGAACAACCCAGTCAACAGTCACAGCACCGTCTTCGTCTTTACGGAAGTTTTTGATAAAGTTCAGCATTTTCGTCCCTCCAGGAAGGTATGTTAAAGTAACTCAAATCGCCGCGTACAATGACTGTCTCTCACTTCAGTCTGCGCCGGTTCGATGGGGTTAATTAGCCCCCGGAATAGGGCGCGAATAAGGCGGGCTTTTGAAAATTTCGCGTCGAAATTAACGGTTGGGTAGGTTTTTGACCGCCCAAAGCGCCTATTTCGGCAAGAATCGGCAGATTCGCCGGATTTCCGCTTAAAGAGGATTCTTCTGGTCTGAAGTGCCGTTTTCGCGGATAGTGCAGAAAAATCGGATCGAGCAGCAGGTTCCGAAACATGGTCAGATATCTTTCCGCGCTGGTTTTCGGCGTGTCCTTGGGCATTGCGCTGCCGGGGCTGGGCTTCGCGCAGGCGCTTAATGGCGGGAGTTTCGAGGCCAAGCGCGTCAAGCCGCCCGCGCCGGGCACGACCAAGCGCATCACGGTGCAGGTACCGCCCCGGGCGAACCCGGCAGTGCCCCCCTTGCCCGAACGCCCGGTGGAGGAGGTGACCGCCGTTCTGCCCGCGGTGCCCGACGGCGCGGCTGTGGGGCGCTATGCGTGGTTCTGGGACAAGATCTCGCCATCTTTGACGGAAAGCGGGCCGGGGCGGCTGGATGCAGCGATCCAGACCCTGCGTGGCGCGGCCGAGCAGGTGAAGGCCCCGCGGCTGCAGCATCTGCAGGATATCGCGCGCAGCCACGGGGTGGATATTCTGACCAGCACGATCGGCACGCAGGTCTCGCCTGCCCTGGTTCTGGCGGTGATTTCGGTTGAATCAGCGGGCAAGGCGGATGCGGTCAGCAGCGCCGGGGCCACGGGGCTGATGCAGCTGATGCCCGCAACAGCGGAACGGTTCGGCGTAAGCGATAGCACGATTGCCACGCAGAATATCGCGGGCGGGGTGAAATATCTGGATTGGCTGATGAAGGAATTCGCGCGCGACCCGATCCTTGTGCTGGCCGGGTATAACGCGGGCGAGGGCTCTGTGCGCGATCACGCGGGCGTGCCGCCCTATGCCGAGACCCGCGATTACGTGCCCAAGGTTCTGGCGGCGTTCGAAGTGGCCAAGGGCCTGTGCCTGACCCCGCCCGAGCTGATCTCGGACGGATGTGTCTTTGCGGCGATGAACTGAAGCTCAGACGTTGAACGCGTCGGCCCATTCGGGGTGTTTGGCGCGCTGGGCGTTCACGAAAGGGCACAGCGGCACGATTTTCCAGCCTTCGACGCGCGCGGTCTCGACCAGATGGGCCACGAGTGCCGCACCCGCGCCCGAGCCGCGCAGCGCGTCGGGCACGCCGGTGTGATCGGCGATCCGCATACCGGGCGACAGGATCGAGAAGGTCAGTTCGGCTTCATGCCCGTCATGGACAAGGAAGAAGCGGCCCTTCTTGCCGTCTTCTTCGCGCTGGATGTCGAATTGGGCCAAAGGCTCAGTTGACGATGGTGGCGAGGGTGGCTGCGCGCAGCTCATCCTCGGTCACTCCGTCGGCGGTTTCCACGATCTTGAGGCCACCTTCGACCACGTCCAGAACACCCAGATTGGTGATGATGCGATCCACCACGCCCTTGCCGGTCAGCGGCAGGGTGCATTCCTTCAGCACCTTGCTGTCGCCATGTTTATTGGTGTGATCCATCACGACGACCACGCGGCCCACGCCGGCCACCAGATCCATCGCACCGCCCATGCCCTTGACCAGCTTGCCGGGGATCATCCAGTTGGCCAGATCGCCGTTTTCGGCCACTTCCATCGCGCCCAGGATCGCCATGGCGATCTTGCCGCCGCGGATCATCCCGAAAGAGGTCGCGCTGTCGAAATAGGCGGTCTGCGGCAGTTCGGTGATGGTTTGCTTGCCCGCATTGATCAGGTCGGGGTCCTCTTCCCCGTCAATCGGGAAGGGGCCCATGCCCAGCATGCCGTTTTCGGATTGCAGCGTCACTTCGATCCCGTCGGGGATGTAGTTCGACACCAGGGTCGGAATCCCGATGCCCAGATTGACGTACCAACCGTCTTGCAATTCCTGAGCGGCCCGCGCGGCCATTTGATTGCGGTCCCAAGGCATGAATGCGTGTCCTTATTCGTTCATGTCCGACGCACCTGCAGGCACGTCAATTGTAATCACGGACCCGGCTGCGCCGCGTCCCAGTTGCAAGGTGCCCTCAAGCCCTTCGATCAGGCCGGTCAGAACGCGCCCGCCGATCGAGGATTTGTTGGGCCATGTCACCTCTTTCGGGATGCCCACGCCGTCATCGGCCACGATCAGCCGCAGCCCGCCTTCGCTCAGCCGCGACATGCGCACTTCGACAAGGCCGGTTTCGAGACGGACGAAGGCATGCTGATAGGCGTTTGAAAGCACTTCGGACATCACGAGGCCCACACGGGTGGCCACTTCGATCGGGACGGTCAGGGGTTCGATCTGAAGGGTCATGCGGATGCCGGGGCGCCCGTCGATATGGGCGATGGCCGAGGCCACGCGCGACAGGAAACTGCCCAGTTCGACCGAGTCACGGTTCGAGCGGCTGTCGGAGAGCTTCATTTCCTCATAGAGGATCTGCAGCGTCTCGATCCGGCGGGAAAGGGCGAAGAAATCTTCCGGCGCCGTCGTTTCGCGGCTTTGCAGGCGGATCATGTCAATGACCATCGACAGGTCTGCGCGCACGCGGTTCTGGATTTCCACAAGCTCGCGGCCGACCTTTTCGGCGCTGGTGTCCAGATCGCCTTCGCGAATTTCCTTCTGAATGCCCACGAAATACTGGCACCGCCCCTTCGCGTCTTTGACCGGTGCGACGATCAGGCGGTTCAGAAACGGTTCCCCGTTCGAGCGATAGTTCAGGATATCAACGGTCACGTCTTCTCCGCGCGCGACGGCATCGCGCAGACGGTCGACATCCGCCTTGTCGGTGTCCTTGCCCTGCAGAAAGCGGCAGTTGCGCCCGATCGTGGCCGATCTGGCATAGCCGGTCATGCGCTGGAAGGCCTCGTTCACATAGACGATGGGGTTATCTTCCAGATTGGGGTTGGTCAGGATCATGGAGACCTGCGCGCGCGAAAAACCGTCAAGCGCGCGGTCCTCGTCCAGAAGTTGTGAGACGCTGTCAGGCATAGCCCAGTCCTTACGCGGCGCGTACTGTCCGCTGTTCGATGCGTTTTTCATGCTCGCCCTGGATCAGGCGATGCACATAGATGCCGGGCAGGTGGATTGCATCCGCGTCCAGTTCGCCGGGCTCGACGATTTCTTCAACCTCCATCACGCAGACCTTGCCGCACATGGCGGCCGGCGGATTGAAGTTGCGCGCAGTCTTGCGGAAGATCGCGTTGCCTGTAGTGTCGGCTTTCCATGCCTTCACGATGGAGAGATCGGCGAAGATGCCTCGTTCAAGGATATAGGTCTCGCCGTCGAAATCCTTGTGTTCCTTGCCCTCGGCGATGACGGTGCCCACGCCGGTCTTGGTATAGAAACCGGGAATGCCGCAGCCGCCTGCACGCATGCGCTCGGCCAGGGTGCCTTGGGGGTTGAATTCCAGCTCAAGCTCGCCCGAGAGATACTGGCGCATGAATTCTGCGTTCTCCCCCACATAGGACGAGATCATCTTTTTCACCTGACGGGTCTGTAGCAGAATGCCGATGCCGAAATCATCCACGCCCGCGTTGTTCGAGGCAAATGTCAGGTCCTTCGCGCCGTGTTCTTTGATCGCTTGCAGCAGCAGCTCCGGGATGCCGCACAGGCCGAACCCGCCGGCTGCGATCGTCATTCCGTCAAAAAGCAGACCGTCCAAAGCTTCGGACGCGTTCGCGTAGACTTTTTTCATTTTGGTTCCCTTAGTTGGCGCGTCAGACTATTCAGAGCAGCGGTCTGAAAGTCAATGTGTCTCATCCGTTCGGCAAATGCCTGCGTAACGCATAGGTTGCGTGCGCAGGGGGGTGTAACGCCCGCAGGCGATACACCTCAAGACCGCTTAACTCTTGGCCTTGGTTTTCTTGGCTGAGCGTTTCCGTGTGGTTTTCTTTCCCGCTTTCTCTGCAATCAGGGTCACAGCCTGGTCCATCGTGACCTGGTCAGGTTCCACCTCTTTCGGCAGGGTGGCGTTTACCTTGGCCCATTTGATGTAAGGACCATATTTGCCATCCATCACGTTCACCGGGCCGCCTTCGGTTGGGTGTTCGCCCAACTCGCGCAACGGTTTGGCGGCTTTGCCCCGTCCACCCCGGCTGGCGACCTTTTCGGCCAGAAGTTGTACCGCGCGGTTCATGCCGACGGTGAAGACCTCATCAAGGCTTTCCAGATTGGCGTTGGTGCCGCCACGGTCCGAGGTGCTTTCGGCATGTTTGATGTATGGCCCATAGCGGCCGATATTCGCCCAGACCGCGATGCCGTCTTCGGGGTGATCGCCCACCTTGCGCGGCAGCGACAACAGCATCAGCGCGCGTTCCATATCCAGCTCTTCCGGCGACCAGTCCTTGGGGATGGACTGGCGCGGGGGTTTTGGCTGATCTTCGGTCGCCGCGCCGCGCTGGACGTAGGGCCCGAACCGGCCCTTGAACACGCGGATCTCGTCGCCCTGATCGTGGCCCAGAAGCTTGCCATCGGGCGGGATTGCGCCGTCGTCTTCGGCGCCCGGCGGGCCAAAGGCGCGGGTGTAGCGGCATTCGGGATAGTTCGAACAGCCGATGAATGCCCCGCCGGAACGCGCGGTGCGCATGCTTAGCCTGCCATTGCCGCAATTGGGGCAGGCGCGGGGGTCGCTGCCATCGGCGGTGGGCGGGAACAGATGCGGCTCAAGCACCTCGTTGATCTTTTCCAGAACGTCGGTGATCCGCAGTTCCGAGGTTTCGGCGATCGCTGCGGAAAAATCGCGCCAGAATCGGGCCAGCACCTGCTGATAGTCGCGCTTGCCGTCCGAGACGTCGTCCAGTTCTTCCTCGAGCGAGGCGGTGAAGTCATATCCCACGTATTTGCGGAAGTAATTCGTCAGAAACGCCGTTACGAGGCGGCCCTTGTCTTCGGGGATGAGGCGGTTCTTGTCCTTGCGGACATAGCCCCGGTCCTGAATCGTCGTCACGATGGAGGCATAGGTGGAGGGCCGGCCGATCCCCAGCTCTTCCATGCGTTTGACGAGCGTCGCCTCGGTATAGCGGGGGGGCGGCTGAGTGAAATGCTGTTCGGGTGTGATCGCGCCTTTTTGCGCGGGCTCCCCTTCGGCGATTTGCGGTAGGCGCTTGTCGTCATCGTCGACTACATCGTCGCGGCCTTCTTCATAGACGCGCAGGAACCCGTCAAAAAGCATCACCTGGCCCGTGGCGCGCAGGCCGACCTGGCCATCGGCGCTGCCGATATCGACGGTGGTGCGTTCCAGTTTGGCCGCGGCCATCTGGCAGGCGATGGTGCGTTTCCAGATCAGATCATAGAGTTTGCGCTGATCGGCATCGGCCAGCTTCAGCGCGTCGGCATCGGCGGTGATATCCGTGGGACGGATACATTCATGCGCTTCTTGCGCATTCTTGGCCTTGTTCTTGTACATGCGCGGGCTGTCGGGAACGTATTCCGCGCCATAGCGGTCCTTGATCGCGTCGCGGGTGGCCATGACGGCTTCGGGCGCCATGTCGATGCCGTCGGTCCGCATATAGGTAATGTGCCCGGCCTCATATAGGCGCTGCGCGACGCTCATCGCCTGGCGCGCGCCCATGCCGAATTTGCGGCTGGCCTCCTGCTGGAGGGTGGAGGTCATGAAGGGGGCAGAGGGGTTGCGGGAGGCGGGTTTCGCCTCGACCAAGGTGACCTTCAGATCACGCGAGGTGATGGCCTGCACGGCCAGTTCGGCCTGCGTTTCGTTTTCGATATCGTAACGGTCAAGCTTCTTGCCGGCGAGGATGGTCAGGCGCGCCTCGTATTCCTGGCCTCGCGGCGTGGTCAGGATCGCCTTGACCGACCAGTATTCGCGGGGGCGGAAGGCTTCGATCTCCATCTCGCGTTCGACGATCAGGCGCAGGCAGACCGATTGCACGCGGCCCGCCGATTTCGCGCCGGGCAGTTTGCGCCAGAGCACGGGCGACAGGTTGAAGCCCACCAGATAATCCAGCGCGCGGCGCGCCAGATAGGCCTGAACCAGCGGCATGTCGACCTGGCGGGGGTTCTTCATCGCCTCTTCCACCGCCGATTTCGTGATGGCGTTGAAAGTCACGCGGCTGACGGGCGTGTCCTTCTTGATGGATTTGCGTTTGGTGAGCGCTTCCTGCAGGTGCCAACTGATCGCCTCTCCCTCGCGGTCGGGGTCGGTGGCGAGGATCAGGGCGTTGTCTTCGGCCAGCGCGTCGGCGATGGCCTTGACGTGTTTTTTGCTGTCGCTGGCCACTTCCCATTTCATTGCGAAATCATGGTCGGGATCGACCGATCCGTCTTTCGGGGGAAGGTCGCGGACATGGCCGTAAGAGGCCAGAACAGTGTATTCCTTGCCCAGATATTTGTTGATCGTTTTGGCCTTGGCCGGAGATTCGACAACAACTACAGGCATTTAGCGGAAAACCTCGAACTTCTGAATCGGCGTGGTGTATGACGGCGCAAGATGTGGGGCGCAAGTGAATATTGTCAATGCGTGGCCCCGTGCGTCACTTTGCTGGGCGGCTTGGCCGGCTGGGATGGGTGCTGTTTGCGTGCCGGATCGGGTTAGCTGACACGCGCCAGCAAGCCACCCGGCTGGCGTTGGATTTTCCCATCAAGTTCCAGATCCGTCAGCGCGGGATTGACCGCCTTGGCGGTGGACTTCAGATCGCGGATCAGCTGATCTTCGGCCAGCGGAGAGGGGCCGAGCCTGTCCAGAATTTGCTGGTGAAGGCGCGCCGTGTCCTGCAGGCTGCGCGTCTCCAGCGGCAATTCGGGGGTGGGCGCCGGTTCTGCCGGGATCGGTTGCGCAAGCGCGTCGATCACGTCCTGCGCGTTGCGCACCAGTGTGGCGCCGTCGCGGATCAGGTGGTTGCAGCCCGAAGCGCGCGCGTCGAACGGGTGGCCGGGCACCGCCAGCACCTCCCGACCCTGGTCGAGGGCGTCGCGGGCGGTGATCAGGCTGCCGGATTTGCTGGCGGCCTCCACCACAACAACTGCGCGGGACAGGCCCGAGATGATGCGGTTCCGCCGTGGGAAATGCCGCGCCATCGGTTGCAGACCCATGGGCTGTTCGGACAGGCGCAGGCCCTTCTGCGCGATATCACGGGCCAGATGGGCGTTTTCAGCCGGATAGACGACATCCACCCCACCGGCCAGCACCGCGATGGTGCCGGTTTCGACCGTGGCCAGATGCGCGGCGGTATCCACACCGCGCGCCAGCCCCGAGACGATGACATAGCCCGCCTGCCCAAGATCAGTGGCAAGCGCCCGCGCCATGCGGGTCCCGAGGGAGGAGGCGTTGCGCGCCCCCACTATGGAAAGCATCGGCCGGGTCATCAGGCCCGGATCGCCGATGGCCCACAGCATGGGCGGCGCATCAGGCAATGTGGCCAGCAATTCGGGATAATCCGGTGCCCCCAGGCACAAAAGCCGCGCGTGCGCGGCTTTTGCGGCCTTGAGTTCGGCTTCAATCACGCCGGGCGGGCATATTTCATATGCGTCCAGCCCGGCCTGGCGTGCCACTTCTGGCAGCGCGGCGAGCGCGTTCTGCGCCGTGCCATGCTCGGCCATCAGGCGGTGAAATGTCGACACACCGACCCGACGAGAGCGCAAGAGGCGGAGCCACGCAAACCGATCTTCTTCCGTGGTGGGTGGGAGTGGGGGGTGAGTGGAAGAAATGTGTTCCGCAGTCATCCGTGGCTCCGCCGTCTTGCAGAATCGGTTTTAGGCGGGGCTGGTTAACGACGGATGAATCTTTGAAAACTATCTGCGTCTTTGTCGCAAATTCTAAAAATCTGCGACGAAGTCACCTATCACGCGGCCGATCCGCCGACCGTCAGACCGCCGATCAGCACTGATGGCTGGCCGACACCCACCGGCACCCATTGTCCCTGCTTGCCGCAATTGCCCATTCCGGGATCCAGCGCCATGTCATTGCCCAGACCGCGGATCTGTTTCAGTGCTGTGGCACCATCGCCGATAAGGGTAGCGCCTTTGACGGGCGCGCCTACCTTGCCGTTCTGCACGCGATACGCCTCGGTGCAGGAGAAGACGAATTTGCCATTGGTGATATCGACCTGACCACCGCCGAAGCCCACGGCATAGATCCCGTCCTTGAGATCGGCCACCAGATCGGCCGGATCGGCATCGCCGCCCAGCATATAGGTGTTGGTCATGCGCGGCATCGGCGCATGGGCATAGCTTTGCCGGCGCCCGTTGCCGGTGGGGGCCACACCCATCAGCCGCGCGTTCTGGCGATCCTGCATGAAACCCACCAGAACGCCGTCTTCGATCAGGACGTTCTTGCCTGATGGCGTGCCTTCATCATCCACGCTGATCGACCCGCGCCGGTCCGGGATCGTGCCGTCATCCAGCACCGTCACCCCTTTCGCCGCGACCTGCTGGCCCATCAGGCCCGCGAAGGCGGACGAGCCCTTGCGGTTGAAATCGCCTTCCAGCCCATGGCCCACGGCCTCGTGCAACAGGATGCCCGGCCAGCCGGGGCCAAGAACCACATCCATCACACCGGCGGGCGCCGGTTCTGCGCCCAGGTTCACCACGGCGATACGCAGCGCCTCGCGCGCCTTGGCCTGCCAGTCGGCAGGGTCGATCAGGCCATCAAGGCCCACACGCCCCCCGCCGCCCGCGCTGCCTGATTCCCGGCGGCCGTTTTCTTCGACAATCACCGAGACATTCAGGCGCGTCATCGGGCGCACATCGCGGACCGAGATGCCGTCAGGGCGCAGGATCTCGACCTCTTGCAGAGAGGCGGCCAGCGTCGCCGACACCTGAACAACGCGGAGATCCAGATCGCGGGCATAGGCGTCGATCTCGCGCAGGGTTTCGATCTTTACCGGGAAGGAGACGCCGGCAATCGGGTCTTCATCGGTATATAGCTTGCGGTTTGTGGCCTGCGGCGCGTCGGCCAGCGTCCCACCGCCATCGCCCACGGCAAGCCGCGCGGTTTCTGATGCGCGGCGCAATGCGGCCTCGGACAGTTCGGTCGAATGGGCATAACCCGACACCTCGCCCTTCACCGCGCGCAGGCCGAACCCTTCGGAGGCGTCGAAACTGGCGGTTTTCAGGCGTCCATCGTCGAATACCAGCGCCTCGGACCGGCGGCGTTCCAGAAACAGCTCTCCGTCATCTGCCCCCGCGGTCGCTTCGCGCAGGATGGACAGGGCCGTTTCCTGCGAAAAATCAGTGGAAAAAGGGCGGAACGGGTCATGGGACATGGGCAGGACTTCCGGTATTTGATCCAAATCAAGAAAAAGCGTCCGTTTGACGCAAGCTGGGCTCTTTATCTGTGGTGACGAATATGGTTTTTAGCGTCGCCAAAGACAATGGCGAGGGAACCGATCACGAATCCCTGTCGTAGGAACACCTTCAGGACGCGATCAACCGATCAGGACATGACAAAGATGAAGAACGCATTTTCGCTTGCAGGGCTTTTCGCAGCTCTGTCCACACTGCCCGCCGCTGCGCAGGATTCCCAGATTGTCGGCCGGCCCGTTGACGGCGGCACCGGTTTTCAGCCTGCCGCGACCGAACTGGCGCGGGATCTGCAATCGCTTGATTGGCTGATCCTGGTGATCATTACGCTGATTTGTATCTTTGTGGTGGGGCTTCTGGCCTGGTGTATCGTGCGCTTTAACCGCCGTGCGAACCCCAACCCGGCATCGTTCACGCACAACACTCCGGTGGAAATCGCTTGGACCGTGGTGCCGATCGTGATTCTGGTGTTCATCGGTGCGTTCTCGCTTCCGGTGCTGTTCAAGCAGCAGGAAATCCCCGAGGGCGACGTGACGATCAAGGTCACCGGATATCAGTGGTACTGGGGCTATGAATATGTCGATCACGAGTTTTCGTTCGACAGCTTTATGCTGGCCCGCGAAGAACTGGCCGATTACGGCTATACCGACGATCTGTACCTGCTGGCGACGGACACCCGCGTTGTTGTGCCCGTGGACAAGACCATCGTTATGCAGGTGACTGGCGCCGACGTGATCCACAGCTGGACGATCCCGTCCTTTGGCGTGAAGCAGGACGCGGTGCCGGGGCGTCTGGCCGAACTGTGGTTCAAGGCCGAGGAAACCGGTATTTACTTTGGCCAGTGTTCTGAGCTTTGCGGCAAAGACCACGCGTATATGCCCATCACCGTCGAAGTGGTGACGCAGGAAGAATACGACGCATGGCTGCAGGGCGCGATCGAAGAATACGCCGGCAAGCCCCTGAGCTATCAGGTGGCGTCTAACTAAAAGCCTTGCGGCGCGCGACAGGATCGTGCGCCGCAAGCATGTTTTCTGTAGGGGCGCGGGTGCGCCTTGGGAGCCTGGGATGACAGACGCAAGTTTGAACGGACAGACGCAGTCGCATGAGGCCGAAGCAGGCTTCGGCGATTATTTCGCGCTGCTGAAGCCGCGCGTCATGTCGCTGGTTGTCTTCACGGCGCTGGTTGGTCTGTTGGCGGCCCCGATTTCTGTGCACCCGATGATCGCCTTTGCGTCGATCCTGTTCATTGCGGTTGGGGCAGGGGCCTCTGGCGCGCTGAACATGTGGTGGGATGCCGATATCGACCAGATCATGCGCCGCACCAAGGGTCGTCCGATCCCGGCGGGCAAGGTCGATGCGGATGACGCGCTTTACATCGGGCTCGCGCTGTCGGGCCTGTCGGTTGTCATGCTGGCGCTGGCGGCCAATCTGCTGGCCGGGTTCATGCTGGCCTTCACCATCTTCTTTTATGCCGTGATCTATTCGATGTGGCTGAAGCGGTCGACGCCGCAGAACATCGTGATCGGCGGCGCTGCGGGAGCGTTTCCGCCGGTGATCGGCTGGGTGGTTGCCACCGGGTCGATGAGCCTTGAGCCTTGGCTGATGTTCGCGCTGATCTTCATGTGGACCCCGCCGCATTTCTGGGCGCTGGCGCTGTTCATGCGGTCGGATTACGACGATGCGGGCGTGCCGATGCTGACGGTGACCCATGGCCGCCGTGTGACGCGCAACAACATCCTGGGCTATACCGTCGTGCTGGCGGTGCTGGCGGTCGGGACGGCTTTCACCTCGATCGGTGGGCCGATTTATCTGACGGCGGCGGTGATCCTGAACGCTTTGTTCCTGAAAGGCGCTTGGGATATCTGGCGGCGTGACGAGGTGATCAGCGACGCGGATAATTTCGCGGTTGAAAAGCGGTTCTTCAAACTGTCGCTGCTGTATCTTTTCCTGCATTTCGGCGCCATTCTGGCCGAGGCCGTTCTGGCGCCCTATGGTCTGGGAGGCTGGTCATGAGCCTGAAGGTTGAACATGAACTGCACAAACGCCGGTTCAGCCGCAATGTTGGCGTGGGCCTGACGCTGGTGTTCCTGATCGCGGTGGTTTTTGGCCTGACCGTGGTCAAGGTAACGGGCGGCGATTTTCAGGCGGCGCTTCAGGGGGTGCAGCAATGAAGCTGGACGGCCCCCGCAAAACGGTTCTGCAAACGGTCAGCGTGGTCATCTTCATGGGTGGCTTAGCCTGGGCATCCGTGCCGCTTTACGACTGGTTCTGCCGGGTGACCGGCTTTGGTGGCGCAACTGACGTGGCCGAGGCTGAATCCGATACGATCCTGGATCAGACGATCAAAGTCCGTTTCGACGCTTCGCTGGAACGGGGCATGCCCTGGGAATTCCGCCCCGTAGAACGGGAGATGACCTTGCGCATCGGCGAAACGGGGCTGGCCTTTTATGAGGCCTACAATCCCACCGACCGCCCCGTCGCAGGATCGGCTGCCTATAACGTGACGCCTTACGAGGCGGGCGGCTTCTTCTACAAGATCCAGTGCTTCTGCTTTGAAGAGCAGGTGCTGGAACCCGGTGAACGGGTGCAGATGCCGGTGACCTTCTATGTCGATCCCGAACTGGTCGAGGATCGCGACGGTCAATACGTGCACACGATCACGCTGTCTTACACATTCTACGAAATCGACCTGCCCGAGAGCTATGCAGCGCTTGGGGCAGAGCCGGACACCACAACAAACTAATAAGCTTGGGCTAAAGGGACACTACGACATGGCGCATGCAAAAAATCACGACTATCACATTCTGAACCCCTCGATCTGGCCTCTGATCGGCGCGGTCTCGGCCTTCGTCATGCTGTTTGGCGCGGTGCTGTGGATGAAAGGTATCACTCCGTTCATGTTCCTGATCGGCTTTGTCGCCGTTCTGTATACCATGTTCGGCTGGTGGACCGACGTTGTGGCCGAAAGCCGTCAGGGGGATCACACGCCCGTCGTACGGATCGGCCTGCGGTACGGTTTTGTGCTGTTCATCATGTCCGAAGTGATGTTCTTCGCGGCCTGGTTCTGGAGCTTCTTCAAACACGCCATCTATCCGATGAGCGAATATGTCGGCACCGAATATGTCCAGCCCGAGATCTATCACGTGGATGCGTTCCACCTGCCGCTGATCAACACGCTGATCCTGCTGCTGTCGGGCTGTGCCGTCACCTGGGCGCACCACGCGCTAGTGCATGAGAACAACCGCAAGGACCTGGTTTGGGGATTGGGCATCTCGATCATCCTGGGCATCGCCTTTACCGCGCTTCAGGCGTATGAATATTCCTACCTGCTGTATCAGGGCTGGGAATTCGGCAATGACAAGTTCTTCTCGAACTTCTTCATGGCGACGGGCTTCCACGGTGTGCATGTGATCATCGGGACGATCTTCCTGTTCGTCTGCTGGCTGCGTGCAATGAAGGGCCATTTCACGCCTGACAAGCATGTGGGCTTCGAGGCTGCGGCCTGGTACTGGCACTTCGTTGATGTTGTCTGGCTGTTCCTGTTCTTCGCCGTCTATATCTGGGGCGTGGCGCAGATGCCCGGCGCGCATTAACAGGCGCGTCTGAGCGAAAATAAGAAAAGCGCGCGGCTTCCGCGCGCTTTTTCATGCCAGGGAGGGCACGGCTGCGATGGGCCGGTTGATGTTTCTTCTGATTTTCGGGCTGACCGGCGCGGGCATTCTGATCTCGCTGGGGGTCTGGCAGGTTCAGCGTCTGGCCTGGAAGGAAGGCGTCCTGTCCGAGATCGAGGCGCGCATCGACGCCGCGCCCGTGGCGCTGCCTGAAACTGTCGATCCCGAAGCTGACCGGTACCTGCCGGTTGAAGTGTCAGGCCGGTTCCTGCCCGGTGAAATTCATGTGCTGGTCTCGATCAAACGGGTTGGCCCGGGTTTCCTGATCATTGCCCCCTTCGAAACCGAGACAGGTCGCCGCATTCTTGTCGACCGGGGTTTTGTCCCCTCAGACGCCAAGGCCGCGCCCCGTACGCTTGGCCCCGAGACGGTGACGGGCAATCTGCACTGGCCGCGCGAGACCGACAGTTACACGCCAGACCCGGATCTTGAGGCCAACACCTGGTTCGCCCGCGAAGTCCCGGACATGGCTGCGCATCTGGACACGGATGAGGTTCTGCTGATCGCCAGATCGGAAACCGATCCCGCGATCAGACCGATACCGGTGGACACTGCTGGTATTCCGAACGATCACTTGCAATATGCCATCACGTGGTTCTCGCTTGCGGCGATCTGGATCATGATGACCGCTCTATTCCTCTGGCGTTCGCGCGCCCCAAGACAGGCCTGAAGACAATGAGATATGTTTCCACCCGCGGCGCCGCGCCCGAGCTGAGTTTTGACGAGGCGATGCTGACCGGCCTTGCGCGCGATGGCGGGCTGTATGTACCGGCCGAGATCCCGCAGATGAGCGCGGCGGATATCAAGGCGCTGGCCGGTCTGCCTTATGAGGAGGTGGCCTTCCGCGTGATGCGCCCCTTCGTGGGCGAGGCGTTCTCGGACGAGGATTTCTGGGGCTGTATCACCCGCGCCTATGCCGGGTTCGGCCATGCCGCCCGCGCGCCGCTGAAGCAGCTGAACGAGAACCATTTCCTGCTTGAGCTGTTCCACGGGCCTACCCTGGCCTTCAAGGATTTCGCCATGCAGCTGATTGGCCAGCTGTTCGAGACCGAACTCACCCGTCGCGGCGAAAAGGTGACGATCGTTGGTGCGACCTCGGGCGATACCGGGTCAGCGGCGATCGAGGCGTTCCGGGGTCTGGATGCGGTTGACGTGTTCATCCTGTTCCCCCACGGCCGCGTCAGCGAAGTGCAGCGCCGCCAGATGACCACCCCGTCCGAAGCGAATGTCCACGCGCTGGCTTTGGATGGTGATTTCGACGATTGCCAGGCGCGCGTGAAGGATATGTTCAACGATTTCGCCTTCCGCGACGCGGTGGGGCTGGCCGGTGTGAATTCGATCAACTGGGCGCGGGTTCTGGCGCAGGTTGTCTATTACTTCTCGTCCGCTGTCAGCCTGGGCGCGCCGCATCGGGAGGTGTCCTTCACCGTGCCCACCGGCAACTTCGGCGATATTTTCGCGGGCTACATCGCCAAGCGCATGGGTCTGCCCATCGACAAGCTGGTGGTGGCCACGAACCAGAATGACATTCTGCACCGCTGCCTGACGGGGCAGGGCTATCACAAGGGCGACACCATCCCCTCGATCAGCCCGTCGATGGATATTCAGGTCAGCTCGAATTTCGAACGTGCCCTGTTCGATGCCTATGGCCGCGATGGCAAGGCCGTGGCGCAACTGATGGACGAGCTGAAACAGGGCGGGTTCGAGGTAAGCCAGGGTGCGCTTCAGGCTCTGCAGGAAATCTACAGCTCGGGCCGGGTGTCGGAAGACGAAACCAAGGCCGCCATCGGCGTATGGCTCAAATCAAGCGGTGAACTTCTGTGCCCGCATTCGGCCATCGGCGTACAGGTGGGCGAAGACCAGCGCGAGGCGGCCATTCCGATGATCACTTTGGCCACCGCGCATCCGGCGAAGTTCCCCGCTGCCGTGGAAGAGGCCAGCGGTGTACATCCCCCTCTTCCCCCGCGCATGGCGGACCTGTATGACAGGCCGGAACGCGTGACCCGGATCGCCAATGATCTGGCCGCGATCGAAGATCATATCAGGGACGCGCGCGCCAAGTGACAGTCAGGCAACACACCTTTCCCAACGGGTTCCGTATCGTCACGGAACACATGCCGTCGATGAAATCTGCCGCCATCGGCATCTGGGTGACCGCGGGCGGCCGCCACGAGCGGCTGGAACAGAACGGCATCGCGCATTTCCTTGAACATATGGCGTTCAAGGGCACGACGCGGCGCAGCGCGCTGCAGATCGCCGAGGCGATCGAGGATGTGGGCGGATACATCAACGCCTATACCTCGCGCGAGGTGACGGCCTATTATGCGCGTGTGCTGGAAAACGACGTGGCGCTGGCATTGGATGTGATCGCCGATATCGTGCTGAACCCGGTCTTCGATCCGGCCGAGATCGAGATCGAACGCGGCGTGATCCTGCAGGAAATCGGTCAGGCCTATGACACGCCCGACGATGTGATCTTCGATTGGCTGCAGGAAGAAAGCTATCGCGATCAGCCTTTGGGCCGCACGATCCTTGGCCCGTCCGAGCGCGTGCGCGCCTTCTCGCGCAAGGATCTGTCGGCTTTTGTCGGGGAACATTACGGCCCCGGTCAGATGATATTGTCGGCAGCCGGGTCGGTTGATCATGAGGCGCTCGTCGAACTGGCGGGCCGGTATTTCGCCGATCTGTCCCCACGCAGCAGGGGCGAGGCCGCGCCCGCCCGGTTCACCGGGGGCGAAGCGCGCAAGGACAAGAAGCTTGAACAGGCCCATTTCGCATTGGCCTTTGAAAGCCCCGGTTATCGCGATGACGCGATTTATACCGCGCAGATCTATTCCAGCGCGCTAGGCGGCGGCATGTCCTCGCGCCTCTTCCAGGAGGTGCGGGAACGGCGCGGCCTGTGCTATACGATCTTCGCGCAGACCGGCGCTTATGCCGATACCGGCACGACGACGATCTATGCAGGGACGTCTGGCGATCAGATCGCGGAACTGGCCCATATCACCATCGACGAGATGAAACGCGCCGCCGACACGATGAGCCCCGAAGAGGTCGCCCGCGCACGGGCGCAGATGAAGGCCGGTATGCTGATGGGGCTGGAAAGCCCGTCGAACCGTGCCGAACGGCTGGCGCGGCTGGTGCAGATCTGGGGCGAAGTGCCCAGCCTAGACGACACCATCGCGCGGATCGACGCGGTCACCACCGGCGATGTGCGCGAGTTCGCGGAACGGATGGCAGCGGAGGCACCGGCGGCCCTTGCGCTTTACGGGCCCGTCGGCAAGGCGCCTGGTCTCGATGCCCTCACCGAAAGGCGCGCGGCCTAACCTGTGAGCGCTGATTGATGCTTCTGTCGAAACGCAAAGTGAAGATCGAGACGGACCGCCTCACGCTGCGCCCGCCTACCCATTCCGATTTTCGAGCCTGGTCGGCGCTGCGCCGCGAAAGCATGGATTTTCTTGTCCCCTGGGAGCCGGAATGGGCGGACGACCACCTCACCCGCAAGGCGTTCACGAACCGGGTTTATTGGGCCAGCCGATCGATCGCCAGCGGCTCGGCGCTGCCACTGTTCATGATCCGCCGCGCCGATGACATGCTGGTGGGCGCGATCACCCTGGACAATATCCGCCGCGGCCCTGCGCAGGCGGGCACGCTGGGATACTGGACGGGCGCGCCCCATGCACGCGAGGGCTATATGCGCGAAGCCATCGGTGCGGTGGTGCACCATGCTTTCACGCGGCTTGACCTGAGCCGGATCGAAGCCGCCTGCCTGCCTGAAAACAAGGCCTCCCGCGGGCTGCTGGAGGCATCGGGTTTCAAATATGAAGGCGTCGCCCAGTCCTATCTCCAGATCGCCGGGCGTTGGCGCACGCATGTGCTTTATGCCGCGCTCCGATCGGACCGTCGCGGCAAGACGGATGCGGGGTGACAGGGGTATTTATGGCCAGAAAGAAGCGGCAGCGTGCTCCTGCTTCTTTCTGGCAAAAAATACCCGACACAACGGTTCTGTTCAGCCCAGCACCGAAAAACTAGACTCGGCGTTGATGGGCCGTTTGCGGGAATAAAAGCCTACGTCGATGTCGCGCTGCAGATAGGGCAGCGTGAACTGCAGCGGGTTGGCATCGTGATCATTGCCAGCCTCGCAATACCCAACCAGTGCCGTCATCATCTTCCCGGCAATGGGCGCGTTCTTGTACTGGTTACCGCTGGTCCCGCAGGCCATGTAATACCCACCAAGGCTGGAGGCGTCGTAAATCGGAATCCAGTCGGTGGAAGCGTCATAAAGGTCAACCACCCCTTTCATCCGGCTGGGAATGCCCAGTGCGGGCACGCGCTGGGCGTAGCGCATAGCCTGCGTCGTCCATTGATCGGAGAAGTCCCGGTCATAGTCCGTGTCGCTGTCCACCCAGTGATGCGTGTCACATGCGGGATCTTCTGATCCGATCAGGATGTGATTTCCATGTTCGGGCCGGACATAGCAGGCGATGTCGCTGTCCGACACGATGGTGCCCCGGTTTTCGAAATCAAAGCCTTCGGGGGCTGGCACGTGCACGACCTCCTGCCGCAGGGGCCGGGTCTGGATCGTCATCTCGTCCGCGACGCCGGCCATGTCGTTGATCCGCGCGGATCCTGGACCGGCCACGTTGATCACCACGGGAGCATGGATTTCCTCTCCGGTGGAGAGTTTCACGCCCTTCACCCGGCCGCCGTCCTGCAGGATCTCAACGACTTCCGCGCCGCCGCGCATCTGCGCGCCATGTTGTGCAGCCGCTGCCATCAGGTTCTGTGCAGATAGGGCAGGATCCGTCACATAGCCTGCGTTGGGCCAGAACACCGCGCCGCCCATACGGCTGCCATTCGGCTGACCGAAGTCCGGATCATCCAGGCGCCTGGCCGGCGCGTAGCTGTCCAGAGAATAGATCGGCAGGCGGGCCTGCACATCCTCGGCCGAAAGCTCCTCGAACGGGCAGTTCAGCGCTGCGGAAAACTCCATGTGTTTTTCGAGGAACCCGTTGGCCGCCGTTTTCATCGTCAGGCAGCCAACCTCGCGGAACTGGGCCAGCGGGGTGCCGTCCGGCAGGCGCAGATAGTCGGCCCAGTCGCGCCAGTAGTGATAGCCTTCCCACGCCAAAGCGGTCCCGTCATAGGTGGAGTAATGCATCCGCACGATCGCGCAGGAGCCGGCGGTTGATCCGTGGCCCGGCTGCGCATTGCGATCCAGCGACAGGGTGTTCCAACCGGCGTTGGACATCTCGAAGGCGATGGCCGCACCGATGACGCCGGTGCCGATGATGATGACGTCAGGATGGGGCATGAGGGTCTTCCTTTTCCGAGAACGCTGCGAATTGGCGGGCGTAGGCGTTGAAATCCTCGACCTCGCCGGGTTGAGGTTCAACCCCGGCAAAGACCCGCAGATATTCCGGCACACGCGCCAGGCGGCGTGCGCCGGGTTCGGGTTTGCCTGCGAAATCATAGCCAAGCTGCATGTAATACAGAACCTTTGCCCGTGTTTCGGCCTCGTATTCAGGATAGCCGTGGCGTTCAAACATGCGCCGGAGGGCAGTTTCGCGCATCACGTCGGACGCATCGAGCGCCGCGCGCACCCGCGCATCCCGCCGCGCCCAGTCGCGCACGGCGAAATCCAGTGCGGTGTCAAAAAGCGCGGGGTTCGCCGTGCAGCGAAAGACATTGCAGATAGCGGCGGTGATCGTTGGGGCCGGTGCGTCGGCCTGGGCCACCATGGCGGCGGTGTTGCGGTCTTCCCAATAGGACAGGAGCGCGTCCAGAAGATCCTGCCGCGATCCGAAATACCAGTAGAAGGACGAGCGTGACACGCCCATCCGGTCGGCCAGAGTGAGGATCTTCACCCGGTCGGCCCCGTGGCGGATCAGGACATCCATCGCGGTGTCGATCCAGTCCTGCCGGGTGACCTTGATGTTGCCTGACAGCGGTTCCCGCTTTGGGTCGTCGCGGTGCAGAACGGGGTTGCGCAAGTCCCGGTTCATCCGCCCAGCGGCGGCGCGCCGCCCTCCGTTGTCTTGCGCGCGATATAGGCTTGCAGTGCCTCGAGCTTGGCGGGATCGGTCGCGGGCCGCGCATCTTCTGTCAGGATCTGTTGCCAGATGGCGGTGGCGCGCTGGGTTGCATCTTCGCCGCCGCGATCCTCCCATGTGCCGTGATTGGCGAAATCGTGGACAAGCGGTGCATAGAATTCGGTTTGATACCGTTCCATCGTGTGGGTTGCGCCGAAGAAATGTCCGCCCGGCTGTACTTCGGCCAGGGCCGAGAGCCCGCGTGCCGCATCGTCTGCCGGGGTCGGTACGCACAGCTCGGCCACGGATTGCAGTACCTCAAGATCGGTAATGATCTTCTCATAGGATACGGTCAGACCCCCTTCCAGCCAGCCTGCGGCGTGCACGATCACCGTGGCCCCTGCCAGCAGGTTGCCCCAGATCCCAAACTGGTTTTCGTTGGCCCCCTGCGCGTCGCCCAAATTCGCGGCCGATCCGGCAGCCGAACGCCAGGGCAGGCCGATCAGGTCGGCCAGTTGACCGGCACCGACCGAGGCGCGGAAATGCTCGGGCGTGCCGAAGATCGGCGCGCCGGATTTCATGTCGACATTCGAAGTGAACGTGCCATAGCTGACAGGCGCGCCAGGCTTGGCCAGTTGCGTAAGGGCAATCGCGGCCAGCGCTTCGGCATGAGACAGGACAAGCGCACCAGCCACCGTGATCGGGGCCATCGCGCCCATCAGGGTAAAGGGTGTGACGATCGACATCTGCCCCCAGCGGGCAAAATCGATCAGCCCCTGTGCCATGGGCACGTCGATCTGGCGGGGCGAGTTGGTATTGATGATCGTATAGGTATGCGGATTGTCGCGGAATGCGGCCTCGGCAATGTCGTGGAAATCCATCAGCATTTCGAAACATTGTTCGGCTTGCTGCGTGCCGCGCGCATAGATGAAGGGAAACTTGTCCGACAAGGTCAGTTGCGCGTCCATGAAGGCGTAATGGCGCAGGTGGATCGGGACGTCTTGCGGCTCGACCGAGGGGCCAAGGATGGGCAGCACGTCGAAATGCTGCACGATCTGGATGAGTTCACGGAAATTCTGATTGGTGCCGGGACGGCGGCCGCGGATCAGGTCTGTGGCATGGGGCGCACCCGCGCCTGCCATGAAGATCAGCGCGCCCGGTTCATAGGTGATGTTACGTTCCGGGTTGGCGCAGGTCAGCGTGAAGGATCCCGGCGCGGTCTTCAGCGTCTCGGATACGATATCGCGGCCGATGAACACCATGTCGTCGTCATCCGCGCGGGCACCGGCGGCACGGAACAGGGCGCGCGCTTCGGGCAGAAGGATCTTGATGCCCAGGTTTTCCAGCACATGCAGGGCGTCTTCGTGGATCGCCTGCACCTGATCGTCCGAGAAAAGCCGCATGCGCGGAAACGGGTTGCGCAGGTTGCGGTAATCGACCTTGCGAACGGGCGTGTCGGCCTCTGCCGTGCGCCGGCGTCGGCCTTTGCGGGCAGGGGCCTGGGATATCATCCGCGCATCGCCTGTCCGTCAGGGTCATAGGGCGAATGGGGGATCACGCGCGCTTTGCGTTCGACACCCACGACATGGACGGACAGTTCGGTGCCGGGGGCCTCTTGCGCGGGGTCGACCAGCGCCATGGCCAGCGATTTGCCCAATGTGTGCCCATAGCCGCCCGAGGTGACGAACCCCACGCGTTTGCCATTTGCCCATACAGGTTCGAACCCGCTGGCATCGGCGTCACCTGCTTCGACCTCCAGCGTGACCAGTTTCTTCGCCGGACCGTTGCCGTCGCGTTCAGCAAGCGCGGGTTCGCGTCCGACGAAATCGCCCTTGTTCCAGGCGATCCAGCGGTCCATGCCGGTCTCGCCCGGTGTATAGCCTTGGGTGAATTCCGCCGACCAGATGCCAAAGGATTTTTCCAGCCGCAGCGACAGAAGCGCGTTGAAGCCGATTTCCCTGATGCCCTGATCTTCCCCTGCCTCCAGCAGCATCCGGCGCAGGGTGATGTGATCGCCATAGCGGCAGTTGATCTCGTATCCCAGTTCTCCTGTCACGCTCATCCGCGCGACGCGGGCCTGCACAAGGCCGATGTCGAAATCGCCGATCCCCATGAAGGGCAGATCGCCCACCGGACCATCGGTCAGCTTTTCGATGACCTTGCGCGCATTCGGCCCGGAGAGGGAGAAGCCGCATATCTCTTCGCCCAGATCGCGGACCTGAACGCCATCTTCCAGATGATCGTTGAACCAGCGCATATGCCAGGCGCGCAGATAGTATGACCCCATGATCCACCAGGTGCCATCGCCCCAGTTCATCACGGTCAGATCGCCCTTCAGCCGCCCGGTATGACCCAGCATTGGCGCCAGTTTTGCCCGGCCCGGTGCAGGGAGTTTGGAGGCCAGCATCTTGTTGAGCCAGGCTTCGGCATTGGGGCCTGAAACCTCATAGCGCGAGAAGGCCGAGATATCGAGAAGGCCCACCGCCTCGCGCGTGGCCTTGCATTCGGCGGCGACGATATCGTGGGCGTTGGATCGTTTCAGCGTGGGGTTTTCCGTGAACTCTGGGGAGGGCGCGAAGTACAATGGCACCTCCATATCCCAGCTGACGCCCCAGCGTGCGCCTGCCGCCGTCATGTCAGAGTAGGCCGGCGCGCGTTTCAGCGGGCGGCCTGCAGGCAGCTGTTCGTTGGGATAGGTCATCACGAAGCGGCGGGAATAGAACTGGCCGGTCGTTTCCTTGATGTACTGCTTGTTCTCGGCAAATTTGCCGTACCGGGCCACGTCCATTGACCAGGCATCTGCCTCGGGCTCACCATGGATCATCCATTCGGCCAGCGTCTTGCCCACGCCGCCGCCTTGCAGGAAACCTGCCATCACCGCACAGGCGCACCAGTATCCCAGCTTGCCATCCACCGGACCCACCAGCGGGTTGCCGTCGGGGGAGAAGGTGAAAGCGCCGTTCACCCAGGTCTTGATGCCGACATCCTGAATGGCGGGGTAACGGGCAAAGCCAAGGGTCAGTTCATTCTCGATCCGGTCGAGCTGTTCCTGGAACAGCTCCATCCCGTAATCCCAGGGCGCGCCGTCCATCGCCCAGTGTTCGTGTTCGATCTCGTAAATCCCGACCAGAACGCCCTTCTGGTCCTGCCGCATGTAGGTGAAGCCCTCCAGATCGACCGTCATGGGCATCTCGAACCCGGCATTGGCCACTTCGGGGATGGTGTCGGTGATCAGGTAATGGTGCTTCAGCGGTGATACGGGCAGTTCGATCCCCGCCATGCGCCCAACCTGCTTGGCCCAAAGCCCCGCGGCATTGACCACATGTTCACAGGTGATTGTGCCCTTGTTGGTGATCACCTTCCAGCCGTCCCTGGTCTGCTCAAGCGCTTCGACCTTGGTGTGTTCGAAGACTGACGCCCCGCGTTTCTTGGCGGCACCGGCATAGGCATGCACGGTTCCGGTCGTGTCCAGATAGCCTTCGCGATCTGCCCACATGGCGCCGATTACGCCTTCGGTCGACATGATCGGACAACACTCCTGCGCTTGTTGCGGCGTCATCAGTTCGCAATCCTCGATCCCGATGGATTGGAAGATTCGATAGGCCGATTGCAGCCATTCCCATCGTTCGGGGGTGGAGGCGAGTGTCAGGCCGCCGGTCATGTGCAGGCCGATATCCTGTCCCGATTCTTCCTGAATCTCGGACAACAGGTCGATGGTATAGGCCTGCAGCGCTGCCATATTGGGATCTGCGTTCAGTGCATGAATGCCGCCTGCCGCATGCCAGGAAGACCCTGCCGTCAGGACAGAGCGTTCGATCAGACAGACATCGGACCAGCCGAATTTTGCAAGGTGATAGAGCACCGATGCCCCCACGACACCGCCACCGATGACCACGACCCTGTAGTGAGACTTCATCGCGGACCCTCCCAGATCACGTATTTTCTTTACGTAAGCGCGGGGTTTTGAGTCTGTCTAGACATTTGTGTCCAGAGCCGGGGATTTTCGAGATTCCGCCGTTCCAAGCGACCAGTCAAAGAGGCCCGCGAACCTTCAAAGGACCGCATGTCAATACTTCAAACCTGAAACTTTAAGCTTGAAATAAATTTCCCTGTCGTTACGCTCTGTCCAAACTGCCAACCACAATGGGGAGTGTGCCGTGAAAGCGCTGTGTCTGGGCGGTGGTCCCGCCGGTCTTTATTTCGCCATCACGCTGAAACTGCGCCAGCCCGATGCGCAGGTCACGGTTCTGGAACGCAACCGCCCTGATGACACGTTCGGCTGGGGCGTCGTGCTGTCAGACGAAACGCTGGAGAACCTGGAAAAGAATGACCCGGTCAGCGCCGCGTCGATCCGCAAGAATTTCGCTTACTGGGATGATATCGCGCTTCATCATCAGGGCCAGAAGCTGGTGTCCTCGGGCCATGGGTTCTGCGGGATCGGACGCAAGAAGCTGCTTTTGCTGTTGCAGGAGCGCGCGCGCGAGCTGGGCGTGGAGATGCGGTTCGAGACTGAAGTCGAAAGCGCCTCGGCCTATATGGATGACTATGACATCGTCGTGGCGGCAGACGGCCTGAATTCGAAAACGCGGATGGAATTCAAGGACGCGTTCAAGCCTGATATCGATGTGCGCAAATGCTATTTCATGTGGATGGGGACGCATCAGAAATTTGACGATGCCTTCACCTTCATCTTTGAAAAGACCGACAAGGGCTGGATCTGGGTCCATGCCTATCAATTTGACGATGACACAGCGACTTTCCTTGTGGAATGCGGGCCGGAGACCTTCGAGGCCTTTGGCTTTGGCGAGATGACGCAGGAAGAAACCATCGCCACCTGTGAAGAGATCTTCAAGGATTACCTCGACGGTCATTCCCTGATGACCAATGCCAACCACATTCGCGGCTCGGCCTGGATCCAGTTCCCGCGCGTGCTCTGCGAAAAATGGGCGCATAAGAACGTGGTTCTCTTGGGCGATGCCTCCGCCACGGCGCATTTCTCCATCGGCTCGGGGACGAAACTGGCGATGGAAAGCGCCTCGGCGCTGGCGCATCTGGTGACCGATGAGCCGACGCTGGAAAAGGCGTTTGAGCGATATGAGGATGAACGGCGCCTCGAAGTGCTGCGGCTGCAATCGGCGGCGCGCAACTCGCTGGAATGGTTCGAGGATGTGGAGCGCTATCTGGAGCTGGATCCGGTTCAGCTGAACTATTCCATGCTGACCCGGTCACAACGGATCAGTCACGAGAACCTGCGCGAGCGGGACCCCAAATGGCTGGAAAGCGCCGAACGGTGGTTCCAGACCCGCGCAGGCGTTGGTCCGAATGAGCCGGTGCGCGCACCGATGTTCGCCCCCTTCAAACTGCGCGAGATGGAGTTGACCAATCGCGTCGTCGTCTCCCCCATGGCGCAATATAAGGCCGTCGATGGCGCGCCCACGGATTGGCATCTGATCCATTATGGCGAACGCGCCAAAGGCGGCGCTGGGCTGGTTTACACCGAGATGACATGCGTGAGCGACACGGGCAGGATCACACCGGGCTGCCCCGGCCTGTACGCGCCGGAACATGAGGCCGCGTGGACACGTCTGACCGATTTCGTGCACGCCGAAACGGATGCCAAAATCTGCTGCCAGATCGGGCACTCCGGGCGCAAGGGGTCGACCCAGCTGGGCTGGGAGGTGATGGATGCGCCGCTCAAGGATGGGAATTGGGAGTTGATTTCGGCCTCCCCCATCCCGTGGTCGCCCGACAATGCGGTGCCTCGTGAAATGACGCGCGCCGATATGGATGAGGTCACACAGCAATTTGCCGATGCCGCTGCCATGGCCGAGCGGGCCGGGTTCGACATGATCGAACTGCACGCGGCCCATGGCTATCTGATTTCGTCCTTCATCTCGCCCGTCTCGAATGTGCGCACGGATGAATATGGGGGCAGCCTGGAAAACCGCATGCGCTATCCGCTGGAAGTCTTCAACGCGATGCGCGCGGTCTGGCCGGATCACAAACCCATGTCTGTTCGGATTTCGGCCAATGACTGGGTGGGCGAGGATGGCGTGACCCCCGAAGAGGCCGTGCAGATCGCCAAGATGTTCTCGGACGCGGGTGCGGATATCGTCGATGTGTCTGCAGGCCAAACCACCATCGAGGCGCAACCGGTCTATGGCCGGATGTTCCAGACGCCATTCTCGGACCGGATCCGGAACGAGGCGGGCATTCACACGATGGCCGTAGGGAATATTTACGAGCCGGATCACGTCAACTCGATCCTGCTGGCGGGTCGCGCCGATCTGGTCTGCCTGGCGCGGCCACATCTGGCCGATCCCTACTGGACACTGCGCGCCGGGACCGAGATCGGGGATCGTCTGGCCGTCTGGCCCAAACCTTATGAGGCCGGCCGCGATCAGATGTGGCGTCTGGCCGACAAAGCCCAGGCCGAGGAGATCCGCGCATGAGGCGCGTTCTGGTCACCGGCGGCGGGTCCGGGATCGGCCGGGCCATCGCCCGCGATTTTGCCGCCGCGGGCGATCAGGTCGTGATTTCAGGCCGCCGTCTGGATGCCTTGGAGGAAACCGATGACGGGCGCGGGATGGAGTGCCGCGTCGCCGATGTCACGGATGAGGCGCAGGTGGCTGCCCTCTTCGACAAGCCCTTCGATGTGGTTGTGGCGAATGCCGGGATCGCGCCGGGCGGGCCTGTCGCCAAGACCACGCTTGAAGCATGGGAGCAGACCTTGCGCGTCAACATGACCGGCGTGTTCCTGACCTTCCGCGAGGCGCTGCGCGAGATGGGCTCGGGGGGGCGGCTCATTGCCATGGCCTCGACCGCCAGCCTGCAGGGCGGGGCGAATATCGCGCCTTATGTTGCCTCGAAACACGGGGTTCTGGGGCTTGTCCGGTCGCTGGCCATCGAAGTTGCCCGGCAGGGGATCACCTGCAACGCGGTTTGCCCCGGTTTTGTCGATACCGAGATTGCCCAGAACGCAGTGCAGAACGTGATGAACCGTATGAACCTGGATTACGACACGGCGGCTTCCAAGCTTGTTGGTCGTAATCCGATGAAGCGCATGATCACGCCGGACGAGGTGGTTGCGGCGGTCCGCTTCCTTGCCTCCGAAGACGCCACGATGATCAATGGCCATGCGCTGAGCGTGTCAGGGGGGGAGATATGACGCTGGCCCCGGATCGGTCTCGGATCGAGCCCGACAGCAAGTCGCGCTTGCGGCTGTGGCTGCGGCTTTTGCGGGTGACCCGCAGCATCGAAAGCGATCTGCGCGAAAAGCTGCGGCTGGATCATGGCACAACGCTGCCTCGGTTCGATGTGATGGCCGCGCTGTCGCGGCATCGCGATGGGCTGAAGATGTCGGAACTGTCGGGCGTGCTGCGGGTGTCGAATGGCAATGTCACCGGAATTATCGAGCGGTTGGTGGACGAGGGCTTTGTCCAGCGCGCGGCGGTTGAGGGGGACAGGCGCGCCTCGGCCGTGCGGCTGACAGCCAAGGGCGAAGAAGAATTCGCGCGGCAGGCGGCGGAGCATGAGGCCTGGATCAACGACGCGCTGTCGGGGTTGGACGCGCAAGAGGCGCAGGAGATGGCTGACCGCCTGAGCGCATTGATGAAAGAAGGGGAGCGTCATGGCGCATGAGACCACACATTTTCTGAGCCGGGTGGAGAACGGCATCGCGACCGTGTCGCTGAACCGGCCCGACCGGAAGAACCCGTTGACCTTCGACAGCTATGCCGAGCTGCGCGATTGGTTCCGGGCACTGGTTTATGATGATGAGATCAAGGCGGTGGTCTTTGCCTCGAACGGCGGCAATTTCAGCTCGGGTGGTGATGTGCATGACATCATCGGCCCGCTCACCCGGATGAACATGAAGGAACTCTTGCAGTTCACCCGCATGACCGGCGATCTGGTCAAGGCGATGGTGAATTGCGGCAAGCCGGTGATCGCGGCGATTGACGGCATCTGCGTGGGCGCGGGCGCGATCATCGCGATGGCCTCGGATCTGCGGATCGGCACGCCCGAGGCGAAGACGGCGTTTCTGTTCACACGAGTGGGCTTGGCCGGCTGCGACATGGGCGCTTGTGCGATCCTGCCGCGGATTATCGGGCAGGGACGTGCGGCGGAGCTTTTGTACACCGGGCGGTCGATGAGTGCCGAAGAGGGCGAGCGCTGGGGGTTCTTCAACAAGCTTGTGACCGCAGACGCGCTGGAGGCGGAGGCACAGCAATGGGCCGAACGCATCGCCGCTGGCCCCAACTTCGCGCATATGATGACCAAGACCATGCTGGCGCAGGAATGGTCTATGTCGATCGAACAGGCCATCGAGGCCGAGGCGCAGGCTCAGGCGATCTGCATGCAGACGGGCGATTTCGAACGCGCCTACAACGCCTTTGTCGCCAAGGAAAAACCTGTCTTTGAGGGGGACTGAGCGGTGGATTTCCGTATTTGGAAAGAGAAGAAGACAGGGGCGCGCCAAAATGCCTGATCGCAGCTTCCTCGACTGGCCGTTTTTTGACGACCGCCACCGCGCATTGGCCGAAGCGCTGGATGATTGGGCGGCCAAGCATTTGCCCGTCGATCACGCGGATGTGGACGCGGCCTGCCGGTCGCTGGTGGCGGATCTGGGGCGCGGGGGCTGGTTGCGGCATACGGGCGGCGATCTGGATGTGCGCACGCTTTGCCTGATCCGGGAGACCTTGGCGCGCCATGATGGGCTGGCGGATTTTTCCTTTGCCATGCAAGGGCTTGGGACAGGCGCGATTTCGCTTTTCGGCGATGACGAGCAGAAGCAGTGGCTGGAGAAGACGCGTACAGGGAAGGCGATTTCGGCCTTTGCGCTGACAGAGCCTCGGTCCGGATCGGACGTGGCGAACTCCACCATGACGGCCGAACGGGACGGCAATGGCTTTGTCCTGAACGGCGAGAAGACCTGGATTTCGAACGGCGGGATCGCGGATGTCTATACGCTTTTCGCCCGCACAGGGGAGGCACCCGGCGCCAAGGGGCTGTCGGCCTTCGTGGTGACGCCGGATCTGCCGGGGTTCGAGGTGGTCGAACGGCTGGACACCATCGCGCCGCACCCGCTGGCAACGCTCCGGTTCACAGATGTGAAGATCCCTGCAGGCGCGATGATCGGCCAGCCCGGGCAGGGCTTTGCGATTGCGATGTCGGTTCTGGATGTCTTCCGTTCCACCGTTGCCGCCGCCGCGCTGGGCTTTGCACGCCGCGCTTTGGATGAGGCGGTGCAGCGTGTCACTACTCGCGAGGTGCAGGGTGCGCCACTGGCCGATTTGCAGATGGTTCAGGCTCATATCGCCGATATGGCGGTTGAGATCGACGCCAGTGCTCTGCTGATCTATCGCGCCGCGTGGATGAAGGATCAGGGCGCGCCGCGTGTGACGCGGGAGGCTGCGATGGCCAAGCTGCATGCCACTGAGGCCGCACAGCGCGTGATCGATGCGGCGGTGCAGTTGCATGGCGGGGACGGGGTGCGTTCGGGTGAGATCGTCGAGAGCCTCTATCGCGAGATCCGTGCGCTCAGGATTTATGAAGGCGCCACCGATGTGCAAAAGGTGGTGATCGCGCGTCAGACCTTGGGCGCCTTGGCAAAAGACAGGTAATCGGGGGAAAGACATGTTGGGACCATCCGCGCATATCGACACGTTCGCACGCGATAACCTGCCGCCGCAGGATCAATGGCCCGATTTCCTTTTGGATGGGTTCGACTATCCCGATTACCTGAACGCTGCCGTGGAGATGACCGATGCGATGGTTGCCAAGGGCTTTGGCGATCACACCGCGCTGATCGGCAATGGCCGCCGCCGCACCTATAAGGAACTCACCGATTGGACCAACCGCCTGGCCCATGCGCTGGTCGATGATCTGGGCGTGAAGCCGGGCAACCGGGTGCTGATCCGGTCGGCCAACAACCCGGCGATGGTGGCGGCGTGGTTGGCGGCGACCAAGGTGGGCGCGGTGGTGGTCAACACCATGCCGATGCTGCGCTCGGGTGAGTTGGGTGCGATTGTCGACAAGGCGGAGATTGAGTTTGCGCTTTGCGACACAAGGCTGATGGATGAACTGGTCACCTGTGCGAAATCCTCGAAATTTCTCAAGAAGGTGATCGGGTTTGACGGCACGCAAAACCACGATGCCGAATTGGACCGGCTCGCCCTGCAAAAGCCCGTGCAATACGAGGCGGTGAAAACCGGTCGCGATGACGTGGCGCTTTTGGGCTTCACCTCGGGCACCACGGGCAACCCGAAGGCCACAATGCATTTTCACCGCGATCTTCTGATCATCGCGGATGGCTATGCGAAAGAGGTGCTGAAGGTCACGCCAGAAGATGTCTTCGTAGGCTCTCCGCCTCTGGCGTTTACCTTTGGCCTGGGTGGTCTGGCGATCTTCCCCTTGCGCTTTGGCGCGGCAGCGACGCTTTTGGAACAAGCAACCCCGCCCAACATGATCGAGATCATTCAGCAGTTCAAAGCAACGGTCTGCTTCACCGCGCCCACCGCCTATCGCGCGATGCTGACTGCGATGGAGGAGGGGGCGGACCTGTCGTCCCTCCGCGCCGCCGTGTCGGCGGGGGAGACGTTGCCGAAACCCGTCTATGATGACTGGATTGCCAAAACCGGCAAGCCGATGCTGGATGGGATCGGTGCGACGGAGATGCTGCATATCTTCATCACCAACCGTTTCGATGATCACAAACCGGCTTGCACTGGCAAGCCAGTCACCGGCTATGAGGCGAAGGTGGTCGATGAGGCGGGGGATGAGGTCGAACCCGGCACGCCGGGGCGTCTGGCGGTGCGGGGGCCGACGGGGTGCAGGTACCTCGCCGATGAGCGGCAGAAGGCCTATGTGCAAAACGGCTGGAACATCACCGGCGATACCTTCGTGATGGATGAGGATGGCTATCTCCACTTTGCCGCGCGCAATGACGACATGATCATTTCATCGGGCTACAACATTGCGGGACCCGAGGTCGAAGCGGCCCTTCTGTCCCACACTGCTGTCGCCGAATGCGCGGTGATCGGCGTTCCGAACGAAGAGCGTGGTGCGATTGTGGAGGCGCATGTGGTGTTGATGGCAGGCCACGCGGCCAGCGATCAGATGATCCGCGATCTGCAGGATCACGTCAAACAGACCATCGCCCCCTACAAATACCCCCGCTCGGTCAAGTTCTGTGCCGAGCTGCCGAAAACCCAAACCGGGAAGATCCAACGCTTCCGCCTGAGAGAGGGGTAACGCAAAGCCTTGCCCCCTGCGCATGCGCGGGGCAGTCTGAACATCCGGCCCGTCGCGCAAAGAGGGATGGCGCGGCCAAGGCGAAAAAAGCCGGGTGAAAACCGGCGCAAATACCCCTCGGAACGTTCAACGGGAGAAGACACAATGAAACTCAAATCACTTATGGCCGCTGTTTGCCTCAGCGCGCTGGCCACGGCTGGCGCGGCAGAGGGGCTGAAGGTTGGCATGATCACCACGCTGTCTGGTGGCGGCGCGGGCCTTGGCATTGACGTGCGCGACGGCTTTATGTTGGCGATCAACCAATCGGGCCGCGACGATGTTGAGGTCGTGATCGAAGACGATCAACGCAAACCGGAACTGGCCGTGCAGGCCGCCGACAAATTGATCCAGGCCGAAAACGTGGATGTCATGACCGGCATCATCTGGTCGAACCTCGCGCTGGCGGTAGCGCCGGCAGCGGTGGCGCAGGGCAAGTTTTACCTCTCGCCCAATGCGGGCCCCTCGCAACTGGCGGGCAAGGGCTGTCATCCGAATTACTTCAACGTGAGCTGGCAGAACGACGCCTTTAACGAAGCCGCCGCGATGTGGGCCAACGACAACGGGGTTGAAAAGGTCTTCCTGATGGCGCCCAACTATCCCGCTGGTCAGGACATGATCGCGGGCTTCAAGCGCTTCTTCGAAGGCGAGGTCACCGAGGAGGTTTACACCAAACTGGGCCAGACCGACTACGCTGCCGAGATCGCGCAGATGCGTGCCTCGGACGCGGACACGATCTATTTCTTCCTGCCCGGCGGCATGGGGATTTCCTTCATGAAGCAATTTGCCGGCTCGGGCGTGGACAAGACCGTGATGGGTCCTGCGTTCTCCTTCGATCAGGGCATCCTGGGTGCGATTGGCGAAGCAGCTCTTGGCGTGAAGAACACTGCGCATTGGTCCAAGGATCTGGACGTGCCAGGCAACGCCGAATTCGTGTCGTCGTTCCAGGAAGCTTATGGCCGTCTGCCTTCGCTTTATGCGGCGCAGGGCTATGACACCGCGCTGCTGCTTCTGAGTGCAATGGAAAAGGCCGATGTGTCCGACACCGATGCCTTCCGCGCCGCGCTGAAAGAGGCGGATTTCCAATCGGTCCGTGGCAAGTTCAGCTTTGGATCGAACAATCACCCCGTTCAGGACATCCTGATGCGTGAGGTGGTCAAGGAAGGCGACGTTGTCACCAACCGCATCGTTGGCGTAGCTGCAACCGATCACACAGACGCCTATTTCGGCGACTGCAACATGTAATCGGACAAGACCGGGGCGGGGACGGACATGTTGCAGGCGTGCCTGAATGGCGGGCGCACCCGGGCGGAAGCTCCGGGGGTGCCCCTGACAGCCAGGGAACTGGCGGCTGACGCGCTTGCTGTGCGCAAGGCCGGCGCGCAGGAACTGCATATCCATCCCCGCAACATCGCCGGGGCTGAAACACTGGCCCCGGCCGAGGTAGCCGCCGCGCTGAAAGCGATCCGTGCGGCGGTGCCCAAGATGAAGATCGGCCTTGGCACAGGCGCCTGGATCGCGCCCGGCGGCAAGAAACGCCACGCGCATTTGGAGGCTTGGGAACAACTGCCCGATTACGTGTCGGTCAACATGAACGAACCGGACGCGGCCCATGTCATCACTATGATGCACAAACGCGGAGTGGGGATCGAAGCGGGCGTGTGGTCCATGGCCGATGTCAAACGGCTCTGCCGGGAGATCCCGAAAACCGCTGTGCTGCGTGTGCTGATCGAAATGCCCGACGTTCCGGGCCCCGCCGCCCGGACCGAGGCCGCCCGCTGTATCGAGGCGCTCCGCGCCCGTGGCATGCGCGCGCCAATTCTGCTGCACGGCCAAGACCAAAGCGCCTGGCCTATGGTGATCGAAGCCGCGCGGTTAGGCCATGACACCCGCATCGGGTTCGAAGACGTGCTTGACCTGCCCGGCGGCACGCCTGCGCCGGACAACACCGCCCTTGTCGCCTGCGCGCGTGATTTGATCGACCATACAACACGGGATGTAACCGGATGACTTTGAGCATTGGCAGTGTCGCCCCGGGCTTGCCCCAGGGCCTCGCTCGAAATTCGGCAGACCTCGCCACGACGGGGGCCCCGGGTCAAGCCCGGGGCGGGGAGGGCAATAAGACATGACCGCGCTCCTCCTGCTCGAACAAACGCTGAATGGTCTGCAATTTGGTCTGATGCTGTTTCTGATGGCCGCTGGCCTGACGCTGATTTTTGGCGTGATGGGGATTATCAACCTGGCGCATGGCTCGCTCTATATGGTCGGCGCCTTTGCCGCTGCAGCGGTGGCTGGTCTGACAGGCAGCTTCCTTCTGGGGCTGGTCGCGGCGCTGGCGGCTGCTGCGATGATGGGGGCGATTGTCGAAATCACCGTGATCCGAAGGCTTTATGACCGCGATCACCTCGATCAGGTGCTGGCCACTTTCGCCCTGATCCTGATCTTTTCCGAAGGCACGCGGTGGCTCTTTGGCTCTTTCCCGCTTTACCTCGACGTGCCAGCCATGCTGTCAGGCGCAGTCAGTATCGGCGCGTTTTCCTATCCGCTCTATCGCCTTGCCATCATCGTGATGGGCCTTGTCGTGGCCGCGGGGCTGTTCCTGCTGATCGCCCGCACGCGCATCGGCATCCGTATCAGGGCAGGGGAATCCGACCGGGAAATGATCGCTGCACTTGGCGTCGATATCTCCAAGCTCTACACCATCGTCTTTGCCCTTGGCGCAGCACTCGCAGGCTTTGCCGGAGCGCTGGTCGGCGCGATCCAATCGGTCGAAGTTGGCATGGGCGAGCCCGTCTTGATCCTCGCCTTCGTGGTCATCGTGATCGGCGGCATCGGGTCGATCAAAGGCGCCTTCGTCGGCGCGATCCTTGTGGGCTTGACCGACACGCTGGGCCGCTTCCTGCTGCCCATCATCTTCACCGCCTTCATGGACCCAAGTGCCGCGACTGCTGCCGGATCGGCGCTTGCGTCGATGTTGATCTACATCCTCATGGCGATGGTGCTGATCTTCCGCCCCACCGGCCTTTACGGGAGCGCATAAGATGACCCGCGAAGCGCTTTTGAACACAGCGATCATGGCCCTTCTGGCCGCCGTTCCGATCATCGCCCATTTCACCGGCAATCCCTTTACCATCACCCTGGCCACCAAGGTCGCCATCCTCGCCATGGCGGCCGTAGGGCTGAACATCGTGCTGGGGCTGGGTGGCCTGGTGTCCTTCGGCCACGCGGTCTTCTTCGGGATCGGCGGCTATTCCATGGGCATCCTCGCCCATCACGCGCAGCTGTTCATCCCGATCATGGAGGCGCCGTTCCTCATCGATGGCACCAAATCCATGCCGATCATCTGGCTGGTCGCGGTGATCACCTCGGCCCTCGTGGCGCTGGTCATCGGAGCGCTCGCCATCCGCACCTCCGGCGTCTATTTCATCATGATCACGCTCGCCTTCGGGCAGATGTTCTACTATTTCGCGATCTCCTGGCCCGCTTATGGGGGGGAGGACGGCCTGCCCATCTATGTGCGCAACTCCTTTCCGGGTCTGAACACGCTCGACCCGATCCAGTTCTTTGCGATCACCTATGTCGCCCTGGGCGCGGCGCTGTTCCTGTCGGCCCGCCTCGCGCGGTCGCGCTTTGGACTGGCCTTAGGCGCCACCCGACAGAACGCTGAACGGGTGGAGACTGTGGGCGTCGATGCGTATCGCTTGCGCCTTGTGGCCTTCGTCATTTCAGGTGCGATCACCGGGTTTGCGGGAGCGCTTTTTGCCGATCTCAACCGCTTCGTCGCGCCCACGATGTTCAGCTGGCAGATGTCGGGCGAATTCATCGTCTTCATCATCCTGGGCGGCATCGGGCGGCTATTCGGCCCGGTGGTCGGCGCAGGGCTATTCATCCTGCTGGAACACTTCCTGGGCGGTGTGTCGGATTACTGGCTGATCTATGTCGGCGCGATCCTTCTGGCCGTGGTCCTATTTGCCCGCGGCGGGCTGATCGGCGCGCTGGCAGGGCGGGAGGTGGCCCATGACTGATCCGATCCTGCGCACGAAGGGCCTCACCAAATCCTTTGGGGCGTTGAAGGCCTGCAATGACGTGTCGCTTGATCTTTTCCCGGGTGAGATCCACGCGCTGATCGGCCCCAACGGCGCGGGCAAATCCACGCTGATCAAACAGATCGCCGGGAACATGGCGCCAGACAGCGGAGAGGTCTGGTTTGACGGTTCAGATGTCACGCATCTGGATACCGTGGGCCGCGCGCGCCGCGGTCTGGGGCGCACTTTCCAGATCAGCTCATTGGCGATGGAATATACCGTTTTGCAAAATGTCGTCCTGGGCGCGCTGGGCCGCGACGGCGGCGTGATGCGGTTCTTCAAACCAGTGATGAAGGACAAGCGCCTGCTGGAAGAAGCCCATGCGGCGCTCGACCGCGTCGGCCTGACGGAACAGGCCGCCACCCGCACCGCCGATCTGTCCCACGGTCAGCGGCGGCAGCTGGAGGTGGCCGTGGCGCTGACACTGAAACCCAAGGCCTTTCTGATGGACGAACCCATGGCCGGGCTGGGCGTGGAAGGATCGCGCAACCTGACCGGGTTCCTCGACACCCTCCGACACGAAGCGCCCATCTTGCTCGTCGAACACGACATGGACGCGGTCTTCGCGCTGGCCGACCGCATCAGCGTGCTGGTTTACGGCGAAATCATCGCCACCGGCACCGGCGACGAAATCCGCGCGAACCGCGACGTGCGCACTGCCTATCTGGGAGAGGAGGACGTGGCATGAGCCTGCTAACCCTCTCCGGGATCGAGGCGTTCTATGGCCCCTCCCAAGCGCTCTTTGGCGTAGATCTGAGCCTTGAGGAAGGTGAGGTGCTGGCGCTGATGGGCCGCAACGGCATGGGTAAGACCACCACGATCAAGGTGATCTGCCGGATGCTGAGGCAATCGTCGGGCAGCGTGACGTTTGACGGCAAGGACATCGGTGCGCTCGCCTCTCACAAGGCAGCGCAGGCGGGCGTCGGGCTGGTGCCGGAGGGGCGGCGCTGTTTTCCGAACCTCACCGTCCATGAGAACCTGATTGCCGCCGCCCGCCCGGGCGAATGGGATTTCAAACGCGTGGCCGAACTCTTCCCGCGACTGGAAGAACGGTCTGACCAGATGGCGGCCTCCCTTTCGGGTGGCGAACAGCAGATGCTGGCCATCGGCCGCGCGCTGATGACCAACCCGCGCCTTCTGATCCTGGATGAAGCCACCGAAGGGCTCGCCCCGGTGGTGCGCCAGGACATCTGGGCCGCCATCGCACGGCTGAAGGCCGAAACCAGCCTCGCGCTGCTGGTCGTGGACAAATCCATCCGGGAGCTGTCCACCATCGCCGATCGCGCGGTGATCATCGAACGGGGCCGCTCGGTCTGGGCGGACAGCTTTGACAAGCTCGGCCATGACGTCACCGAACGTTATCTGGGGGTCTGAGGCGATGACGTTCGACTATCCCCAAAAGGTGATCTTCAAATATTGTGACCCGGCAGGGATCGTCTTCTACCCGCGGTATTTCGAGATGATCAATGACGCGACCGAAGCGTTCTTTGATCAGGCGCTGGGCTGTCCATGGGAAGTCCTGCACGAGGCGGCCAATATCCCCACCGTCGACATTCACGCCCAATTCACCGCCGTCAGCCGCCATGGCGATGATCTGACGATCTCGCTTGCCGTGACGAAACTGGGCCGCACCAGCCTGTCGCTCGCCTTCCGCGCGACCTGCGGCGACGAAACCCGATTTACCGCCAACTCCACCCTTGTGCGCATCGACAAATCCGGCCGGCCGGAACCCTGGCCCGATGATCTGCGCACGGCGCTGAGCGAATACATAGGAGAGCTTTCATGACACACAGGATCATTCATCCAGAGGGCTGGAAACCCGCCAAAGGATACGCCAACGGCGTTCTGACCGAGGATGGAGAACTCTATGTCGGCGGCCAGATCGGCTGGACCGCCGATCAGGTGTTCGAGGCCCATGATTTCATCGGCCAGATGGAACAGGCGCTGCGCAACATTCTTGATGTGGTCGAAGCCGCAGGCGGGCAGGCTTCGGATATCGTGCGCCTGACCTGGTATGTGACCGACAAGAAGACCTACATGGCGCATCAGCGCGAAGTGGGCGAGGTGTACCGCAAGGTGCTGGGCCGGCATTTCCCGGCGATGACGATGGTTGTCGTCTCGGCACTGGTGGAAGACGAGGCGTTGGTGGAAATCGAAGCGACAGCCAAGATCAAACCTTCCGCATGATCCCGGGCGCGGGCAGGTTTTTCGAAAAACCTGCTTCCGCCCCGTCAGATCGCGCGCCCGGAGAAAGGCTTTTCGAAAAGCCTTCCCCGCGCAAACGCCTCTGCTGGGCCCGTGACCAAAGCCTGCCCTGCAAGACCGGCCATATGCCAGCCGATCACCAGATTGCTTGACAGCACCGGTACGCCCAACGCGTCCTCCAACGGTTTGATCGCATCGAGCGTGCGCAGATTGGTGCAGGACAGAAACAGCCCATCCACCTGCGCATCACGCATCAGATCGCGCGCAGCTGCCTCGATCGACGCGCGGTCGATGCGGACCACGCGCGCCTCTTCCGCCTCGTGGAACGATCCGAAGACGGGTGTGTCCACCCCGGCCTCGGCCAATACGCGGCGCAGAGTGTCCGACACTTCGGCCACATAAGGCGAAAGGATCGCGATCCGGCGCAGCCCCAAGGTATCGCAGGCTGCCAGAAGCGCACTGACCGGCTGGGTCACCGCGCGGGTGCGGGTGCCCGCCTGCACATGGCGGGTCACGACCTCCACCCCGATTTCAGCGGTCCCGGATGTGCAGCCATAGCCCACAACGTCATACATCACCTGCGGTGGCAACAATGACGCGGCCTGTGTCAGATGCCGCTCCATCTGTGCGAGGTTTTCAGAGGTCACCTCCGCCGCGCTGGGCACGCGGCTGACATAGAGCTCTGAGCCAGAGGGCAGCATCCGCCGCAAATCGCTTTCGATGGTCTGGTCGCTTTGCAGCGCCACAAGGCCCAGGAAAGGGCCATCCGACGGCGTCAGATCATAGGGGTAGGGCGCGCTCATCCGTCCAGCACCTCGATGTCAGGACCCCGCGGGGTCGAAAGCCATTCCGCCCCCTCATCAGTGATGACGATGTTTTCCTCATGCACCATGATCCTGCCCCCGCCCAGATCCACGCCCGGCTCCAGCGTCAATACCATGCCGGGCTTTAACACCGTCTGATCCGCCGGGATCAGCGAGGGCCACTCCGTCAACTGCATCCCCAGCCCATGGCCCAGACGCCCCGCATCCGACCCGCCCGCACCGCCGGTGCAGACTACGTCCATGGCGTGAAACAGATCCGCCGCCGTCGCACCCGGTCGCGCGGCGTCAAAGCCCGCGCTGGTTGCGGCGATCAGCGTTGCATGCGCATCGGCCACCGCAGCGCTGGGCGGCCCGACCGAGAAATTCCGGTCGAAGTCGCAAAAATACCCCTCCCGCACCAGTCCGGTATCCAGCATCAGCAAATCGCCCGGGCAAAGCGGCTCCGGCCCGGCCGGAGAGATCACATCGGCATATCCCCCTGCCTCCGCTGCGCCCGCCAGATAGGGCACCCAATCGGCCCCCTCATCAAGGCACAGCATCTGGAAACGGCGGAACACCTGATCCAGTCCCACAGCTGCGCGCGCGATCTCGGGCACACGGGCGAAGGCGCGGTCGGCAATGGCGCAGGCCGCGCGGATCTTGGCGATCTCGGGCGCGGACTTTACCAGCCGCAACGCGCGCATCAGCCCACCATCACTTACCAGAGTGACCGCGTTTCGCACCCGGTCCAGATCGGAAAGCGGCAGGCGCATATGTGTCTCGTGCCCCGTCGGAGTGGCGATCTGACCGTCCCGGCCCGCCAGCTCGCGCAGCGTGGCCACCAGAAGGGTGATGCCGTCATCCTCAAGATCCGGCGCGCGCCAGGTGCGGATATCCGTGACCCAGCCGCGCGCCATCAGTGGTGCGCCGATCGAAGGGATCACCGCCACGGGGCGGCCCTGCCGTGGCACGATCACGAACCAGGGCCGGGTCGGGCTTTCCCAGAAGCGCGTCAGAAATCCGGTGAAATAGCGCACCTCAGGCTCGGTTGTCAGCAACAAGGCATCAAAGCCCTGTCGCGCCATTTCGGCCTGCGCGCGGGCCGTGCGGGCCTCATATTCTGCTTGCGCGAAGATCACGCCTCCGGCCCTTCGCTCAGGATCACCAGAACGCGGGACGCCGCATCCAGCCCGCAAAGCCCCTGATGGTCTGCCAGGGCTGCAGCCAGCCCCGCCACGCCGGACGGGGTGGTCTCAAACCCCATCGCCGCCATCGCATCGGTGGCCTCTTGCGCCTCCTCCTCGGAGATCAGGGCAAACCCGTCGGCATCCCGCGCCAGCCCTTTCAGCGCAATCAGAGAGGCCTCCTTGCAATCCAGCCGCCCCATGGCCGAGGCCGGACCTTGCGTCGCCACGAAACGCCCAGCCCGGATGGAGGCCTCAAGCGCCGGTGCCGCCTTGGGCTCCACCACGATGATCTGCGGGGCGTCGCCCCAGTGATCGCGCGCGATGGCCGCACATGCGCCGGCCAGACCGCCGACACCGGCCTGCAGGAAGATATGCGTGGGGCTTTCCGGCACTTGACCGAAAGCCTCTGCCATCAGCGCAAGATATCCCTCCATCAGACGGTGGGGCGCGTCCATGTATCCCGGCCAGGAACTGTCCGACAAAAGCTGCCAGCCCTTGTCCTGCGCGGCCCTTGCCGCCGCTGCCATGCTGTCTTCGTATATGGCACCTTCGCGCACAACCTCGGCCCCCTTGGCGCGCAGCCGTTCGGCAAAGGCTTCCGGCACCGTGTCGGCGATATAGACAACCGCCCGTGCGCCAAAGACCCGTGCGCCTGCGGCCACCGACATGCCGTGATTGCCCGCGCTGGCAGTGACATAGGTGCGCCCGGCCAGCGCCGTCTGCGGTGCGTCGGGATTTGCCGCCATCGCGTCATGGGCAATCACATAAGCCGCGCCAAGCGCCTTGAAACTGCCCAGCCCCATGCGCCCGCGTTCATCCTTGATCCAACACGCGGCCACCCCCAGCTGGTTGGCCAGCTCGGCGTGATCGACCAGTGGTGTGGGTGCATAAGCCGGGCAGCGCCGCAACAGCGCCAACGGGGCTTCGGCATCTACCGAAGGCGCGGGAACCTCTGCGCCGATGTCAAAGGTGGGGCCGTCGCCGCCGCGAAAGGGGTTGGGGGTCAGTTTCATGCCAGTCCTGTCTTTCCGGGCCATCTGGTCACAGCGCGGGCCTGCGCGTCAACCGTCCCAATGCGGCGCAGTTTGATCTTGCCCCGGATGGCGGGGCGCTATACCCGTATACCCATGCATACGGGAGAATCGACACATGTCGGTGCCGAAGGAGCAACCGCCCCGGAAACTCTCAGGCCCAAGGACCGGACGCACATCGACAAGACTCTGGAGAGATCCTGACACCGATCAGGGCGCCGAAGGGATAACGATCTCAGGCGAAAGGACAGAGGGGGCATCTGAAACACCCTGCCATCGTGCGGAGGAGGATGCCGAATGACCAGACACATGATCCAACAGGCAGTCAGGGCGCGCCATGACTGATCTGCACCGCACACCGCTTTACGATCTGCATCTGGAGCTGGGTGCAAAAATGGTGCCCTTTGCGGGTTATGAGATGCCGGTGCAGTATCCCGCGGGCGTGATGAAGGAACATCTGCACACTCGCGCGGCCGCCGGGCTCTTCGACGTCAGCCATATGGGACAGGTCCTGATTTCCGGCAGCAATTGGGAAGAGGTCGCAAGCGCCTTCGAAACCCTTGTGCCGCAAAATGTGCTGGGTCTGGCCGATGGCCGCCAGCGATACGGGTTTTTCACCACGCCCATGGGAGGGATCGCCGATGACCTGATGTTCGCCCGGCGCGGTGATGCGCTGTTTGTCGTGATCAACGCCGCCTGCAAGGAAGACGACATCGCCCATATGCGCGCGAACCTGCCCGCATCCCTAACAATTGACGAACTGGACCGCGCCTTGATCGCTCTGCAGGGCCCGGCCTCCGAAGCGGTGCTGGCCGCGCTGGATCCCGCTGCGGCGGACATGCGGTTCATGGATGTGCGTGCCTTGACGCTGGACGGGATCGAGGTCTGGGCCTCCCGCTCCGGTTACACCGGCGAGGACGGGTACGAGATTTCGGTGGCCCCGGGTCAGGCCACCCCACTGGCGCGCAAGCTGCTGGAGCATACGCAGGTCGAACCCATTGGCCTTGGCGCGCGTGACAGCCTGCGTCTGGAGGCTGGCCTCTGCCTTTACGGCCATGACATCGACACAACCACCACACCCGTCGAAGCGGGCCTGAGCTGGGCGATCCAGACCATCCGCCGCGCCGGTGGCGCGCGCGCAGGCGGTTTTCCCGGCGCCGATATCATCCTGCCGCAACTGACCGCCGTGACCGAACGCAGCCGCGTGGGCCTTCTGCCCGAAGGCCGCGCGCCCATGCGTGAAGGTGTGCCCCTTTTCAGCGATCTGGAAGGAGGCGAACCGGTCGGCCACATCACCTCCGGCGGGTTTGGCCCGACGGTGGGCGGTCCCGTCGCCATGGGGTATTTGCCTACGGATCTTTGCGCACCGGGCACACATGTGTTCGGCGAACTCAGGGGCAAACGTTTGCCCCTCGTCACCACCCCGCTGCCCTTCGTGGCGGCCAATTTCAAACGGTAAGGAACAGGGACGTCTCACCATGAAATACACCGAAGAACATGAATGGCTGATGGAAGAGGGCGATCTGATCGTCGTGGGCATCACCGAACACGCCGCCGAACAGCTGGGCGATGTGGTCTTTGTCGAACTGCCCGAAGTCGGCACCGAGGTCAGCAAGGATGAGGAGATCGTGGTGATCGAAAGCGTCAAGGCGGCTTCCGACATCCTCGCGCCGCTGGACGGAGAGATTGTCGAGGTGAACGAGGCCATTGTGGACGCGCCAGCCAAGGTCAATGAAGACCCCGAAGGCGAGGCGTGGTTCTTCAAGATCAATCCATCGGACCTGTCGCAGATGGACGACTATATGGATGAGGCTGCCTACAAGGATTTCATTGGCTGATGCCCGGCCGGCGTCTGACGTCGGATTGGGTATTTGTGGCCAGAAAGAAGCAGCATTTCGCGAGGAGCGCACGCGCATGACCTTCACCCCCACCGATTACCTGCCCTATGATTTTGCCAATCGCCGCCATATCGGCCCCAGCCCGGCCGAGATGGAGGAAATGCTTTCTGTGCTGGGGGTATCGTCTCTTGATCAACTGATCGATGAAACCGTGCCCGAAGCGATCCGACAGAAAGAGCCGCTGAATTTCGGCAAGGCTCTGTCGGAACGAGAGCTTTTGCACCACATGCGGCAGGTGGCGGCCAAGAACAAGGTCTTGGTCAGCCTGATCGGGCAGGGGTATCACGGCACGGTCACACCTCCGGCAATACAGCGGAACATTCTGGAAAACCCGGCCTGGTACACGGCCTACACGCCCTACCAGCCCGAGATTTCACAGGGCCGTCTTGAAGCACTTCTGAATTTCCAGACCATGATCTCGGACCTGACCGGGCTTGAGATCGCCAATGCCTCGCTGCTGGACGAGGCCACCGCCTGCGCGGAGGCCATGACAATGGCGCAGCGCGTGGCCAAGTCGAAAGCCACCGCGTTCTTTGTCGATGAAAATTGCCACCCGCAGAACATCGCCGTGATCCAGACCCGGGCCGCGCCGCTGGGCATTGAGGTGATTGTGGGCGATCCCGACGCGATGGAGGCCGACAAGGTCTTCGGTGCGATCTTCCAGTTCCCCGGCACCTATGGCCACCTGCGCGATTTCACCACCCAGATTGCGGCGCTGCACGAGGCCAAGGCCATCGGCGTGATTTCCGCTGATCCGCTGTCTTTGACGCTCTTCAAGGAACCCGGCGCAATGGGCGCGGATATCGCGGTGGGCAGCGCCCAGCGGTTCGGTGTGCCCATGGGCTATGGCGGTCCGCATGCGGCTTACATGGCCACCAAACAGGCCTATGCCCGGTCGATGCCGGGCCGCATCGTCGGTGTCTCCATCGACAGCCACGGCAACCGTGCCTATCGCCTGTCGCTCCAGACCCGCGAACAGCATATCCGCCGCGAAAAGGCCACGTCCAATGTCTGCACCGCGCAAGCGCTGCTGGCCGTGATGGCCTCGTTCTATGCGGTCTTCCACGGACCAGAAGGCCTGAAAGCCATCGCGCAGCGGATCCACCGCAAGACCGCGCGCCTCGCCGAAGGGCTGAAACAGGCCGGTTTCGACGTCCGCCCCGCCACCTTCTTCGACACGATCACAGTGGAGGTCGGCCCGCTGCAACAGGCCGTCCTCAAATCGGCGGTGGATGAGGGCGTGAACCTGCGCGCCGTCGGCACAACCAAAGTGGGCATCACCCTGGACGAGGCCACACGGCCGGCAGTGATCGAATCCGTCTGGCGCGCCTTCGGCATCGAACGGGCCGACAAGGATTACACGCCCCATTACCACGTCCCCGAAAAGCTGATCCGCGAGACCGAGTATCTCACCCACCCGATCTTCCACATGAACCGGGCCGAAACCGAGATGATGCGCTACATGCGCCGCCTCGCCGACCGTGACCTTGCGTTGGATCGCGCGATGATCCCGCTGGGGTCGTGCACGATGAAGCTGAATTCGGCGGCCGAAATGATGCCGGTCAGCTGGCGCGAATTCTCGCTCCTGCATCCCTTCTGCCCGACCGATCAGGCCGCGGGTTATACCCACCTGATCGAGGATCTGAGCCAGAAGCTTTGCGATATCACCGGCTATGCCGCCATCTCCATGCAGCCCAATTCTGGCGCGCAGGGCGAGTATGCGGGCCTCCTGACCATTGCCGCCTATCACCGCGCGCAGGGGCAGGGGCACCGCAATGTCTGCCTCATCCCGATGAGCGCCCATGGCACGAACCCGGCCTCAGCGCAGATGGTGGGTTGGAAGGTCGTGCCGGTGAAATCGGCCGACAACGGCGATATCGATCTCGACGATTTCCGCGCCAAGGCCGAACAGCATTCCGAAAACCTTGCGGGTTGCATGATCACCTACCCCTCGACCCACGGCGTGTTCGAGGAAACCGTGACCGAGGTTTGCGACATAACGCACAAACATGGCGGCCAGGTCTATATCGACGGGGCCAATATGAACGCGATGGTGGGGCTATCACGCCCCGGAGACCTGGGCGGTGATGTAAGCCATCTCAACCTTCACAAAACCTTCTGCATCCCTCATGGCGGCGGCGGCCCCGGCATGGGTCCCATCGGCGTGAAGGAACACCTAGTCCCGCATCTGCCCGGCCATCCGATGACCGGCGGCGATCAGGGCCCGGTATCGGCCGCGCCTTTCGGCTCTCCGTCTCTGCTGCCGATCAGCTGGGCCTATTGTCTGATGATGGGCGGCGAAGGTCTGACCCAGGCCACCCGTGTCGCGATCCTGAACGCCAATTACATCGCCAAACGGCTGGAGGGTGCGTTTGATGTGCTCTATCGCGGGCGTCAGGGCCGCATCGCGCATGAATGCATCATCGACACACGGCCTTACGCCGAAAGTGCCGGTGTGACCGTGGACGATATTGCCAAACGCCTGATCGACAATGGCTTTCACGCCCCCACGATGAGCTGGCCCGTGGCAGGCACCTTGATGATCGAACCGACGGAGAGCGAGACCAAGGCCGAGCTTGACCGCTTCTGCGACGCCATGCTCGCCATCCGCGCCGAGATCGCCGAGATCGAAGAGGGCAAGATCGACCGCGAGGTGAACCCCCTGAAACTCGCCCCCCACACGATGGAGGATCTGGTGCGCGACTGGGACCGTCCTTACACCCGCGAACAAGGCTGCTTTCCCCCGGGTGCGTTCCGGGTGGACAAATACTGGCCGCCGGTGAACCGGGTGGACAACGCCTGGGGCGACCGCCATCTGGTGTGTACCTGCCCTCCGATGGAGGAGTATGCGGAGGCGGCGGAGTAGGGCGGGACTTG
>NZ_JXYH01000022.1 GCF_001262635.1 Aestuariivita boseongensis
CACTTCAGGGTAGCGCGCTCCACCATATATGGATTACTCTTATAACAATGATTATGTTGATTTTATAGGCGACGCTTGGTTCCAGTCCAAACTCGCGCTGCCTTTAACGCTTTTTTGATGGGTTCAAAGTAGCCGCGTCTGATCTTCCTCTGTCCCTGGTGGATCATCATAGACAGACCAGCCATAGCTGCTGGTGCTGGGTGGTAGTTCATCTTCCTTGATGTTGCGCGCCATATAGGTCTTGGCGATGAAATTTGCGGTGATGGGTGCTGTAAGGAACAGGAACAGCGTGATCAGCAGTTCGTGGATCGAGATATGACCTTTTTCAAAATGGAAGAACACCATGGATGCGATCAGAACCCCGCCGACACCCAACGTGGTGGCTTTAGTCGGTGCGTGCAGCCGTTGGATAGAATCCTTTAGCTTGATCAGCCCGTAAGAGCCGACAAAGCCAAAGATGCCGCTGACAATAAGGGCGATAGAGATAATCAGCTCTGCAAAAATGCTCATCTTCGCCTCTTATTCTATGATGTCGCCGCGCAGCACGAAGCGGCAATAAGCGACCGTGGATACGAACCCCACCATCGCGATCAGCATCGCCGGTTCGAAATAGATCGCCGTGCCGCGCCAGACGCCGTAGAGAACCAAAAGTGCAATGACATTGATCACCATGGTATCCAATGCAAGGATGCGGTCAGCGGCATCGGGACCCTTGGCGATGCGCCACAGATCCAGAAGTAAAGCTACGCCATAGCAAGTGGCAGCAAAGATGAGAGCGTATTCGATCATTCGAAAATCTCCTTCAGGCGCTTTTCATAGCGTGTCTTAATATCCTCGCGTACGCTGTCGGGGTCGTCGGTGTGCAGGCAGTGCACCAGGATCGAGCTACCATCGGCACACAGAGTTGCCGATACCGTGCCGGGTGTCATGGTGATCGTGCCGGCCAACACCGTTATTGCCTCAGCTGAGGTGAGCTCCAGCGGGACCGGGATCCAGTGCGATTGGATTTTCTTCTCGCGTTTGAAAAGGATGATCAGCGCTACCTGAATATTGGCGACAACGATATCCCACAGCACGATCAGCCCATATTCGATGATCTTTAGGGGGCGGCCAATCTTGGGCCGGTCAGGCCAGTAGGCAGCGGTCAGCATCGGAATGATCAAGCCAAAGGCTGTTCCAAGAATCAGGTTGCCTAAGGTGAACTTGTTGACGAGGCCCAGCCAGACCAGAAGCAGCGTCAGGCTTAGCAATGGGTGCGGCACAAGGCGTCTGAGAAGCATGGCTTACCCCTCTCCCCCGTTTGCAAGGACGGCGCTGACATATCCCGCGCGGTCGAACAATTGCGCGGAGGTGTCCTGCAGATAAGCGGAGACCGGGCCGGCGAAAATCGCCAGCGCGCCCAGCAGCGCAAGCGTGACCATTGTCGGGGCCACCTGCAACGTGGTTGCCGGGTTGGCGGGTGACAGGGAGGGTGGCATGTCGTCCTCGACTGTTCTCTCTGGAGTGGGTATCGCCGTGGATTTCCAGAACAGCGTGCTGCCCGCTCGGGCAAAGCCCACGATAGTCAGGAGCGATCCGACCAGGATAACCGACCATGTCCAGGCCATCTGCCCCGGTTCGCGCATCGCATCCAAAATCAGTAGCTTGCCGAGAAATCCGCTGAGCGGCGGCATGCCGGCCATGGCAATAGCGCCCGCAAAGAACAGCGCGGCGAAAAGACCGTTTTGCACTGTGGGGGGCAAGGGTGTGAGTGTATCAGCCATGCGCCGGGTCACGACCAGATCGGCAATCAGGAACAGCGACGCGGCAGCGAAGGTCGAATGCACCATGTAATAAAGCGCGGCAGAAGTCGCGGTGTCGGAAAAGGCCGCTACCGCGACAAGCAGCGTGCCCATGGACCCCACCACCGAAAAGCCGATCAGCGGCAGAAGGTTGCGTGCGCCCAGCACGCCGATGGCCCCGATGGCGATGGTGACAATCGCGGCGGGAAACAGCCATGTTCCGGGCAGACCTTCGGTGCCCGGTATGCCGGGGCCAAAGGCGACGGTGTGCACCCGCAGGATCGCATAAGCGCCCACCTTGGTCATGATCGCGAAAAGGGCCGCCACGGGTGCAGGGGCGTTGGCATAGGTCGCGGGCAGCCAGAACTGCACGGGGAAAAGCGCTGCTTTCACCGCGAAGACCACCATCAGAAGGATGACAGCCACGCGGACAAGGGCCGCTTGATCTGCAGGGATTTCGGCCACTCTGACGGCGAGATCGGCGATATTCAATGTTCCGGTCGAGGCGTAAAGCGTGCCAAGCGCGAACAGGAACAGAGTGGAGCCCGCAAGGTTCATCACCACGTATTGAAGGCCAGCCTGCATCCGTTCCTTTCCGCCCGCATGGATCATCAGGCCGTAAGAGGCGATCAGAAGCACCTCGAAGAACACGAACAGGTTGAAGATATCGCCGGTCAGGAACGCGCCGCAAATTCCCATCAGCTGGAACTGAAAAAGTGCATGGAAATGCCGCCCCTTCGCATCCCAGCCGGTGGCGATGGCGTGGATCAGAACGATGGTCGCCAAAGTCGCGGTCAGTAAAACCATGAGCGCCGACAGCCTGTCCAGAACCAGAACGATTCCGAAAGGCGCCGGCCAGTCACCAAGGCGATAGACATGGGTGGTGCCGTCGGCGGCCATGCCGGTGAGGAAAAGCGCAATGCCCAGAAGAAGAAGCGTCCCGGTAACCGAGGCGGCCCGCGCCAGCACAATATCGTGGCGCATGACAAAGCCGATCAGCGGAGCCAGCAAGGCGGGCAGGACGACGGGAAGGATGATCCAATGCATTATGCTTGATCCTCCTTCGTCGGGCTGTCTGCGATGTCGATCTTGTCGGTTTCGGCCTCAAGATAGGCGCCCAAACCGATCATGACCAAAACGGCCGTCATCCCAAAGGAAATCACGATGGCTGTCAGAACCAGCGCCTGCGGCAGTGGGTCGGTATACACGCCTTCCCCGTATTTTGAAAGGATCGGTGACTGGTCGATGGCCAGGCGCCCGCTGGCAAACAGGAACACGTTTACCGCATAGGAAAGCAGTGCAAGGCCCAGGATCACTGGGAAGGTACGCAGCCTGAGAAGCAGATAGACCCCTCCGGCGGTCAGAACGGCGATGGCGCTGGCCACGATCATTTCCATCTTAGCGCGCCCCCTCGTCTTCTTCTTTGGTATAGGGATGGCCCGGATCGTAGTCCATCGGGCCCACATTCACGGTTTGACCCGCAAAGCGGGCAATCCGACTGAGGCTGTAAAGCATCAGCATCACGGCGCCCAGAACGGTCAGGAATACGCCCAGATCGAACAGCATGGCGGTGGCCAGCTCAAATTCTTCTACCGGCGGCAGATGCACATATGTATAAGCGCTGGTCAGGAAGGGCTGGCCCGCCAGCCACGCGCCGACCCCGGTTAACCCTGCGATCACGACGCCGAAACCGATCATGGTGTGATATTCGATCTTCTTGCGCTCCTGCGTCCAGGCGAAACCGGACGCCATGTACTGCATCAAAAGGGCAATCGCGATCACCAGACCGGCCACGAAGCCGCCACCCGGCTGGTTGTGCCCGCGCAGGAAGATGTAAAGGCCGACGACCACCGCGATGGGCATGAGAACACGGGTGACCACCACCATCATCAGCGGGTGCCGGTCGCGGGAGCGGTCCTGCGAATAATCCGTGTTTCGCAGCCTGCGCGCGGCGGGTCCGTCCAGCAGCGCATGCATCAGCGCATAGATCACGAAACCGGCGATCCCCAGCACGATAATCTCGCCATAGGTGTCATAGCCCCGGAAATCCACGAGGATCACGTTAACGACGTTTGTGCCGCCGCCGCCCTCGTAAGAATTGGCAATGTGATAATCCGATATCGTGTCGATATCGCGCAGCAGGAAGGCATAGGCCAAAGCCCCTACCCCGCCGCCTGCGGTCAGGGCGATGATCCCGTCGCGCAGTTTGCGACCCATACTGCTTTCCTTCGGCGTTTCTTTGGGCAGGAAATGCAGCGCCAGCAGCAGAAGCAAGATCGTCACCGTCTCGACCGAGATCTGGGTCAGCGCCAGATCGGGGGCCGAGAGATAGGCGAAACCGGCCGAGATCGACAACCCGATGATCCCGATCAGGATCAGCGCCCGGAAACGGTGGTGATGCATGCCGACAACCGAGATGGTCGCGACGATCAGCATCACCCAGCCCACAGCGATCACCGGCGGCACCGGCAGATGCGTGCGCGTGGGGGCAGATAGCCCGCTGCCGGAATAGGCGGCCCAGCCCAGGGCCACGGCCGCCACGCTGAAGATCGCCAGATACCGGCTGATTGCGCCGGTATGGGTGGCTTCGGTAATCCCGCGCATCAGTCCAACGGTACCTGCCATCAGCCGGTCAAAGATCGCTTTCGCCTCGGGCCGCGGGGCCTTGATCCAGGCGGCATCGAGCGGACGGTGCAGGCCAAGCAGGACCAGACCGCCCAGGACGGCGATCCCCGACATCCACAGCGCGGGTGTCACACCATGCCAGATCTTCAGGTAGAATTTCAGCTCCTGACCGGTGACCGCGTTTGCGGCGGCCCGCACGATCCCTTCGGCCAGGAAGGGCGCGACGCCGATGATGATGACCAGAAGCGTCAGAAGCGCAGGTGCGGCCCACATGCCAAAGGGCGGATCGTGGGGCGTGTGCGGGTAATCCTCACGCTGCGGCCCGAGAAAGACATGGGAGATGAAGCGGAAGGAATAGGCGACTGACAGTAGCGCCCCAATTGTGGCCAGCACTGGCACGGCATAATGGCTGCCCCACCAATCGGTATGCGATGCTTCCTCCAGCATCATTTCTTTTGACAGGAACCCGTTGAAAAGCGGGATGCCCGCCATGGATAATGCTGCCACTGTGCCGATCAGGAAGGTGATGGGCATCAGGTGCCTGAGCCCGCCCAGCCGTTTGATGTCGCGGGTATGTGTTTCGTGATCGACAATCCCTGCCGTCATGAAGAGCGCAGCCTTGAACGTCAGGTGGTTGATGATGTGAAACACCGCCGCAATCGCGGCCTTGTCGGTGCCAAAGCCCAAAAGCATGGTCAAAAGGCCCAGATGGCTGACGGTTGAGAAGGCCAGAAGCGCCTTGAGATCATCCTTGAAAAGCGCAATCAGAGCGCCAAGAACCATCGTGATCAGGCCCGTGGTCGCCACGATATAGAACCACGCATCTGTCCCCGACAGCACTGGCCACATACGCGCCATCAGGAAGACACCGGCCTTCACCATCGTAGCCGAATGCAGATAGGCGGACACAGGCGTGGGCGCGGCCATCGCGTGCGGCAACCAGAAATGGAACGGGAACTGCGCCGATTTGGTGAAAGCGCCCAGCAGGATCAGGATCAGCGCGGGCAGGTACCAGTCCGATGTGCGGATCTGATCGCCCGCCTGCAGGATATCGGTCAGGTTATAGCTGCCGGCGATATTTCCTAGGATCAGCATGCCGCCGATCATCGCCAGCCCCCCTGCCCCGGTCACGGTCAGCGCCATTTTCGCGCCTTGCCGCCCTTCGGGCAGGTGTTTCCAATAGCCGATCAGCAGAAAAGAGGAGAGCGAAGTGAGCTCCCAGAAAATCAGAAGCAGCAGGATGTTGTCCGACAGCACAATCCCCAGCATCGCGCCCTGAAACAGCAGCAGATAGGTATAAAACTGCCCCATCGGATCTTCGCCAGACAGGTAGAACCGCGCATAAAGCGTAATCAGCAGACCGACACCGGTGATCATGCAGGCGAACAAAAGGCCAAGACCATCAAGGAAGAAGGATGCCGACAGGCCCAGCTGCGGCAGCCATTCCAGCTGGAACGTAATAACCTCCCCGCGCATCACCTGCGGCGCAAGGATCAGAAGCATGATGAACGCGATCGCCGTCGGCACCGCGGTGAAGGCGGCACAAGCATTTCGCCCCGCACGGATCATAATGCCAGGCACCAGCGCCCCTATGAAGGGCAGTAGCGCAATGATGAAAAGCAGGTGTCCCCCGTGGCTCATTTTGAAACCTTATCCGCCTGATTTGAGTCTTTGTGCCTGTTTTGGCCGGAAAGCTCTAGACCAAAGCGTAAAGCAGTGTGCCGGACTGATCGGGGAGACGCCCACAAATAGTTTTCAATACATCCAAAAACGACCACGTCTGAAACCTCAACATCTGACACCGCATTCGCACCAGCTTTTGAAACTTGAAATCACTGCCTGCAACGAGGGCAAGAGCCAGCGTTGGCTTTGAACCCAATCGGTACCGAAGCTGGCAAGGATTTCTGGGTTCCTGATTAGCCTTTGGCGCCCTGCCCCCGCGCATAGACATCCTCATACCGGATGATGTCGTCTTCTCCGAGGTAGGTGCCCGTCTGCACCTCGATCAGAACCATGGGCACTTTGCCCGGGTTTTCCATCCGGTGCACTGCGCCAAGGGGAATATAGACAGACTGGTTTTCGCTCACCAGCTTGACCTCGTCATCTACGGTTACCTTAGCTGTGCCCTCGACCACGATCCAGTGTTCCGACCGGTGGTGATGCGATTGCAAGGACAGCGCCGCGCCGGGATGGACGTGGATGCGCTTGACCTGGAAGCGGTCGCCGATCACAAGGCTTTCGAACCACCCCCAGGGGCGGTGATCCTTGGGGAACATCGTGGCCTGTTTGGCCTGTTTGGCTTTCAGGGCTGTGACGGCCTCTTTCACGTCCTGCGCGCGGGAGGCGTCGGCAACCAGAACCGCGTCGGGCATTGCCACCGTGATGATGTTTTTCAAGCCGATGCCCACGACCTCCATCCGGTCATCTTCGGACCGCAAGAGCGTGTCGTCACAATCAAGCGCGGTTGCATGACCGGCCGTTGCTACCCCGCGCGGGTCGCGGGCCGCTTCGCGCCAGACAGCGTCCCAGCCGCCCAGATCGGACCAGCCTGCCGCAAAGGGCACGACCGACAGGTTCTCGGCACGCTCCATTACCGCGTAGTCGATCGAGATGTCGTCGGCCCTGGCCCAGGCGGTAGGATCAAGGCGCAGGAAGCCCAGATCAGGTTTGCCCTGATCCACCGCGTCGCGCACAGGGGCCACAAGATCCGGCGCATGTGCCTCGAACGCGGCGAGGATGGTTTTGACGGAGAAAAGAAAGATCCCCGCGTTCCACAGATAAGTTCCCGCCTCCAGCATCTTGCCTGCCCGGGCAGCATCGGGCTTTTCGACAAACCGGTTGAGTTTCAGAGGTCTGGCTGCGAAGTCGCCCGGATCTTCTGCCAGTTCAAGATACCCATAGCCTGTTTCAGGATGCGTCGGCTTGATCCCAAATGTCACCAGATCGCCTGCCTGAGCGGCCGATACACCGGCCGACACCGCATTGCGGAACGCGGACGCGTCCGGCACCACGTGATCCGATGGTGCTACCAGCATCAGCGCGTCCGGGTCAGTCTTTTCCAGCCAAAGCGCGGCGGCCAGAACCGCGGGCGCGGTATTGCGCCCTTCAGGTTCAATCAGGATGGCCGCCGGATCCAGGCCGGCTTCGGCCAGCTGTTCGGTGACAATGAACCGGAAATCGGAATTGGTCAGTACCATCGGCGCGCCAAACCCCTGCCCTGACAACCGCTTAGCCGAGGCCTGAAACAGTGTCTCCTCCCCAACCAAGGGGACGAACTGCTTGGGATAAGATTTGCGCGACAGCGGCCAAAGCCGGGTGCCCGACCCACCACAGAGAAGAACGGGCGTAATCTGTTTCATCTTGAAACACCTTTCGCTTCGCGCGGATCAGCCCCGCACGTCGTTTTCCAGAAACCACTTATAGGCATCGCGTAACCCGTCTTCCAACCCGATCGAGGCCATCCACCCCATCGCCGCCAGACGCGACACATCCATCAGCTTGCGCGGGGTGCCATCGGGCTTGGTGGTGTCAAAGCGGATCTGCCCGTCAAAATCGGTGATCTTGGCAATGGTCTGGGCCAGTTCGGAGATCGTCACATCCTGGCCCGTTCCGACATTGATATGGCTGAGCATGGGGTCGGTGTTCGCATCATAGGTTTCTTTGTCGAGATCGAGGACAAAGAGCGATGCCGCCGCCATGTCATCGACGTGCAGGAATTCCCGGTAAGGCGTACCGGTACCCCAGATTACGACCTCGGCCTGGCCGTCTTCTTTCGCCTCATGGAAGCGGCGGATCAGGGCGGGCACCACATGTGAGTTTTCCGGATGGAAGTTGTCGCCCGGCCCATAAAGGTTCGTGGGCATCACGCTGCGATAATCCGTGCCATATTGGCGGTTATAGCTTTCACACAGCTTGATCCCGGCGATCTTGGCAATGGCGTAGGGCTCGTTCGTGGGCTCAAGCGTGCCCGTCAGCAGCGCATCTTCGCGCATCGGCTGTTCGGCAAATTTCGGATAGATGCAACTGGATCCCAACTGCAAGAGCCGCGTGACCCCGCTGGCATAGGCCTGATGGATCACGTTGCATTCCATCATCAGGTTTTCATAAATGAACTGTGCCGGATAGGTGTTGTTGGCCATGATCCCACCGACCTTGGCGGCGGCGAGGATCACAAGATCAGGGCGCTCTGTTTCGAAGAAACTTGCGACCGCCGCCTGATCGGTCAGATCCAGATCCGCATGCGTACGCGTGATCAGCTCAATTTCTGCGCCTTCGGCCTTGCGCGCCTCTAGCTGGCGAAGGATCGCACCGCCCACCATACCGCGGTGCCCTGCGATATAGATTTTCATGCCCCTGCCCCGCTCAGTTTTCGATGCTCACGGGCAGGTCCATCCCATGCTCTTTCAAAAGGGCATGGCGGCGCGCAGTTTTGAGATCTTCGGCAACCATCTCAGCGCACATCTGCTGCACGGTGATCTCGGGCTCCCAACCCAGCTTGGCCTTGGCTTTCGACGGATCCCCCAAAAGCGTTTCCACTTCCGCCGGGCGGAAATACTTCGGATCGATCCGCATAATCACGTCGTCAGGCTTCACCGCGGGCGCCATGTCGCTGGTCACGGCGTCCACGATCGCAATCTCGTCCACGCCCTGCCCTTCGAACCGCAGCTGGATCCCCAGTTCCGCCGCTGACCAGCGAATGAACTCTCGTACGGAATATTGCAGCCCGGTCGCGATGACGAAATCCTCCGGCTGGTCCTGCTGCAGCATCATCCACTGCATGCGCACGTAATCCTTGGCGTGCCCCCAGTCACGCAGGCTGTCGATATTGCCCATGTAAAGGCAGCTTTCCAAACCCTGCGCAATGTTGGCAAGACCCCGGGTGATCTTCCGCGTCACGAAGGTTTCCCCGCGCCTCGGGCTTTCGTGGTTAAAGAGGATGCCATTGCAGGCATACATGCCGTAGGCTTCGCGGTAGTTCACCGTGATCCAGTAGGAATAGAGCTTGGCCACCGCGTAGGGGCTGCGCGGATGGAACGGTGTGGTTTCCTTCTGCGGTGTTTCCTGGACGAGGCCGTAGAGTTCCGAGGTGGAGGCCTGATAAAACCGCGTCTTCTTTTCCAGACCCAGAAACCGGATCGCTTCGAGAAGGCGCAGGGTGCCGATGGCATCAACATCCGCCGTATATTCCGGCGCCTCAAAGCTGACTGCGACATGGGATTGTGCGCCGAGGTTGTAGACCTCGTCGGGCTGCACTTCCTGAATGATCCGGGTCAGGTTCGAGGTATCCGTTAGATCCCCATAATGCAGCTTGAACTTCGGGTTCGCCTCATGCGGATCCTGGTAGATGTGGTCAACACGTTGCGTGTTGAACGAAGACGCCCGGCGCTTGATACCATGGACTTCATACCCCTTTTCAAGAAGGAATTCAGCAAGGTATGACCCGTCCTGGCCGGTGACCCCGGTGAGAAGTGCGATCTTTGTCATGTCAGCTTCCGATTGTTCAAATAATTGGTGAAGCTTCGAGAAGTTCTTCATGGAGAGCGTATCCAGCCCGCTATACGCCGGTCTATTAGCAAGGATGCCACAAGAGGGACATAGGCAAACCGCGCTGAGGGACGACTTGTCTGTTTGGAACTTGCAATGTCGCACGCAGATTGCTCAGGCGACGATGCGCCCGGGATGAGGCGTTATCAGGCATTCGAGTCGCGGCCGGCGTGTGGCCTGAAACATGTCTGACGGTCGTCTTGAAAAGAGAAAAATAGACGGCTGAGCCTGGGCTTACATGGCGCAAAATACAACCTATGCACGAATTTGGCTTTGTTTCGGGAAATGCGCCTCTTTGCCTATCTCGGAGCCTCCTCCGAAGTGGTCATTGCTGCCCAGGCTTCGAAGGCCTTGCGGCGCTTCGAGCGGGCCTCTGAGAGGTAGCGCCTGAGGAGGCGGTGATGTCCGTTCTGCGAGTAATAGCTCACGCGCGGCGCCCGCATGCGGGCTAATGTTTTAAGGGCCGCCTCCGCCTTCCTGCGTTCCGCTTTGGTGCACTCCTCCGTCTTGAGTTTCTCCTTCATGAGATTGACGATGTTGTCGAGATCGGGGTCTTCCTTGGGGATCAGCGGCGGCTTCCTGCTCTTGAGCCTCGGTGGTGCAAGGCCCGCCTCGAATTCCAAAAGGGCCCTCTCCGCAGCGACGATCTTCACCTCAGCCTCTGCCAGGGCCAAGGCGCGGTACCCCGCCTCGTCTGAAGGCAAGAGATCCTTGATCGTGATGTCGGGGCGATCGAGGATGATGCCCAGCCAGGCGGCAATACTCTCGGGATCGGGGCGGGCGGTGGCGCCGTGACGTCTTGCGTTGCCAGCGGAGATGTCCTTGCCGTGTTTTGTCTTTGGACCCGTGCTCTTGCGGGCATTGGCGCGGTTGCGCGCTGTGATGCGGTCTGACGTCATCCGCCGATAATCGCGCCGTCGATGGGCCGCGTCTTCTGCAGGGCGTCGTAGTCCCTCTTCACCTCGCGACGGCGGCGTTCCAACTCCTGGATCTTCTCGTCGTGCTTCATGGCAGCCGAATTCGACTTGATGTAGGCGTCGCTCATGAGCTTTACGGGATCCAATCCCATTTCGGCAATCTCTGCATGGACTGCAGCCTCGGCGCCGGGGTCATGAGACAACGACCGTTCCGCGACTTCGTCCGCCAAAACCCCCGCCGCATCCCGGTCGAAGTCGAAGGGGTCTTCCCATTCGTGTTCTTTGCCACCCGCTTGGATAAACTCCTCCCAGGCAGCATCCAACCGTTCGTCGTGCAAGGCGCGTTCCCGCTCCATCACCGCGCCGCGGACCTCCGTGTGAATGATCTGGCGCAGGCTCGCGTCTCGCATGCGGCGGCGCTGCAGCAGTTCCCACTCAATGTCGATCAGGTTCTCTGCGACGACGCATTCGTAGGGTGTGAAGGGCACGAGGGCCCGCATCATACCGTCGCGAAAGGCGGCAAGGGAGCCGGGGTCTTCCCCAATAATGGGGTCACGCTTTGGGAGGATGTCGGCAAAGCTCGAAAGGCCAAACCGCTCGGGGTTGGGAAGGGGGAGGTCGTTGGACATACTGCGTCTCCATTTCAGTCCGTCGAAGCAGCCTCCCTCTTGCCTCAATGATTCGCCACAAGGCGTGTTCTTATTATGTTCTATAATATTTTGAGGTGGGTTTCTGATCAACCCCAATATCTTGATCGGCCGCCAGCCCGCGGAGATACGTCGCCTCGCAACGAAAGTGGTTCATTGCAGTTTGACCGTTGTGGACGTCAGAGCTGGTCTTGTGCCGGCTTCGGGAGCCTGATGCGGATGCCCGGGCCGTCCTCAGGCGCGCCGATGAATTCGATGCCGGCAGATTCGAAGGCCTGCCGTAGCGCTTGCAAGTTGCCTTTCCTGGATGGAGGTACCCCGAAGACGCTTTCATAGCGCACAATTGTTGCAGTTCCGACGCCCGTCTTGTCTGCAAGGTCTTGAACAGACCAACACAACGCACCGCGTGCGGCCCTAATCTGCGGTCCCGTTATGTCTTGCGCTTGCATTGTGATAAAAATTTTATCATATTGGAGGTATGGACGATCTGTGCAAAAAGCTTGACTGGCGCTCCGAATTCCAGCGCCTCGAGGGCGCATACGCACCAGCGACCATGCGTGCATATGTTGCAGATGTCGAGGCATTCGAAACGTGGTGCCTTACAAAAGGGTTGGGCCATCCCTTTCCAGCAAAGGTCGAGACGGTGTGCCGCTTTTTGGAGGACGAGGGACGCACCAAAGCCGCTTCCACAGTGCGCAGGCGCCTTTACGCGATCCGGAAAGTGCACAGGCTTCTCCGCATGCCCGATCCAACACATGACGAAGACGTCACTCTCGCGCAGCGCAGGGTCCGTCGCGGCAAGCCGAGGCGGCCGCAACAGGCAAAGGGTCTGACGCGGACCTACCTCGAACGCTTCCTGGAGACAGAGCCAGACACGCCGTGGGGACTGCGCAACAGAGCCATGCTTTCCCTAGGATACGAACTCCTCACACGGCGGTCCGAACTCGTGGCCCTGAGGGATGAGGATCTCACGCATCGGGAGGATGGGACAATGCGCGTTCTCATCCGCCGCAGCAAGTCGGACCCCTTTGGAGATGGCCGTATCGCCTTCACATCCGTTCGGACAGCCGACCTCATGCGGGAGTGGATTGCCTGGCGCGGGCCGGGCATCGGATCCCTGTTCTGCCCCATCTACCAGGAAAAGCCCATCAATCGCAGCCTTGAGACGACGACGGTGAAGAGGCTGATCAAGAATGCCGCCCGTCGCGTCGGCCTCGACGAGGCGGAGATCGACGCGTTCAGCGGTCACTCGATGCGCGTCGGCGCTGCTCAGGATCTTCTTGCGTCAGGTTTCGACACGGCGGCCATCATGCGGGCGGGGGGGTGGAAATCGGTCAATGTTCTTGCGAGGTACCTCGAGTTTGCAGAGCACAATGTGTGGGCCTGAGCGAGCCCCCTTTACGCTGCCCCGCGTCACGCGTTAGACAGCCTCACAAGGCAAAGCCGCTCATCTGCAGATCGGGATTTCCATGACCAAGACGATTTTTGCCGTAGCAGGTATTGGCTATGTGGGGCTTTCCAACGCAGTGCTTCTCGCCCAGAAGCACGAGGTGCGTGCGCTCGATATCGACCCAGGCCGCGTGGCGATGCTGAACGAACGTCGCTGCCCCATCGTCGATGCCGAGCTCGAGGAATACCTTGCCGAAAAGCCACTCGACCTGACCGCTACCACGGATCCTACCACGGCCTTTGCTGATGCAGATTACGTGATCGTGGCCACCCCGACCAATTACGACGAGAAGACGCATTTCTTCGATACCTCGACTGTCGAGGCAGTGATCGCAAAGGCAATGGCCCTGGCGCCCGAGGCGACCATCGTCGTCAAGTCCACGATCCCGGTGGGGTTCTGCGACGACGTCTCTGCTCGGCTAGGGACCAAGAACGTGATCTTTAGCCCTGAGTTCCTGCGCGAAGGCAGGGCGTTGCAGGACAACCTTTATCCCTCGCGCATCATCGTGGGAGAGCAATCGCCCCGCGCCGAAAGGTTCGCGCATATGCTGCGCGATTGCTCGCTGAAACCAGACGCGGAGATCCTGCTGACTGGCGCGGCCGAGTCAGAGGCGATCAAGCTCTTCGCCAACACCTATCTCGCCATGCGGGTGGCTTATTTCAACGAGTTGGACAGCTACGCCATGAGCCTGGGGCTCGACAGCCGGCAGATCATCGAGGGCGTCGGGCTCGATCCGCGCATCGGGTCGCACTACAACAACCCCTCCTTCGGCTATGGCGGGTATTGCCTGCCCAAGGACACCAAGCAGCTTCTGGCCAACTATTCCGCGGTGCCTCAAAACATGATCCAGGCCATTGTCGAGGCCAACCACACCCGAAAGGATTTCATCGCTGAGCAGATCCTGGCACAGCGGCCGAAAAAGGTAGGCGTCTACCGACTGGTGATGAAGGCGGGATCGGATAACTTCCGGCAGAGCTCTGTTCAGGGGATCATGAAGCGCATCAAGGCCAAGGGCGTGGAGGTGGTGGTCTACGAGCCAGCGCTGACCGAGGCTGAGTTCTTCGGCTCGAAAGTAATGACCGACCTTTCAGCCTTCAAGGAGGAGGCCGACGTGATCATCGCTAACCGACAAGCGCCGGAATTGTCAGATGTGAAGGACAAGGTTTTCACACGTGACTTGTTTGGCGCGGATTGATGGCGCATTTTCCGCATCAAAAGACGCAGGCCGAGCGCGATACTCTCCATGCAATCTGACAACCACCTAGCCGAGCACTGGATCGTTGTCGACGGTACAGCCAAGGTAACGATCAACGTTACAATGCGTCTCGTATCGCCTTCACAATTATTCGAAGCTTAGATCTCTTGGGCGATTGGGTTGAGGAAGTGCGGCGGAGTCACGGCAAATCAACTCTGTTCTTGTGCAAACCTCCAAGACAGAGGTGACAAGGGAAACAGACACACATAGCGCTTACCCTCCGTGTCAGGCCAGAGCAGATTAGCCAAACTTTGAAACAGACATATAGCGCCGACTTCAGGGTTGTGCGCTGATCGCCTCTTCAGGCGCTGTAACTATGCGATTATCTTGGAAGGTCACACCTGGTTGCGGCTGACGGAAAGGAGAGCCCGCTGTTCCGGACCAAGGCTGCATTATATTCCCTTGGATGGTGCTGTCTTCGGATCGTTGCCCATCCTTGTGTGACGTTATCGCAATCCATGGTGCGCCAGGTTTTCCTGAGCGTGAGTCCACGACAGTGTTATCCAGAATTGAGACGCGGCGAGCTCCCATGACCGTGATGCCGTGCCAGTGATCAACGAAAACGGTGTTTCCCCGGATAATCCAGTCCTCATAGAAGCCATCGAAGAGCCCGATGCCCTGCAGATGACATTTAAATGGATGGTTGCCATTCCTGATGACGTTGTTCTCTAGTCGCACATTGCGAACCGCCCCCTTTCCCGGAAGACCCAACGCGTTGCGTGACCATGACTGAAATCCATCATCATGATTGTCGTCGACCTTCACACAGGTCTCGATCGTGTTGCCTATGTAGCTGGAGTGGTCGCCCAATCCGCGTATTCCGTCACCACTGAATAGTTCGATGGAATTGCCTTCGATCCAGGCTCCATTTGCAGTAGATGCAATGCCATGCCGAACATTGCGTATGGAACTATTGGTTATCCGGATGTCTTCACCGGAAACTTCGATGCCGTTGTGTGCTTCATCTCGCCAATCCCTAGCTGTCCAGTTACTCGAATCTGGCGAGGACAAAACTATCAATCGATCCAACTGGATATCTTTCCCGCGGCGGATCTGCACAAGCGCTACATTCGCATCACCTTCGGCTCCCGGTTCAATGGTCAATCCTTCAAAGCGCCAGCCGCTACTATCATTGACAATCAATTGGTCAACTTCGGGAGGGGCATCCTTTGCACCTGTCACTAGTACAGGCTGGTCAAATTTGATGCGGTCGATTATTATTCGTCCATGACGTCCAGGTGCCAATACCAGCTGATCTCCACCAACAAGTTTACCTGAGTCTATCAGAGCTTGTGCCTTACCAGGCTCAGCCGGAACACGGTACTCAACGGCGGACACGGAAAAAGCGTGGAAAACAAAAAGCACAATCAGCGTGATTCTCATGAGCATGTGGCCAACTCATCTCTTGAATATTTTCCGATGCATCTAATCGTGCCTCGGCGCCCTGCCGTGCGGGTGCCAAGGAACGTGGTTTTGTAAACCCTGTCTTGGACCAACTCGGCAACTCCGCGTACGTTGGACATGGATGCGCGCGGCGTGGGGACTCGTAACAAGCTTCCCCTTCGAAAAGAATGGTGAAAACCGAAAGCAGCTGTCGCGAAGGGATAAAACATGACCTGCTTTGTACAGGGTCCCCACAGAGCCTTGCCAATAGGCTCGTGGCTGAACAATCGCAACGGTGGCTGGATAATATTGGGCAGATTTGTGTCATTGTTGCCGGATGTTCACGCGTGGATGGCGCTCTGTTTCCGAATGCGAACCAATCCGCTACATAAATAAAGGATTGATCTGTCGCGCCATAATGATCGTGGAAGGCTAGGCTGGATGTGTATGCCATGAGGACAATGCTCGCTGCAATGTCGAAGCTTTATCAGCAGGTTAGAGGCCTTCGCATTACCCAGCGTCGCGCTCGACGAAGCGCACTTCGCCTTGCGACAGCTCTGGTCTTTCTGGCTTGTCTCGGAGAAAATGCTGACGCGGGAAATCGGCAGGATTTCGCTGAAGAACCGCTTCGAAGCCAGACCAATTTAAAGTCACAATGCGGTCCTAAAGCGGCCCACCTCTGTCGGTTAAAACATGTGCAGGCAATCGCAACCAATGCGACGCACATGGAGGCAGGAATGGCTATCTATAAGGTTACGAACTCGGACGAGCTTGTGAAGGCTCTGAGCCAGGCTCAAGGCGGAGACACAATTGAGCTGGATAGCGGCGATTATGGCCAGCTCGACCTGATCACCTGGAAGACTTTCGGTGTTAAGGCCATTTATGACAGCCCAGTTACAATTATTTCTGCGGATCCCGAAAACCCGGCCTCGTTTTCAGGGTTGACGCTGGACAGCGTTCAGAACCTCACATTCGACAACGTCGTTTTCGATTCAAACCATACAGGTGGAGCACACTGGGTTTCTCCATTTATGATCCTGGGCAGTTCCGAAATAACAATTCGCAACTCTCTTTTCCAGGGAGAGTTGGCATCAGGAACTGGAGACCCGACAATTGATGGGTACGCGACTGGAAGAGGCCTTCGCGTGGAAACCAGCACAGGAATCACGATAGAGAACAATGAATTTACGACTTGGCACCGAGCAATGACGTTTGGTGGGTCTTCTGATATTGTTGTTTCTGGAAACGATGTTCACTCAATTCGAACTGATGGTCTAAACTTCGCCCAGGTTCAAAATGTATTGATAGAAGATAACTATATTCATGATTTCGCGCGATCAACCGATTCGGGTGATCATTCGGACATGATTCAATTCTGGACAAACAATACGACGGCTCCATCAACGGACATTATAATTCGCAATAATATACTGGACATTGGCAGCGGAGATGAAACGCAGTCCATCTTCATGCGGAATGAAGAGGTTGACAATGGTCGCGCGGGCGCTGAGATGTTCTACCAGAATGTTCTCATCGAAAACAATACTATTTATAATTCTCACGCCCACGGCATTTCTGTAGGCGAAACGAACGGCCTAACCATTACAAATAACACCGTACTTCGCGCTAGCAACGATGAAGGCATCTCTATTAACTCAGTTACTGTGCCGATAATCAAGGTCAGTTCAGCATCTACTTCTGTAACGGTTGATGGAAATATTACAAGTGCAATCAATGGCTTCACAGGGCAATATGACTGGACGGTAACCGGAAACGCGCTGGTTCAGCCTCAAGAGTATATCTACAATTTCATTCTCTCGACCCTGGAGTCAAATGCGTCTACGCATGATTACGTGATTGCGCCAGGAAGTCTTGTTGAGCAAGCTGGCGCTGGATCAGACAAGGTTCAGTATCCGTATGCTGCGGAAGAGGTGACGCCCTATTTCCAGGTTCATTCTGATCCATCATCAAGCCAGATCTTGATTCTCGATGCGTCCTTGTCTGCTGGGCAATTTGGACCATTGACTGAAAATGACGCTCAATTCTTGTGGACCTTTGCTGATGGCAGCACTGCAAGCGGCCAAGTCGTTAAGCATGATTTTGGATCAGCGGGTTATCATGATGTTAAACTCACGGTCACGACGATTGATGGTCAAACGTCTCAAGCCATGATCACAGCTGGGATTGCGGGAGGCGATGTTCTGACCTTTGATGCTGATAGCGGACTTTTCTTGACGCACTCGTTTGGAGAGACGACCGCAGCTGGTTCTGAGTCTCCTAATCTCGTAGATTATGGTGGCGCAAAGGCGATTGATCTCGGCGGTTCTGGGGTGGCAGCTGCCGTCGATAAAGAGTACATTCAGAACCTCTTTGGCGCTGATGCTTTCGAAATATCCATGACGCTTCAGGCGGACAGCTTTGGTAGCGCCGGTGAAGTTGCTCGTGTCCATCAAAGCTTACTTATGCAAATGGACTCGAATGGGATACTTACCACAACTCTTTGGACCACCGAAGGTGCTGTCGTTGTGAAAACGTCCGGGGTCCGGCTCAACGATGGCTTGGCACACGATGTAGTTCTTCGCTTCAATGACAATTCAGACAGTGTTGAAGTGCTTGTGGATGGGACATTGGTTGGTTCGGCTGAAGTCGTTGGATCAATGCCAGAAATGCAGTCGTGGGGACTTGTCTTTGGAAATCCTTGGGGAAAGACGAACTTTGACGGAAAGCTAAGTGCATTTTCCATTGATGTGATGTCCTTGGATTATCCTACTTACACTGGGACTGCTGAAGTTTTCGCATCGTCGCAGAGCACAGTAGAAACTTCTGTCACAGAGGAGCCGATTACGACCGACGACACGGTGACTGTCGCAGAACCGACGACGGACGGTGACACGGCAACGTCCGCGACGCCTGGTGAAGACACGACAGAGCAAACCACAGCAGAACCGACTGTCACAGAGGATCCGGTTGCGACAGACGATTCGGCGATTGTCACAGAACCGACGACGGACGGTGACACGGCAACGTCCGCGACACCTGGTGAAGACACATCAGAGCAAACCACTCAGACTGAAGAGCCAATGACGACGGAAGGATCGACTTCTGATGACACGTCAATGATCAATGGCGGTTACATGCTCGACTTGAGCAACCTGAACTACGTAGGTGCTCATGTCATCGAAACCCAGGACGGACCCGTCATCACTTTTGATGGGAAACGGGACCACGTCTCAATCGAGGGCCTGTCCGAGTTCGAATCATCTCAGCAAATAGCTTTCTCGATCGACTTTTCGAGTGACGCGAGTAAGCATTCCGAGCGGTTGGTGCTGAACCAAAACACAATTGATCTCAGACTTGAAGGAGATGGTCTTAGACTTACCGTTGCCAATAACGATGGATATCTCTTTGCCGATGGCTTCCAATTGTCGGGTCTCGGCCTCAATGACGGAGATCTGCACAATGTGACTATCATGCTGGACGCAGAGTCAGATCGTCTGCAGATCGTCGTCGATGATGTTCTGGTTCTTGACGAGCAGGGCACTGACTTTGACTTCGTGGGAGCTGGGGGTTTGGATACAAGCTGGGATCTTGGCGGGACACCCTCAAGCGGCAACCGCTGGATCGATGCCTGGAACAGCAGGTTGGATTTCGAAGGTGACGTGTATGACTTCCAGGTGAGCGATGACTTCATGTTCATTGAATCGCCACTTGAAGGTGGGACGACTCTCGTGTGACGTCAAAGCAATCTTGGACTAACGCACCTTGCAATCTCGAGGATGAGCACCGATTATCATCGGAAAAGCAAAAGATAAATCACGGGGAGCTGCGTTCATTGTCGTCTCTCTTATGCATTTTGCCTTCCCGTTGGCATAGAACATGCACTCGATAGGGCGCGCAGAGAAAGAGATGGAAAACCTTGCGCGCATAAAAAGTCCTACGTTCGATTCGAAAAGTACAGTCCGTAGCACGAAGGTCTCCTTTTGGGTGTGGGCCTTTTTGCTTGGACTTCTGATCCCTGTTTTTATTTATGTGGGACCTCTGCGGTTATCGATTTATCGAGTAGTGCTAATCGCCTCCTTTTTCCCGAGCATCTTTTTCCTCCTCTCTGGCCAAGCAGGAAAGATTCGGCTACCAGATATTTTAGTGATCGGCATATGTATATGGTCAACGGTATCACTAATAGTCGTTCACGGTTTCGCCTCAATGGTTGAGACTACAGGGATTCTATGGAGTGAAACACTTGGAGCTTACCTGCTCGGCCGATGTTACATTAGAACGCCTGACCACTTTCTGTCTCTTGTAAGGACTCTCTTCACAATTTGCCTATTTTTGATGCCGTTTGCCATGTACGAAGCCTTAACTGGCAATAGTGTGATTATCGAAGTCTTATCAAAAATTGGACCAACATACTTCGAGATGAATATGGAGCCACGCCTGGGCCTTGAGCGTGTTCAAGGTCCTTTTCCGCATCCAATACACTTTGGAGTTTTTGTTTGGTCGATTGTAGGCGTCGTATACTACGTGATCGGATACGGACTCTCGAAGATCTCTCGCTTTCTTCGAACATCGGCAATAGCAGCACTGGGCCTATTGTCACTCTCATCTGGCCCAATGGTGTCAGTGATGGCCCAAATCAATATCATAGCCTGGGATAGAGTCTTCAATTCCGTAAAATCAAGATGGAAGATACTTCTGGTACTTTCAATCTTAGGGTACATTATAATTGACATTCTTTCCAATCGAACGCCATTCCACGTCATTATTGAATATCTCGCATTCAATAAACACACTGCCTACAATCGGATACGAATTTGGGAGTTTGGCACTGCTAGTATACTAAATAATCCTGTTTTTGGAATTGGATTGAATGAATGGGCCCGTCCATCGTGGATGTCACGTAGCGCGGATATGTTTTGGATCGTTCCCGCAATGCGCCATGGGGTGCCTGTTTGGATTCTATGGTTCGCACTGTTCTTTTCTGTCTTTCTTGGTGTCGCCTATCGCCGCACTACAGATGAGCGAATTATCTGGTATCGTACGGGATACCTTGTGACCATGTTTGGTCTCTTTATGTCTGGATGGACAGTCCATTACTGGGATATCGCGTACGTTTATTTCCTTTTTTTGTTCTCCAGTGGCATATGGTTTTTGGACTGGGATGGCGTAAGCGAAGAAACTGGCGTAACGACCGAGTCGAGCAGAAGCAGGATAAATTATTCACGATTTCCAATGCGCGAATCTAGGCGCAGCGAAGTGTTTCAAAATTCAAAGCACACAAATCTTTCAAAAGCCAATTTAGAAACGAGAACGATTAACGAGAAAGCGAACCCACATACTGGCTAAGAATGGGTTTCTCGCTAGTGACGCGCGCATCAGCTTATCGCCCCTTCTAGGATATCCAAGCCGCCCAACCGCGTATCCCAACCGCCCCAAACGACCGGCCCAAGCCTTGGAAGTAACCCCTTGGCGCTTGAGCTTATTGATAATTATCAACTGACTGTACGGCGCCTTACTCGAAAGTGTCGAAATGCTATCCTTTTGGATATAAGTGTTAACCAGCGGCTCATCAACGAAGGCGAATATGCCTAGGCTTGACAAGCGAATGGCCAAGTCCCACTCCTCGCTATTAAAGAGCCTTTCATCAAAACCTCCTATCTCTCGGAGTGCTTGGGTCCGGACTAACATTGTTTGCGTACTAATGAGATTATCCCTCCAAAGACGCTTGCGAATATCACCTGAGAGTATTTTTTCTTCGGGACCAGGCACACAAGCTGCCCTTCTAGGTCCTCGCCTATATGCTGCGTCACGACCATAAACAATTTTCACACAGTAAACTAGCACGCACTGCTCGCCAATTTCCAAGATCTTCTCGACTTGACTAGATAGCTTGCCTTGCAACCACTCGTCGTCGCTATCTTGAAAAGCGACGAGATCCCCCGCAGCGGCAAAAATCCCGCTATTCCTTGCGGCTCCAACGCCACGATTTTTTTCATGAACGATTAGCCTAACTCGTTCGTCCGCAACCGAAGAAAGAATATTCTGCGTTTGATCTGTGGATCCATCATCCACAACAATCACTTCTAGATTTTGATAGTCCTGAGCCAGAACACTTTGAATTGAGCGAAGTATTGTACCCGCCCGGTTGTATGTTGGAATAATTACCGATACCAGCGGTGGGGTAACTTCATTCATTTTGGAGACTTTTTTGACATAATTGGTTCGTACAATTCAAGTAAGCCATTTCTCAACTCAAGGACTACCGATCTCCCACTCGCGTAAAACCATTTTGACGCAGGACAGCTTGGTAACCTTTGCGCCCAATAAGGAATGGTGGTATTGCTCTCAAAAGTGGCCTAATAAATTTAGGGTGTACCCGGATCGTCTCCAGTAGAGTTCGTCGATGATTGCCAACGCCGGTACTGGCTTCAGCGTTGGCCAATCTCAAGAGATTGCCGCTTCGTAGCTTATTGACTGTATCACGCTGTTGACCACTCAAGGAAAGATCGCTGAGTAGTACGAATAGTCGATCTCTAGTGAGATAGGCTTCTATCGGATCTCTGCGGAAAAGATCAACTACTGCAACGTGATCTTCTTCGAATCTTCTCGCCTCGGCAACTACCGCGTCATTAAAAATGGCTGATCCCATTAGTGAAACTGCGGCGAAAAAGTAAATATCCTCGCCAATCGCTAAGTTAGCCGGAAAGCCTCCTACATCGATAGCGATATCTCTTCTAACTGCTGCTGAACAAGGTGAGACGCCACTCAATGCTCTTTGGAGCCAATCACCGATGTGAATACTGGCGCACTCATCACTTGTCCAATTTCGCAGCTCGAAAAGCCGCTTGCTATAATTGCTTCCAGTGAAGTTTAGATCAGCCACATGAGCGACAACATTCGCGTCTCCGATACCCAACAGATCGCTTACAAGCACGCTCATGCGCTCTTCGGTCCACAAATCGTCCGAATCGAGAAAGGTTAACCAGTCACCAGAGGCGTGTTTTATCCCCAAATTTCTTGCAGCGGAAACACCCGCATTCGGTTGATACAAGCAAGTAATCCGATCACCATATTGTGCCAGGATGCCTACCGTTTCGTCTACTGATCCGTCATCTACGACAATCACTTCGTAGGGAGGTGGGTCCTGACGGAGCACACTGTCTATCGCATCCGCGATGCAATGAGCGCGATTGTATGTCGGTATAACGACAGAGATAAGAGGCACGTCACTCATTCTTTAGATGCCCTCGCCCCCGCGTTTGGAGATCTGCGCCTATATGAACTCGCGTACCTCATGTTGGCGTACCATTTATATGTGTTTTCAAAAGTGTATCTTGCCCAATCCTTCACAGGTGCAGAGGTTCGGTGCCGCCAAGCCAACAATAAAGCCTTTGGAGCCATTAGCCACCTATCGAAACGCCCTGTCTCTGCTAGATCAACGGCAAAACGTAGAACGCGGCCGCGACTGCGGCATATAGCTTCTACTTCATCCTTTCTGCTATAGTCTAAGTCGCAGAATCTTTCGAGTAGATAGAAGTCGACCTCGCTTTTCCATTTCCGCACCTTGTGCGACAGACCGTACAAGTATTCGTGTGCTGGGCTTCTTTGAACAATCGGTGCCGACACTCCCCCGATCCTATACCGGACGAGTTCTTCGGGGATATAGGTCAGCCCGCCAATAATGCTGGCACGAATTGGGATGATCCGGTCTTCGGCAGTGATACCTTCGCCTAGCGGACCGAATTCGGTAAATATACTTTTGTCCCAACCTGCGGTTGCGCCGATGATATGACCATTGTTTCGCACTATCTCAAATGTATCAGGGGCACCCTGCATAAAGGCTGGTGGTCGTTTGATATCAATCGGCTCACCATCTAAGTCGATGCGTTCTACTGCGGAGTGCAGCAGCTTGTGGCGACGCTCCGAAGCAAGCCAAGCAGCTACGAGGGCTGAAGTTCGCTTAGGCACGGACACATCGTCACCCGCATTCACAACTATAAAGTCACCTGCGACAAGCTCCATCACACGATCGATATGCGGGATCAGTCCCAAGTTCGGGGTGTTGCGGCTCAGCAACACCTTGTGCGGCCCTTCATAACCTGCCGCCATCTCCTGCATGATCTCGTAGGTGCGGTCGGACGAACAATCATCCGACAGGATGATCTCCAGCGGCTCGTAGGTCTGCGCGAAAGCCCCTTTTATGGCTTCGCGGATATAGCGCTCCTGATTGTAGGCGATGACTATGAAGGTCACCAATGGACGCTGTGTCTTTTTTGTCATCCAACATCCCTGATCGGCCAGCCAAGCAATTCATAGATGCGCGCTATCTTCGAAACAAGGCGCCCATGGGGCCCAATTTTGGAAACTACTATATGTCCGCCGACAATGCCGGTGATCACACCTACCATTACCGACGCGCCTGCTCCGGCGAGGGGAAAACTAAGTGATAGCGCCAGCAGAGCGAAGGCCAGCGTTGCATGTAAACCAAAAAGGCCAACTGACAGCCTTTGCCAGCGGAAGCCCTGAAGTCGGTGAACCAAGATCACAACTACCGAGAGATGGATCGCATACGCAAAAACGAAGGCGATCCCGGTTACCTCCAAACCCAGCCGAGGCAGTCCGATCCATATCATCGCCAAGAACAATAAGTTGAACTGCAGCTGCAAATATAGAAACAACCCCGATCTCGCTGAAGCAACAAAGGCAAAACCAAGGGACCACGAGGCTAATTTGAAAACGTTTCCCACAGTTTGCCATTGCAGTATTGTCACCGCCGCTTCGAAATCTAAGGAATACAGAAGGCGGATGAGCCACGGTGCGCAGCCAATCAAAATCAGAAGGATCGGCCCGCCAAGGGCCAGCGACAGCTGCATCTGATCATTCATCAGTCTTGTCGCGGTGTCGCGGTCGCGAATGACCTCCGTCAAGCGCGGAAAGTAATCAGCCCCCATGGCCTGCAATAGGAAGCCCACATAGATCATCGTGATGCTCCAAGAAGCAGCGAAATACCCTGCAGCCTCGAGGCCAAGATCCCGTGTAATCCAAGCGCGCAACAGAAGCAGCGTACCTGTTGTCGCCAGCCCACCCAGCATGAACGCAACGCCCAGCTTGACCATCGGGTACCAGGCCCACCAAATTTCCTGCCGGGTCATTCGTACCGTTTGGGTTGCGGGTAAGTGGCGAGTATAGTGCCACGCCACAAAGATACCTATGGCCGGTGGCAAAAGTATCAGCGCAATAAGCCCTTCCTGACCCAGCACAATCACTGGCAGCAGGCCGGCCAATGTACCCAGCAGCGTGCCCCAGACGGTGACCCGCCCCAAATCGCCAATCTGCCTCATTCCCTGCAGCAGCGTCGTCTGAGAGCTCGAGATCAGAAACAGAAATACCGCCACACCAACCAGCCCGATCTCAAGGCTGTAATCAGTGCTGCCTAGAATCCGCAGCGCGAGCGCTTCCCGTGTCAGCCAGATCAGAGCCATCGCGATGGACCCTTGGACGACAAAAGCGGAGAATAGCACCCGGCGCACACGCGAGAGCGTCTCAGCATCTTCTTTCGCGGCCGATAGTTCGCGCACACCGCTATTGGCAAGCCCCAGGCCTGCACTCATCGATAGAATCTCGCGTAGATTGTTAAGAACGCTGAGTAGACCGATGCCTGTCGGGCCGAGTAGCACCGCTATCGTCTTCGCTCGGGCAATTGTAATCGCGATCCTGATCGCCTGCGCGCCGCCAATTACCGCCATAGATCTCAGAAGGCCCCGCGAGGACATATATCTTAACGGTCTATCTGACGTACTGCGACCACGAGCGGATCGTTTCCGTTGCCTGATGCCTCGGACCGGGTCACCGTGAAACTAAACTTTTTGAGAATGTCTTCCATGCCCTCCTGAGCTGCATAATAGGCATACTTCCCCAACGCATCTCCGGTATCACCTCCCGCTCGCCAACGGGCTTCGCGAAGCGGACAACCAACGAGGACCACGTTGCGCACCGGGCTTTCGACAATGCGCTTAAACAGCGGCTCAATATCGGCCCTTAGATGGTATAGAACCCGACTGATCAACACCGTCTCAGCTTTATCGAGCGCCTCGAGGTTATCCATGATGCTTCCGTTAACGAATTCACAGCTTTTCACATTAAAGCCTTGGGTCAACCAGTGTTGACGCAGTTTCTGTGCCTCCTGAAATTGCAGGGGCATCAATTCGATCCCAAGGACCGATTTTCCATCGCGTGCAAGAGTTAGTGCCTGCGTACCATCGGCCGATCCAATTTCAAGCACTGAAGTACCCGGAACCATCTCAGCAATCTTCAAATACCTGTCGGGAACTCTTCCCAGCCAGATATCCGCAGCATTTTCGCGATAGTAACTCTGGAAACCCGCATTCCTCTCGTCGCGAGAGCCGGGCTTGTAGAACTCGAATCCTTCCGCATCATGCTGGACCTGCGGCGCGCCCAAAAGCCAGCGCCTTAACTTGGACTTAACCTTCAAAAAGAAACTTCGGGTCATTGACATCTTTCTCTAATGCGCATCTGAAAATTGGCCCCACCAAGGAATTGCTCTTTCGAGCTTGTTCCATGTCCATTCGGCGCGCTTCGGATCGATATCTCCAAACAATTGACTGGAAACATACTGACTCTCGCGCATGAAGAAGTTCATGAATACGGACAACTTGTCGTCGTCTTTATTTGGACCAATGATTGCCTTCGACATAAGACTTCGGAAATCTGCGTTCAGCGCGCCCCCGAAAATCTGGTCGAAAATGAAGGTGTCGCGATCTTCGTAGATTTCGTTGATTGCAAGATTGTTCAGATCATAAAGGCAGGGCAGCAAAAGACCTGCGTCTTCCGTATCAACAGCCCACACCCGGTCATTAATCAAAAGATTAGCTATGTTAAAGTCAAGGTGTGCTTCAACAAGGCCATAACGTTTGGCTAAGCTCGAGACACGTTTTTCGAGAGCCAGATACTTTGCCCTAATCGCCTCTGGCAGGTACTGGGCGACTTCTTTGAAACACGTCATGACCAAGTCAGGGTCCGGCTCACAACGGGTTGCTTCGACATATTCCTCGTACACTTTGATGATCTTATGAACAGATTTCAATTGCTCAACCTGTGACAGCAGACCGAGGGGTTTCGCTTCCAGCAAGGGCTCGCGCCTGAAATAGCCCGACTGGGTCTTGATCAGGCTTCTATCCGGACGCGGAAAATAATCAAAAAGCGCCAGTTTCTTCTCAGGCACCCGGTTCACGTGTACATTTCGATCAATAGTGGTCAAAATTTCATTCTTATCGAAGTCGAAGAACTTTAAGTGCCCCGATCTCGAGATGTAGACGACTGTTGCGGACAATATCTTTCCCGAACCGCGCACTACGAGCCGGTCGGACCCGACTATCCTCTTAACTACTGCCTTGGCGAGGTCTGGAAAATATTTTGACCCACGCTTATTGGCCTTAAAAAACTTTCCAGCGAATTGTGCGAACTCTGCATTTTTAGGATCTTCGAGGGCAAGAAATCTTTTTTCTACGCTCCATACTCCATTTTTCATCAAGAACCTGTACGGCGCAAAACGCCGCTCGGTCTTAACCTTTCGTTTTATCAGCCTCAGGACCATTTCAGGTTCTATCGGATAGGATATCTGCGATGGCGTTGACGTCCTTCTCGGCGAGATGCGGGCTAATCGGTAAACTGATGACTTCGGAAGCAAGACGTTGCGCCAGAGGTAGGGATTCAGGTGCGAGACCCATATACGAATAAGCGTCCTGCATGTGTGGAGGGATCGGATAATGGATCAACGTGCCCACCCCTTCGGAAGTTAGACGGGATTCGAGCTGCTCGCGGATCTGGCTCCTAACAACGTAGAGGTGCCAAACTGGATCGGCCCAGTCTGGTACATGTGGTAGAATTAGGTTTGTACTCTTTAGTGCCTTTGAGTAGATCTTGGCAACTTTCCGGCGTCGGTCGGTCCAGCGATCAAGCGATGCAAGTTTAACGCGCAGGACTGCGGCGTGGATTGGATCGAGACGCGAATTCACGCCCTGCACTTCGTTCACGTATTTCCGTCGCGAGCCGTAGTTCCGTAGGACCGCCACCTTTTCTGCCAGCGCGGCGTCATTGGTTGTCACCGCGCCCGCGTCTCCGAAGGCCCCAAGGTTCTTTCCTGGATAAAAACTCCAGCATACGATATCGCCATGTACGCCGATCCTCTTGCCCTTGTAGCGGGCTCCGTGGGCCTGCGCGGCGTCCTCGACGACCCGCAGGTCATGCCGATGCGCGATATCCAAGATCGGATCAAGGTCGGCGGGTTGTCCGTAAAGATGAACCGGTAGGATTGCACGGGTGCGCGGCGTTATGGCTTTTTCGATCCGCGTAGGGTCGATGTTGTGGGTCGCCGGATCCGGTTCTACAGGAACGGGCGTCGCGCCGACCTCGGAAACCGCCAGCCAAGTCGCGATATATGTGTTCGACGGCACTATGACTTCGTGATCCGGTCCGATTTCCAGTGCCCGAAGTGCCAGGATCAGCGCGTCCATGCCATTGGCAAGACCAACTGCATGGCCAGCATCGCAGTATTCCGCCCATTCCGCCTCGAAAGCTTCGACTTCCGGACCGAGAATGTACCAGCCGCTTGAAAGAACGCGGGCCACCGCTTCGTCGATCTCGGGCTTCAGTTCCCTGTACGTGGCGCCAATGTCGAGAAAAGGTATCTTCATGCCTTGGATCTTTCCATCTCCGCTAGGAATGCGTCATAGGTGCGAAGATAGTCATCCTCCTCGTAAGGGCGAGATGCAAGGACCAGAAGCACTGCCTCAGGACTGTAGCGATACTGGGTCCCCCAAATCATTTCCGGCATGAAAACGCCTATGTCCGGTCGATCCAACGTGACTTCGCAGCGTTCGACGCCATCATCCAGAAGGACCCTGCAGGACCCATGCAGGCAGATAAGGAATTGCTGGCACTTCTTGTGTGCATGTTCCCCGCGCAGTTCCATCGAGGGCACATCATAAACCACAAAATAGCGCGCAGGGGTGAAAGGGACCTCGTCTGGCACTTCGCCCACCGTCAGAGATCCGCGCGCGTCCTCGATCCGACGCATCAGGTAGAGGCTGCTCTGGCCGATACCCAGGGGCACCATTGCAGGCCTTTTTAGATCGCCTAGGGCCTGAACATCCACATGGCGCGGATCAGGCCGACTTTCCAGCCGGGACCCGTTCAGATAACCAACGACTTGCGCCGGATTGCCCTCGACGATCGCATTAGGTGGCACTGACCGTAGCACGACGGCGCCGGCTCTGACCCACGCGCCTTGACCGACGGCAACGTCGGCCCCGATGACACAGGCGGCGTCTAGTGTGACGTTCTCCCTAAGTACGATTCCATCGCCGGCCAGAACGACGCGCGGTCCGATACTTACCCCTTCGGCGATATTTGCGCTTGCCGGGATGATACAGTCTTCTTGGATTTCAGGCACTGCAAGACCCCTCCTGTAAGGCGTTGTTCAGCTCGGGTTGCTTGGCAGCAAACCGCTCTCTCGTCAGCTCGAAATAAAGATTGTCTGCATCAGACCCAGTTTCAGTCATGCCGAAACGGCGATAGAAGGCAATTGCCTTTGCGTTGTCCCTGCGCACATCGAGAATTCCGCGGTATAAGCCCAGCGCGTCGAACCCGATCGAAAATGAAAGCACCGCGCTTTCGAAAGCGGCCTTCGACGGCTTGTCGGCGTTCAGGATCCAGCTTCCCCAAGTGAAGCTATCATCGGTCAGCTCGTACAGGCGGACAACGCCGCATGGATGTCCGTCCAGTCGTTCGATCACGTAGTAATACTCTGCCCCTGCGGCCTCGCGGGACTTGTACGCCGCGATCCATTTTCTTTGATCCTCCACGCTTCCAGTGACGGGCGATAGGTATCTGCTATACATCGGAGCGGTTCGCAGGGCATGAATGAATGCTGCATCTTGTTCCGAAACCAAGCGCAGACGAATATTCTTTCCCGAGATTTCACTAATTTTTTGATGCATACTTTTGACCCCAAACAACCGCGCGCACGCTAACCGCCCAACAAATGCAAGGCAATGCCGACAACCGTGTGATGGGAAAATCCCGGGCACAGAAACGAACTGTTTCGTCCGGATAAACCGGCAACAGAAGGCATGCAGTTATTGAGACCACTAGTCATGCGATGCTACTCGTTGCACAGTGCGGGGAAAACCATAGTAATCAGTTCAGGAAGCCGAATGCCCAGCGACCGACCGGAAACGCCAGAATTCTCGGTTGTCATTATCAGTTACAACACGCGAGACATGACTCTTGCCTGCTTGTCGTCGATTTACGAACAGACCAGCCGAAGTTTCGAGATTGTTGTCGTAGACAATGCCTCCTCAGATGGCTCGGCCGATGCGATTCGGCAGCTCTTTCCACGTGTCAAACTGCTTGCGGAGTCGATAAATCATGGGTTTGGCGGCGCTCATCACTTGGCCGTGCCGCAATGCAAGGCGCCTTTTCTGCTGTTGCTGAACCCTGATACGGTGGTTCTGGACGAAGCCCTGGACAAGCTCGTCGCCTTCGCACAAAGCCGTCCTAGCGCCGGTATCTGGGGCGGGCGGACTCTTTTCGCGGACGGTCGCTTGAACCCTTCGTCTTGCTGGCATAGGCAGACCGTGTGGTCACTGTTCTGCAGAGCGTCTGGTCTATCTGTCGTTTTCCAAAATTCAGCCGTCTTCAACCCCGAGTCTTTTGGAAACTGGCAGCGTGACGAAGTTCGGGAGGTGGACATAGTATCGGGATGTTTCTTGCTGATTTCTCGGGAGACATGGGATGATTTGGGAGGGTTTGATCCTGTCTTCAGAATGTATGGCGAAGAAGCAGATCTCTGCCTTCGCGCAGGAGCAGCAGGCTGGCGTCCGACCATAACACCAGATGCAACGATCGTTCATTATGGAGGGGCTTCCGAGAAGGTCCGTTCCGACAAGCTGGTGCGACTGCTAAAGGCGAAGGCAGAGCTTATCAAGAGGCATTTTTCGGTAAGAACGCAAGGGATTGGCCTGTTCCTGCTGAAGCTTTGGCCATTATCGCGAAACGTGGCACTATCGATTTTGAACAGTCTGCCGGGAACATCACGGTTCGACGCCGCATACACTGCCTGGCGAGATGTCTGGCGTCGCAGGCAGGAGTGGGAAAATGGCTTCTGAGGTGTCACAAAACGGAGATCCTGAAGAAAGCGCTCTGCCTACGGCCGTGCCATTGCGCCGCATCGCTCGAGGCAATCTGTGTTCGGGGTGCGGAGCGTGCGCAGGTGTGTTCCCGGGCAAGATAAGGATGCAAAAGGTAGAGCCCGGATTTCTGCGACCGCTCGAATTCGCGCCGCTGACCGATGCAGAACAACAAGCCTTCGATCGCTTCTGCCCCGCCTTGGGCCAAAAAATAGCGGCCGAAGACCAGCCAGATGATGTTCTGTGGGGTCCATACAGAGAGATGCGCACGGGCTGGGCCACGGACACTTTACTGCGCTTTAGAGGGGCTTCGGGTGGAGCACTTTCAGCCTTGCTGGTGCATCTCCTTAACAGCGGAGAAGTTGAGGCCATTGTGCAGATTGCTGATGACCCACAAAATCCGATTGCGAACCGAATGGTTGTCAGCATAGACCGCGATGACATTCTGGCCGCAGGTGGATCCCGCTATGCCCCCTCCGCACCGTTGGAGCGATTGAGCGAGATGGTCGACTCAGGTAGAAAATATGCTTTTGTCGGCAAACCTTGTGATGCGGTGGCCCTGCGGGCTCTCGCCAGTGAACGCCCAGAGGTTGCAGCGACCTATCCAATAATCCTTTCCTTTTTCTGCGCGGGCGTGCCCTCGGAACAGGGCGCCAGAGAGTTGATTAAGTCTCTCGGTGTCCACGAGGATCACGTCACGAGCTTCCGGTATCGTGGGCATGGTTGGCCAGGGCGAGCAACAGCTAGTCTTGACGACGGAACGGAACGCTCCATGAGCTATCATGAGAGCTGGGGCGACATCCTCTCGAAACATGTCCAGCATCGTTGCAAGATCTGTGCCGATGGCACCGGTAAGGCCGCGGATATTGTCTGCGCCGATGCCTGGGAGAGCGATGCGGACGGTTATCCGATCTTCGAAGAGGCTGAAGGTGTGAGCCTGATTGTCAGCCGCACTTCGTTGGGGGAAAGGATCCTGCAAGAAGCAGTTGCAGCCGGAGAAATCGAGATTTCAGGCTTCGATGTCGACAAGCTGGCACCAATCCAGCCTGGACAGCGCGAGAGACGAAGGGCCCTGATGGCGCGGCTGCTCGCTTTGCGCCTCGCAGGACGTCCAACACCGCGTTACCGAGGTTTGCATCTTTGGGCCGCGGCGCGGCAAAACCCGTTCTCACGCAACCTCAAGAACTTCCTCGGAATGCTGCGCAGGGTCATTATCGGCAGATTGTAGAGGGACTTTTTAGTGTCTACTACGGAGGGCGGGCCTTATATGCGCCACAGCCTTCTGCTAACTAAAGCCAAATTAGTTCAATTTGATCATTCCGAGATGTTTCCATGCTCAAGGTCGCACTGATCTTCCACTCTGCCAGCAACGACAACCTTGGTGTCGGCGCTCTTAGCGTGTCAGAGGTAGCGATCTTGCGACGGATCACCGAGGCTCGCGATCTGCGAATTTCCATAACATTCATAGACAGTTTCGCCGAACGCCCGCCATACGTGACGGGCAACGATGTCACGATCCGCCCCACGCGCCCTCTTCGAAAGCCGCTGGATTTCTTACGCGCTGTCCGTGAGGCCGATCTTGTCATCGACATCGGCGGCGGCGATAGCTTCGCTGACATCTACGGTCCACGCCGAATTGGTCAGATGCTCTTGATGAAGTATCTTACACATCTGGCCAGAACGCCGCTGGTCCTGGCGCCTCAAACATTTGGTCCCTTCAAAAAAGCTCTTTCGAGCTTCCTCTCCCGGCAATCAATCCGACTGAGCGCGCTCACAACTACGCGGGATAACTTGTCGACCACACAACTTCGCGACCTTGGGATCCAAAGCAACATCATTGAAGCCTCGGATGTGGCCCTTCGCCTGCCCTATGATGCGCCGCCACCTCGTGCCGAGGGCGGCCCGGTACGAGTTGGCATAAATGTTTCAGGCCTTCTTATGAGTGGCGGATACACCCGCAACAATATGTTCGGGCTCAAGATGGATTATCCGCAACTAATGCGGGAGATCGTACAGAAGTTTGCCAATCATCCCGATAAATGTGAGATCCACCTGGTTCCACACGTTATCACGTGGACCGGAGGCGGAGTGGAGGATGATCGCGCTGCGAGCCTAAAGTTGCAGCAGGAGTTCCCGTTTCTCACGGTCGCCCCTGCCTTTGCATCTCCATCGGAGGCCAAGAGTTACATCGCTGGGATGGATTTCTTCATGGGCGCGCGGATGCATGCCTGCATCGCCGCCTTTTCTTCAGGCGTGCCAGTTGTACCTATGGCCTACAGCCGCAAGTTCGCAGGTCTCTTTGGATCTCTGGGTTACAATGAGACGGTGGACTGCACGACCCAAAGCGCAGAAGAGATCCTGGACCACATATTCAGCGCCTATGACCGTCGCACCGAATTGGCAAAGGTGCAAAAAGCGGCCTTGCTAACAGGTGTGGAAAAGCTGGAGCTTTATGAGCGCGCTTTAGGCGATCTGATGGCGACCTTGGCAGAGGGCCGATAAACCCGCCAAACTATTGATCCGGTATTGCAGCAAATGTATGTTTTGCAACACTATGCCGGAGCCATTCTTCCTTATTTCGCAATAACTGGAGCAGATCGATTTCCTTATCACCAAAACTCATGGTCGTGGCGTCCGCGGGAGGGCACTGGGTTCAGCTTATGCGTCTTCGGAAAGCTTGGGACGGTTCGTTAGTCACCTATGTAACCACCGAACCAGGTCTTGAGGAAATCGTTCGGTTTGCAGCAACGAATGAAGGCCAACCCACTCCGAACTTCATCTGGGTCACAGACGCAAACTTGTCTGAAAAACTGCCCCTTTTTCGGCAACTGATCCAGATGTTCTTCATCGTACTCATCCAGAGACCAGATGTCATCATTACGACCGGGGCAGCACCAGGATACTTTGCCCTACGATTTGGAAAGTTAATCGGCGCAAGAACCATCTGGATAGATAGCATTGCTAATGCTGAAGAACTGTCGAAGTCGGGAAAGGAGGTCGCCAAGTATGCCGACCTGTGGCTGACGCAATGGGAGCATCTGGCTCGGCCTGAGGGGCCACATCACATGGGTTCGGTCCTTTGATATTCCTTACAACAGGAACCCAATTGCCTTTCGGTCGGCTAGTTCAAGCCGTTGATGAATGGGCCGAGACCAACCAACCTGAATGCGAAATTTTTGGTCAGGTACTCTCCCCGCGCCAAAACCCCTATGTCCCTCGGAACTTCGAGATAACCGCACGTCTGTCACCCAAGGACTACACTGCCGTCTTCAGAAAAGCCCAGCTTATCATATCACACGCTGGCATGGGAACGATCCTGACTGCACTGACCCAAGCAAAATGCATTTGTGTCATGCCGCGGCAGAGAAAATTCGGTGAGCACAGAAACGATCATCAGATTGCCACCGTCAATCATCTGCGGGAGCACCCAGGTTTGTTCAAGGCACGAGACGAAAATGATCTGCCCGAGCAAATCAATGCGGCACTGAGGGCCTCAGAGGGCGGTCAAACTGCGGCGATAGATCCCTTCTCTGACACCGGCTTTACCGACAAGTTGCGAAGTTTTATTATGACTGGACGGACATGACCGTCAGTTTTCCCTCTCCCGGATCCACCAGCCTGCGATCCAGCCCGTGACGAAGCCGCCGAGATGGGTTTCCCAAGCCAGGAGGCCATCCATCGCCCAGTACATGATGACATTCAACAAGATTAGGAAGCCGATCACACGCGCCACCGGCCAAAGACCTTCTCTTTCCAAGCGCCGAGCGGTGTATTCCCACCCGACCAGAACCCCCGCGAGGCCAAAGAGTGCCCCGGAGGCTCCAACCATGGGCTGCACCGCATCGGAGAGCAGAGCAAAACCTACAGCCCCACCAAGGATCGAGAGCATATAGATTGCTGCAAACCGCGCCTGTCCTGTCCGCTCAATGACGATGCGCCCAAGAGAAAAGAGCGTAATCATGTTGACGGTCAGATGTGCGAGACCACTGTGCAGAAAACTGTAGGTGGCAAACATGGTTACAGGCTGCGCGGCATAGTTCGGCCGCCAATTGTCGAGAAGTCCACGCCAGAAGCCCCCGTTCTGATAGGCAAGGCTTCGCCACCGCGTCGAGCCCCACATGCCGAGATCGGCGCCTTGAAGAGCCATTTCTATGGAAACACAGGTAACAATCAATGCAATCAAGACCCAGGGGAAACGCCGGGAGAAACCCCAAGTTCCGGCGCCAAGTGTGGGTTGAGTTTCCATAAACACTGGATGCGATACTGTCGGGAAAAACTCAAGCCTGACCATGTCTTGTTGCTTCAAACCGCCAACATCGATGTGTGGGAAGTGCGGAGGCATTGAACAGATCACCAAGGCCCGGTTGGCGCTGCAGACCTTCAGTCCGCCGAAAGCCTACGATGCACCTTGCCGTGGGCGGCTTATCAAGCAATAATCAAAACTCGGCGTATAAGTTTGTTTTCGAAGTACTTTTTCTGAGATGTTAGCATGAGCAACCAAAAGAACCGTCCGGTGGGTATCCTTCTTACTCTGGCAGGGCTCTTTGTCTATTTTGCATTGCCGGCTATTTTGTCTCTTCAACCCGTATCGCACTTGGGAGGAGCCTTCTATTTTTTCGGGCTTTCATGGGCGATATCCGTTTTTTTCTTGGCAGTGTTCGTTCTTCTGGCGGGCAGTTTAGGGAGCGCAGGCCGCGTCACGGCTTTGGCAATCGGGACGGTGTTTGTACTTCTAAACGTTGCATTGGCGGTGTCATTTCTGACGCAAGGGGCTCCTTTTAATACAGCCTTTTTTACTCATCTCGACTTTTCGACGTTGCGAATTGCATGGGCTACAGACGCCTTGCGGCTTTCGTTAGTCATGCTGTACGTCGTGCTCACTCCCTTTGTGATCGCCATCTGCTTTCAACATGTGTTCTCGAGACGATCTGGGAGGAGCCGAAGAGGCCTAGTTGTGGCTTCCTTTGCTGCAATCCTCTTTACGTCCATCACGAACTACCCGCTGCAGGCCATGGTGCTGCATCATGCGAACACGAGACAATCTTCGGACAGGATGCAGGCGGAGCTGGCCTCAATGCGTGGGTGGCAGGCGCAAGCTGCTGAAGTGAGCGGCGCTGCACGCAATATTGTTCTTATTTACCTCGAAGGAGTAGAGCAAAATTACTTCGACGAGGCTTTGTTCCCAGGCCTTATGCCAAAGCTTGGCAAACTACGACAGGATGCGATCTGGTTCAGCGATCTTGAACAATTTCCAGGAACAAGCTGGACAGTCGGCGGCATTGTTGCAAGTCAATGCGGAGTACCGCTGCTATCTGAGGGACACGGAAACCGCATTCTCGCTGCAGTCGACAACCCGTTTCGCCAGATCTCCTGCCTGGCGGAATTGGTGAAGAACTACGGATACCGAACTGCATATCTCGGCGGCGCCACCCTGGACTTCGCTGGCAAGGGTCAATTTCTGAGAGACAATGGTTACGACCTTGCGCTTGGAATTGACGAGCTTCCAAAGGCATCCCGACACAAATGGGGCATGTTTGACAGTGACCTCTATGAACATGCCGTGGAATTGTTTAACGGAATGGCCGAGGCAGATACGCCATTCCTGTTCACAATGCTCACACTGGACACCCATCACCCAGATGGCACGCCATCTCCTGGATGCCCGGCTTATGGGGCGCCGCAAGAAACTATGCTCAACGCGGTACATTGTGCAGACATGCTCGCTGCGGAATTCGTTGAACATGTGAGGCGCTCGCCCGTGGCGCAAGACACTGTGATCGCCATTGTGTCAGACCACTTGTTGATCAACGGAGCGCCGAAAAAGAATTTGGCAAGCAAGGATAGGCGACTGACATTCTTTATGATTGATCCCGGACGCCAGCCTGATCATATTGCTGCTCCAGCGGCACACTTTGATATCGCTCCTACAATTATGGAGGCGGCAGGACTTCAAGGCGTGGAATTGCCGTTTGGACACTCTCTACTGAGCCATAATGAAGGCCGCGTCTTCGAACGGGAACTATCAGACGAAGACTTCCAAGCTTTCAGGATTGAAGCCTTGGCCGCCGAAAGTGACCTCCGGAAAGGAGTGTCTTACTTTTTTGAAGAAAATCGGCTGGAGATTGGCGAGGCGAGGTACTTTTCACGGGATGCAATCAATGTTCACTACGACAATCCTTTCGCTCGGCCCATGGATTTTATTGGACTTTATTTTCAATCCGCAGCGGATCGGTATCCGGTCGTTCTTTCCGAACCAAGTCAAGTTACCAGCATAGTTGGCAAACGTGAAAGCGGGTATGTCTTAGCTGCTTCGAATGGTGGAAGTGTCTGCTTTGACGAAGCGAATTGCGTCTCAGGGCGGTTCTTGGGAATTTACGATGCGGAAAAGAAAAGTCTCCTCCGAGCGTCGGCTGAGCAGAACGGCAATCTTCTAACGCTCGATCCCGAGTCCATTGAACAACTGTTCTAGCAAAACGTACTTGCACCGTGATCTTTTCTCAGCGTCTGCTGCTCGTCCGAGGCAGTACTCATTCTGACGCAATACTTTTGTATAGCGCCATAGCCCAGATAATCACTGGAAACAAACACGAGAGCAGAACAGCGAGAGATCCTAGGTCCTTAGCGATGCGAGATAGTTCATGCCGCTCTGTCCCGATCCTATCCACTACAGCCTCAATGGCAGTATTCAAAATTTCCACGATGACGACGAACAACAGTGACAAAACCATTAACGCGGCCCAAACGGCATTGGGTCCGACAACCAATGCAACTGGAATAGAAATTACGAAAATTAACAACTCCAGACGAAATGCTTCTTCCGAACGCCAGATATCTCGAAAACCGGCGACTGAGTTCCAGAAGGCTGCAATGAGCCTTTTTGTTCCTTTGAGGTGCTGATTTTTCATGAACTCATACCGCAGATTTTCTTCGGAGACATAATCGCAAATATATAGAGAAATTTCAGGCGCCTCACCCCGGCACAAACCTTGGCAACCTGGGCAAGCTCTCCCGCATCATTCGCTGCAGGCGTTCATCGGCAGCGGCCTCCGGTTCCCCCGGCAACATCGGTGTGATGTAGCGGACAAGCGCCCCGTCAGTGCGATCCATCACGATACTGTCGTAGACGACACTCATCTTGGCTTTGAAGTCGTTCGTGATACGCTTCCCGCGCTGTTCGAACCAGTAGTAGACGAGCTGCTTGGAGAGGCCTTTCTGGATAATGGCCCGGTTGACGTTGAAGGTGCCGTAGCCCGTGCCTTCCATGTCCAGGGGCACGGTCTCAAAGCGGAAGATTTCCCACCCTCCGACAGGAAGACAGACTTCGGGCGAGTGAATGCCGCTTCCCTCAGTCTGCTTGTCATAGAAGGCCATGAAGAGTTCGACCGGCGCCGCCTCGGCTGGCGTGCTAAAATTCGCTGCCAGGTAATCCGTCGCTCCGAGGACGCGCTCAATGTCCGGATCAAGCAAAGTGAATGTGCCTGACCATTCACCCACCTGACGCGGGTAGAGGGCAAAGGGGTCACGATCTACCGGCGCTGGCTCCCTTCCCTGCTGGAAGGTCCAGGCAAGTGACACGGTCAGCGTCAGGAGCGCGCCAGCTGCAAGCGCGCTTGACGCCTGGATCCCGGTGATGCGGGAGGCGATGGCACCGAAACCATTTGTATCGAGATCGATTGCCTCCGAGAGGGGTTTGGGATCCGGCGTCAGGCGCTGGAGGGCAATGGCCATGATAAAGAGAATGGCGATACACGCGCCGAAGATAATCCAGCCCTCAAAGAAGTGCAGGAAGCCTTCTGCGTGTTCGATGCCGTAGCTGTTGACGAGAACGCCGATGACGCCGATGCGGAAGGAGTTCATCAGCACAGTTAGGGGGGCTGCGGCCACCAAGAGGACAATCTTGTGCCAGAGGGGACCCCGGTAGAGGATGGCGAATAGGTATGAGAAGCTGAGGATGGGAAAGAGGTACCTCAGCCCAGAACAGGCCTCTGCTACCTGCAGCTTGTAGACGCCGAGATCGATGACGTTGCCTTCGAGGAAGACGGGCACGCCCATCAGGGCGACGAACCACACGCCAATCTCAGACGAAATCGTCTGCAGGAAGACCGTAAACTTGAGGTAGATGAAGTGCGGCAGGGGCAGCATGAAGATGAGGTGCACGACGCCCAGTTGGTGCTGCTTGCCTCGTTCCCATCCAAAGATCGTCATCACCACGCCGCCGACCCAGATGACGAAGGCGTAGGTGACGATGTCTGGGATGCGGGTGAGGTTACCAGCAATTGCCAGCAGCAGCGAGAAGGCAATGATCAGGATCCCCGGCCATCGGTCATGCACCACCGGTTTCGGCGGGGGGAGACGGCGCATCTCGCGTAGGAAGAGGTAGAGAGAAATGATGGGGATTAGGGGGCCATGGCTGTATTCAGGGGTGGCCCAGGCTTTGGCCAATGACACGAAGCCGATCCAGAATATCGGGATCGATCCCAGCAGGAGCAACGCAAACCAGAAGAGCCCAGCGGGATTAAATGGCCGGGCGAGAGACCCCGGCTCCACCTGATCCGTTACAGACATCCTCTCAAACTCCCTTACTCACAACGCATGACCCCATCAGCCAGAGAACCTCCGGAATTCCCTCATTTTTTACCGAAAATGCCTCTTCGTGACGAGTCAAAACCGGACGCTGCGATGTATCTTCACACCATTTGAACAGATTGTTTCCAAAACCTGCACAGAAGCCAACATCAGGGACGTATGCTGAATTTCCGCTCCAGCGTCATGAATATCCGGTTGGAGGACGCGCTTCCCACGCCGGCCTCTTCCCTCTCCTGGTACTCGTATCCGGTGAGAAGTTGCCAGTCCCGCGTCAGGTCCCGGGCGTAAGTGGCCCGGAAATCGGTGCGGTTGACATCATTGATGGCAGGGCCGCCGGCCTGGTTAATATCCACGTAGTTGAGAGAAAAGCCGAGAACGGAGATGGAGTTGATCTCGTAAGTGTACCCAAGGGAAGCACGTGTGGTGGCCGTTTCCTCAGAGCGGAGCGTGGTCGAGACACTGCGCTCGATCGATGCCGTCAGAGTGCTGGTGGCCATTTCGTGCTGGAACCTGAGTGCACCAACTGGGCGGGTCCTGTTTGCCACGTCATTCGCAAGGCCGAGGCTGATTTCCAGAGCACCGCGCGGCAAAGGCATGGCGCGAGAGACGAGCCAGGTTTCCGTCTGTCCGTTCACGCTCTGGCTGACGTCGAAGCTCGTTCCGATCGTTCCTAGGGCAAGCTCCCGCGTGAGATCGATACTGCCGATGAGGCCCCTCTCGGTATCTAACTGCCTCACGCCTAGGATGGTTTCCTCCGTCTCAATCCGGCGGCGACCGATCGAGATGTCGAGGGTGTCGGTCGACGACAATTCGTGTCTCAACCCCAGGCCCACACTGGTCGTCTGGCGGTCAGTGTCGAAGCTATCCTCCGCCTTGTAATCTGATAACCGCAGGGCAATGCGACCCTCGGTGACGGGGCTCAGCGTGAAGCGCGTCGTCCCTCCAAGACTGATAACCTCGGTATTATAAAGGTCGGGATCTGTCGTATCAGTGTAGTCGATCTTGCGATAGCGACCGTCAAAGATGAAGCCGATCGGATCGTTGACGCCCGTCTCAAAAGAAAACCGCGCCCCGAACTGCTCCCTGTCTCCCACGTCGTCGATGAAATCCCCGGGTTCAAGTGGATCGTCGCCAAAATCGAGGTCGAAAGGGTTCAGGAAATTCACCGATACGAGACGATAATCAACGCCGAAGGTGAAGCGGCTGTTTGCTCCCTCGCGGTCATAGCCGATACCCGCTGTGATGTCGTCAAGCGTGCGGGCTCCGTTGCCGGGCGCCTCGATGGCGCGCACGACACCGCCGAGGTTGAACCTGAAGACGTCGCTGTCACGACGATTGATATAGCCGAGGGTCAGGCGCGTGTCGAAAAACTCGGCACTATCGTCGCCGTTCAGAAGCAGCCTGTAATTGTCCGTGGCACTCAGCGTGGAGCTGATCCCGAATTCCAAAACGGACCCTTGCGCCTCAGAACTGTTGTTCTGCTGCGCAAACGTCGATCCGGAGCCCAGAACCAGTGCGGCCAGGCACGTACTGCCGATCAAACTCTTTTTGCGGATCACAACCTGCCCTTATTGCTGCCCGTCTTTGTTCGTCTTGATCTTATTCGAAGAGGCGGCGCTCCGGTATGAAGACCACGTCTCCCGGTGCCAACACCGTCGCTGCGCTGATGCTGCCTTCACCGCCCATCGTGCGATAGTTGAAGAGGTAAACGGTTTCCTGACCGTTGTTCTTGTCAACCCGGCGCAGTTGAATGCGCTTCTCTGCGGCGAAGCGCGACAAACCTCCAGCTTCCGCCAGAAACTGCAGGAGCGTCGTGCCCGGCTCAACTTCCTTGCGGCCCGGCGCATTCGCCTCGCCCAGAATGTAGACACTCATCAGCCTCGGCGATGCCTTGCCACCTTTTGCCCTTGGGGCCAGAGAGGCGACCGACACGAGAACCGTGGGCGGTGCTGCAAAATTCGCACCCAAGGAATTTGCGAGCGTGCCAGCAACCGCATCTACGCTGCGTCCACCTGCCGAAACCGTTCCAGCCAGGGGGAAGCTAATCGAGCCATCCGGCAGGACCAGGACATTTCGATTGAGGTTGGGATCCTCCAGGACCTCGATCTGCAGAGTGTCACCCGGCTGAATGCTATAGCTGCTTTGTGCCGCAGCAGTGCCCACCAAGCCGACCACAAAAAGCAATGATGTCAGAAGTCTGATCATTCCGTGCCTACGTCCCATGATATCTCACTTTTATTCGTGTTTACGCTATTTTATGGCCCGTCAAAACAAACAATTTACATAAATCGCACGTCTGCGCCAGATTTGCATCTCTGAAGCTATTCCAGACCGTCAGTCACTTGCGCCGTCAGTGGCCCCATCTGTCGTTCCTGCAGCAGAAAGACGCGCAACTTCCGCCTCGACGTCTTCCATGAACTCGGGGCGCACTCCGTCTCCCACGACCTCGACGACTTTCTGGTATTGCGCCAAGGCGTCCGCGTCCCGTTCCAGAGCCGCATAGGTGCGGGCCAGATGATATTGCACCCTCGGATCTGTCGGCAGTCCTTCTGCAGCAGGTTCGAGTGAGGAGAGGGCCGTATCCAGATCACCACGGCGGAAGGCGATCCAACCGTAGGTGTCTTGGAAGGCAGGAACGTCCCTCCCCCTCAGACGTCGGGCAATCTCGAAGGCCCTCTCCAGGCTTGCGTCATCCGTCCGAGCCGTTGCCAGAAGGCTAGCGAGGTTATTTGCGATGATCACGTTGTTGGTATTGGCAGCGTAAAGCCGATCATAAATCTCGATCGCCCCCTCCATGTCGCCCTGTCTCTCGAGAATACCGGCCAACGCCCAGTTGATGCGGAGGTTGTCAGGCATCACTTTCAAGCCATCGAGCAATGTCTGGCGAGCGGCAACGGCGTTCTGTTGAACAGCCTGTATGTTGTAGAGGGCAAGCCAGAACCTCTGGTCCTGGGGAGCGTCTATCGTCAGGTCCCGGAAAGCCGCCTCAGCTGCCTGCGCCTCTCCCGTCACCGCGAGTAAGGATGCCATGAGGAAGCTGGCGTCAGGATTGCCGGGATTGGCAGAAAGCGTTTCCGTCGCGTATTGCCTGGCACCCTCAACGTCACCCTGGTCAAGACGAACGCGGATAATCGCCGCAGCGGCGCGAATGCCCTCGTCGCCCTCCTTCTCGATGCTTTCCAGAAGCCCAAGAAGCTCTGCCTGGCGATCCTGTGCCGCCAGCTGGCGCATGGTGAATTCCGTGGCAAGGGCCTCTGCAGAGTTATTGTCCTCAAGACGCCGCAGGGATGCGATCACCTGCGTCAAGCGCGGCCAGTCCCGCTCCCGAAGGTGAACTTCGCCGAGGCCTCCGAGCAGATCCACGTTTCCTGGCGACAGGCGAAGAGCGTTGATCAGAACGGTTTCCGCTGTCCGCCAGTCGCTCTCAGCAATGAGGTACCTCGCATACCGAAGAGTTTCATTGGGAGCGTTTCGCGATGCCTCTACAGCGCGACTGAGCATCTCTGCCATCAGGTCGCGGTTTCCCGCACGCTCGTGGGCCTGCGCCATGAGGGTCAAAGCCGTCGCATCATTCGGCGCCTCGCCAAGAGCGGAGCGAAGCGCAACAATTGCTTCGTCGGTACGATCACTCTCGATGAGCCAGCCGGCGCGCATCTTGAGACCCTCGGTCTGGGTCGCATCCTGTTCTAGGACTTCTTCGACCAACGCGCGAGCACCCACACTGTTACCCGTCGCATCCAGCATGCGGGCAAGCATGACCATGATACGGCGCCGCTCGTCCGACGGCTCCATACCGTCGATCAGGCTCTCCATCTCTGCGATGGCTTCATTTCTTTGGTCCAATTCAAAACGGAACCCAGCCCGGAGGGCCTTCAGGCGTTCAACCTCGGGCGGATCGGCGGCAAGGATGCTCTCCAGCTCGACAAGTGCCGTTTCACGATCACGTACCTCTGCAAGAAACCGAACGTAGGTGATGATTTCATCGATCCCGGCCGGGGCGTCGACGGCGCGCGCCTTCAGAAAAGCCTGCGCCGCGTCGGTATTTCCCTGGGAAAGATACCACCGCACCAGCGTCGCAGGCACAGTCTCATCGTCGGGGAACCGTGCGATCATGTCCTCAAGTTGGGCCTGGATCTCGCGGTTCTCGCCAAGTTGTGCCAGAACCCCTAGACGCGCCGTATAGAGCCCTCGCGTCTCAGGCTCTTCAGCAAGGGCAGCATCAATCGCGGAGAGGGCGGATGTCCATTCCTGGTTGCGCATGTGGTCGTCAATGACAACGCGACGCGCAATCATGCTGTCGGGATCTTCATCGAGGATGGCCTGAGCCTTGGTCACCGCCTCCCGCATTGCAGAGGCGTCATTGGCGGTGTTCGCGTCACGATAAGCGACGGCAAGGTTGACCGACTGGATCAGTGTGTCACTTGGATCAAGTTCGGCTGCAGCGGCGCCGTGACGGCGCGCGGCATCCCAATTGCCCACCTCGATTGACATCTCTGCCAGGGCGCGCTGACCTTCCAGATCGTCCGGATACTGCTCAACCAGGCGCAGGTAATGACCGAAGGCTTGCTGGAGGTTTCCGCGCGCGCGCTCGGTATCTGCATAGAGCCTCCGCGCCTCCTGGTGCTGGCCATTCAGCTGGAAAACATTACGCAACTCGACAAGAGCACGGTCGATATCGCCCTGTTCCAGTAGCTCGACGCCAGACTGGAAGTGCGCCTCCGCGCGTTCCTCCGCCGTATCACAGAAAGATAGAAGGCCTGCCATCACAAGGGCCAGGAAAGCCGGTTTGATCATGTCACCACTCTTACTTGCTCGCGTTCTGTTCGCGATCCGCGCACGTCAGCAGATCCTTTCTTAGTCCATAACATGGCACTGGAGTGGTTTGCACACCATACCAAGACCGTGCTGCGATCAATTTTTGTGGAGGACTACACAGGTCAGTAGCCCGTGCCGCGCAAAACGGCAGGAACCGTCCGGAGGAGGATGGAGATGTCTTCGCGCAGCGACACGCACGCCAGATACTCGTCATCGAACCGTGCGCGCTCGGAAAAGTTGGCATGGTTGCGGTCCGACACCTGCCACAAACCTGTGATGCCCGGGCGGAGGTCGAAATACGACGTTCCGGGGTAGAGCTCTCTCTGGGAAACCATCATCGGACGGGGCCCGACGAGTGACATGTCGCCCTTCAGAACGTTAATCAGTTGTGGCAGCTCATCGAGTGAACTCTTGCGGAGGAAGCGGCCCACACGGGTGATGCGGGGGTCGCTCTTCAGTTTCTGGGTTTCATCCCACTCCTTGCGGGATTTTGCACAGCGACGCAGCTGTTGCTCCAGCTTATCTTCCGCATCTCTCACCATTGTGCGGATCTTGATCATGCTGAATACGCGACCGCCTCGGCCGATGCGTTTCTGAAAATAGACGGGAGCACCCCCATCAAAAGCTGCAAGCGCCATCACAAGAAGGGTGACAGGGAGCCAGATCGGAAGCGTCAGCACGACGAGCAATACGTCTAAGAACCGCTTTACAACGTCGCGGTAAAAGGAGGGACGTGACCGGTTACGGAAACTGTCACCCGACAGTTCGGGCGAAATACTCCCGACGCCAATCACTTTGGATGAAACTTCAGAATAATCCCGAAAAGCCATAAATCGCTCCTTACTCATATCTTTCACTCATAAAGTTCACCAACTCTCAAACGGACGACGAAATTTCATCTCTATCAATCAAACAGAAAGTAACACGTGGCTTGTGTTTGCACCCACGACGACTAGTGAACATCCCAAGCACGCCAAAAACAAGACACAGTTTGGCCACAAATCCGCAAATTCTCAGTACAAGCCCCTGAAAGTCCTTATTTTTGGTCTTTATGTCGCTTGTGGATAAACCACCCTCAACCCGGAGGTGGTCTCGTTGTTGCCAATCACGAAACAAACACCGCAGGACCACAAAATTGTACCATTCTCCCTTTATCCGATTCGTAACGACAGTGATGTGACGAAGGATGAGGAAGGGACAGGGCAGGCTCCCGTTTTCTGCACGAATGCATGCAGTTAGGCGATTGCCTCCCTATATAGCAGGCAAAGACAGTTAAGTGGCAGGTAGGTCAATTGCCGGAAGTTGTGGCGGAGAGGCAGGCTCTCTCACCTTGCGGTGGCTGTACGCTTACCCTACACCCGGCTGGATCGTGGAGAGTGCAGGCTTGCCAGCCCGTTTTGAAAAGAGCAGATGAAACCCGAGACCCTTTACGCAGACTATTTTGGCCTCGAGGAGCGTCCCTTCACGCTGCTTCCCGATCCCTCGTTCCTCTATTGGTCGAAAGCACATAGCAACGCCTACACAGTCCTCGACTACGGCATCCTTTCGCGTGCACCCATCACCGTGATCACAGGGGAGATTGGGTCAGGGAAGACGACACTCGTTCATCACCTCCTCAAGAATTGCGACGAGGCGATCACCATTGGCCTGGTGTCGAACGCGCAAGGAGGGCGTGGGGAGCTGTTGCAGTGGGTCCTGAACGCTCTTTCCGTCGACGTCCCCAAGGGCGCGACCTACGTGCAGAAGTTCCAGAAACTTCAGGACTTCCTGATCGAAGAGTATGCGGCTGAGCGGCGCGTCGTACTCATCTTTGACGAGGCGCAGAACCTCTCGATGGAGGGCCTCGAAGAACTGCGCATGCTGACCAACATCAACGCCAACAAGGATGAACTGATCCAGCTCATCCTTGTGGGCCAGCCCGAGTTGCGCGACGTGATCCGCAGTCCAAGGATGCGTCAGCTCGCCCAAAGGGTTGCCGCCAGTTTCCACTTACCGGCGATGGATGCAGATACGGTTGCACAATACATTCGCCACCGCCTCCAGACTGTCGGAGGGACGGGGCAGGAGTTTACCGACAGCGCCTGTCGACTGGTGCATGAGCATACGGGTGGCGTGCCGCGCCTCGTCAATCAGCTCTGCGACATGGCAATGGTGTATGCCTGGGGTGGAGGCCAAAAAATCGTTACAGAAGACATCCTTCAAGGCGTGCTCGATGAGGGGCTATTTTTTGCAGCCACCCTTGCCGCAGACGAAAGCGACGCGACATGAATGAACTGAAATACTACTTCTCCATCTTCCTCCGGCGACTGCACTATTTTCTTATCGTCTCCGTGGTTGCCACCGCTGCGTCAGTGATTGCGGCCTTCACCTTGCCGCCTGCCTACGAGTCACAGACGCGGATACTCATCGAGGGGCCACAGATACCCACCGAACTCGCCGCATCGACCGTGTCGGTCGGATTGCGCGAACAGCTCGAGATCATCGAGCAGAGGCTCATGACGCGGGCGAATATGCTTGACGTGGCGCGGCGGCAAAATGTCTTCGAGGGCATTGGAGCGATGAGCGCCGACGCAATCGTGTCTGCCATGCGGTCACGCACGACGCTGCGAAGGGGTGGCTCGTCACGCGCACCAAGCCCGGTTCTGACGATTATCTTCGAGGCGCGCAGTCCTGGCATCGCTGCTGGCGTCCTCAACGAATATCTCACCCTCATCGAGAACCAGAATGCGGAGTTCCGCACGGCTCGAGCTGGTAACACTCTTGAATTCTTTGAGCAGGAAGTGGAACGCTTGGGCCGGGATCTCGACGAACAGAGTGCACGCATCCTCGAGTTCAAGACACGAAACGCTGAAGCTCTGCCCGACAGCCTTCAGGTTAGACTAGACCAACAGGGAGCACTGCGTGAGCAGAGCCGCCAGATCGATCGTGAAATTCAACTCCTGATATTGCAGAAAGATCGTCTGATCCAGGTATTCGAAGTAACCGGTCGGGCGGGGAACGGACAGCCTCTTTCTCGAGACGAGAGGCGCCTTCAGGATCTGCAAACCCAACTGGATGAAGCCCTTTCGATTTACTCTCCTGAGAACCCCCGCGTGAAGATGCTCGAGGCGCGGATCGCGCAGATCGAGGAGAGGATGGCAAGTGCGTCTGCCGAGGCGGCCGATCCGGAAACATCAGAACAAGAGGCTCGACCGGGGGCGACCATGCTGGATCTGGAACTGAGCGAGATCGATGCGCGCGTGTCGATTCTTCAGGAGCGGAAGGGCGAAATTCAGACGCTTCTCGCGGCGCAATCGGAGGCGATCTCCCGAATCCCCGCCAACAGCGTGGCCCTCGACGAATTGATGCGCGTCTATAACAACATCGAGGGGCAGTACAATCTTGCCGTCGATCGCCTCGCTCGAGCCAGTACTGGCCAGAGGATTGAGTCGCTCTCCCGAGGTCAGCGTATCTCGGTCATTGAGCCACCCGCCGCGCCATCGCAGCCCACGAAGCCCAATCGCGTGTTCATCGCAGGCGGTGGCACTGCGGCAGGTATCGCAGCGGGTTTAGGCCTCGTTCTACTAATCGAGCTTCTCAACAGGACGGCGCGTCGGCCGGAAGACATCATCAACCGGATTGGCGTGCGGCCTCTGAGCAGCCTGCCATACATCCAAAGCAGATCGGAAGTTGTTCGTAGGCGCCTTGCAAAGATTTTCGTCTACCTCATCATCATCGTGGGCATGCCGATCGCAGTCTACGCGGTGCATCTCTATTATCTCCCCCTCGACCTTCTGGCTGACCGGACCATGAACGCCATTGGCGTACGTTGGTAAACGGGCCGAGGCTATATCAGGAGGATTTGTTGACATGGAACGTATTCAGGAAGCCCTGGCCAAGGCCCGCGCGCAACGCCAGAAAGGGGGCGCTGAACCCGCCGAAACCCCGGTATCCCCGCCGTCGCCTCAACCGCAACCACAGGCCACGCCTGCCCTGAACCTCCCTGCGGTGGATGAGAATTGGGCCGCCCTCGCTCCCTTCAAGCTCAATCGTGCCCACCTTCAGAAAAACAGGGTGGTCGCAGCCGAAAGTGGGCGTGATGCAGTGCCTTATGATCTTCTCAGGACAAAGATCATTCACCAGGCGCAAACCAATGGCTGGAAGAGGGTGGCCATCGTGTCGCCTGACATGGGTGCAGGCAAGACGACTACTGTCGCAAACCTGGCCTTCAGCTTCGAGCGTCAGCGTGACATGCGTCTTCTTTGCATCGACCTCGATCTACGTCGACCGTCGTTGCACAAGATCCTTGGGCAGGCGCCCGGACATTCAATGTCGGATGTCCTCGATGGCCATGTACGCTTTGCCGAGCACGGCCTGCGCCTTGGCAACAGGGTGGCCTTCGGTCTCAATAATAGCCCTGCGCCCAATCCTTCCGAGCTCTTGCTGAGCCGCGAAGCTCGCAGCGCGCTTGAGAGGGTCGAGGCAAATTATGCCCCGGATCTCATGATATTCGACATCTCACCTCTCAGTGCATCTGACGACAACATCGCCTTTCTTCAGATTGTCGATTGCGCCGTTATTATTGCCGCCGCCGAAGCGACACCGATGAGCCGCATCGACAATGCCGAGCGGCAGGTGGCAGAATTGACCAACGTGATGGGCATCGTCCTCAACAAGTGCCGTTACCCGAGTGAAGCGGAAAGCTACGATTACTATTATTGAGTTTTCCCCGTCAGACCCAAATCACGATGCCAGAGATCTCGATCATCATTCCACACTACAATGACGTGGAGCGGCTCGAACGGTGCCTGACTGCGTTGAGCAAAAACGATCTCTCAGGGTGCGAGGTGATGGTCGTAGACAATGGCTCAACTCAGTCTTTGGACGAGGTGCGGTCGAAGTTCCCGGACTTCCGGTTTGTGGTCGAGAGAGAAAAAGGGGCTGCCGCTGCGCGCAACCGCGGTGTGAGTGAGACCACGGCACCTATTCTAATGTTCATCGATGCAGATTGCCTGCCAGCCTCGGACTGGGTGGTCACGGGCAGGCAGGTGGCGGGACGCGCAGACCTGATCGGCGGGCGAGTGGAGGTCTTTCACGAAACGCCCCCACCCCTCAGCGGGGCTGAGGCGTTCGAGGCTGTCTTCGCCTTTGACTTCAGAAACTACATCGAGGTGCAGGGGTTTTCCGGGACGGGCAACCTCATCACCCGCAGAGACGTATTCGAGGATGTCGGCCTTTTCCGCGGTGGCATGTCGGAAGATCGCGACTGGTCGTTCCGAGCGACGGCCAAGGGGTATCGCTTGATCTATGAAGATTCATTGCGCGTTGGCCACCCCTCGCGGCAGGATTGGCCCGCTTTGAAGGCCAAGTGGCGCAGGATTACACAGGAGATGTTCGGTCAGACAGGTGGAAGTTTTGGTGCGCGACTGAAGTGGGCCATCAAGGGGTTGATGATGCCCGCAAGCGTTCTCGCGCATTTGCCGAAGGTTGCCACGAGTTCAGCCCTGACTAGCATTGGTGACCGCCTCAATGCCGCAGGCGTTCTCATCCGACTGAGAATTCTGCGCATGGTTTGGATGCTTCGTCAGGCGACAGGCTTGCAGATATGACCAATAAGAAAAAGGGCCGCTTGTAAGCGGCCCTTTCTAAACCAATCGTCTGGTTGGGCGCTACGCGTCCTTACGACGGCGACGAACAACCGCCATTCCACCGAGGGCAGTCAGCAGCAGCAGACCACCAGCAGGCAGCGGGACGGGAACAGTCGTCGAGGAGAACGAAATAATGCCACCCGATCCATTCACGTCCTGGGCAGAGAGCCTCATGAAGCCCTCCGTCGGGTCGTAATCGTTGCCGGTAAGCCAGCCTGAGGCCGAGAACGCCTTTGTACCGGACGTGTCTTCAAAGCCGTAGAACGATGTCGCGGTGAATGTAAAACCGCCTGCTTCCCACACGACTTGATCCGAGCCAAGATCGAAATCAATATCATAAACGGTGGCTGGATCTCCAGAACTCAGAGTGGAGAAGCTCCCTGTCGGTTGCGGCAGCGCCACAAATGCATTGTCTGCTGTACCAGACCCGTCGAAAATGGCCTGACCGTCGTCCGCCATTGTAGACGCGCCCCAGTTCAGCGCTCCGGTTATATCGATCTGACCAGTGATGGTCGCAGCCATCGCGCCAACAGGCGCAAGAGCGATCGCGCACGCAGCGATGAAATTTTTGTAGTTAAACATACCCATTAATAATCTCCCAGGTAGAATCCGGTTACTTGGATACCAGCATACGAATACAAGCGCACCGAATCCAAGAAAAATTTCACGCTTTGGCCACATTCTGGCCTGATTGTCTGTTCTTGTCTGCAAAAGAGACATATGCGAAGAGGCTATTGGCTGAGATTCTCAACCAATGGAAGCAAAAGGGCTGCATTGTCGCCCCAGCATGAACAAACGGAATGGCGATCGTTTCGACTTCGGATCACGTCTCGAATCATAGGCTTGGTATCTCAGCCCTTTGTATCCCGGAAAACGACGCTGGGCGCCTTGCCTGACGAGGCCTCGACTAGATGGCGCACGGCGACGGTACCATCATGGGTGATCCGCTGCCCTGCGCTGTCGAAACGCGCCGTTCCCGCCTGACCTGACCTGCTCCAACCCGACAGTTTCCCGGTGTCGCTATATATGTAGTCGTCGCGCCAGTCTGCGCGGGGAAAGAGGAGGGGGTCGGCATACCCCTCGGGTGTAGGACGATAATCCACACTCTCGATACGCAACGCACCTTTCGGTCCTTGACCATAGCGGCGTGTTTCGTGGTGGGGCAGGAACAACGAAATAAGACCAGGCATGCTGTCATGCTCACCTGTGCGGGCGAAAACACCGACATCGATGCGGTTTGAAAGGACATCTGGCCGACCCGACACAGGGCGCGGCAGCTGCCAATCGAACGTGATCCGGGCCCGTGTTCCACGACCGTCCAGCGGCTCGATCCGGGTTCGCTCGGGGTCACCGCGCAGCAACCGCCAGGAGAACTCCGGTTTGCGGCCAAAGGGGTCGCGCGTGGCTTCGACGGACACAACCATTTCCCGGCGCGCGGCCGTGCTGCGCCAGATGCGAGAGATGGCAACCGGTGTATCGAACAGTCGCTCAGACAACCCTTCTCCGAAATAGTCCGTGCCTTCCGTCGCTCCGGTTTCCGACAGGACGGACATGCGCACCATTGGGGGCACCGTCTCAGGCGTGAACGCATTGGCCAGGCTCACCATCCTACTCAGGTTGATCTGATCACCCGGAATGACTGACGGGTGGGCCACTCCTGAAAGATAGGCCCCGCGGGTGAGAACACTGGCAAGGCTGCGCCGGAAGATCATCTGCACGGTCGCGGCTAGAAGCTGGTTGTCGCGCAGGAAGGCCTTCGTTTCTGGGCGCATTGCCGCGAGGATCATGGCCAGCGCCTGCAGATGCGGGCGATCCGATCCCGACGACCCCTGCGACACGAGGTAGAACGGCGTGTTTGCGGGAAAGAGATCACCATGCTCGGGATCGTGGTCGCGGTGTTCGGGATATACGTGGACCTGCCCTGCCAGGTAATTTTGATAAAGAAGCAGAGCACCGCCATCGCCCGTCAGAGCAAGGCGAGGTTGGGATCGCCAAAAGAGCCCATCCGTCAGTGCGGTGGAGGAGTTGCCGATCACGGGCGCATCGAACAGCACCCGACCCGCCAACCCGTAATCCAGTCCCGCCTCGCGAGCCTCCGCGTCATAAACGACGTGGGTCAGTTGCGGATGCGCTGCTACAGGCAGCGTCGAATGCCCGCGATCGCGGTTCTCATACAAATCGCCATGATTGCCCGCCGCCCGCCCTTCGAAGACCAGTTGCCACAGCAGCCTGTGGGCGGGGTCACGCGCGTCGGGCCCCAGCACGGGCGCGCTGTTTTCGGGAATTGTGACCCGCGCCAGCAGTCGTCCTCCGGGGCCCGACCTCACCAAATCAGACAGTCGGATCAGGACCTTGCCGTCGCTTGCAAGAGCCGTGCCGCTTCCAGCTGGCGCAGTGGCCTCGGCCACAGCAACTCCCGGCGCGAGACCAAGGCCGGCGAGGCCGCTGAGAATAGTGCGACGGTTGAGGTTTGAAGACATATCAGCGATCGCCCCGCAGCTCGAAAGACATCCGCCGGTCTCTGGCGACGTCCTGAGGACATTGCGATGTTAAAACAATGCAATCAACACGTTCACCCCCGGCGCACCCGGCTGAGTGGAGGCGAGTATGGCTTTTGCGACCAATCAGCGGCTACGCTCGCACGTCCGAAAAGCGTACGTGGAAGTGCTGCGTTGCTTTGGCTCATTTGAAGCCAGCTAGCCTGTAACATCCGCTCAGTCGCCGCTATCAGGCGCGCCCTTCACGCCTGAGCCGCATTCAGAAACAAAGGCAAATCTGTTGCCCTCAAGACTCACAATGGCCCTGAAGGTCGCCTTGCGCGAACGCGTGTAGCAATTTCGTAACGAAATTTCGCCGCATTCGTGCTAACCTTTGGTCGCAATGCAACGCTATTCCTGTCTGGTGACGTGAAGACAGAGACCAAAAAGATTGCATGCTTGAGAGGTGCAGCGCATGATCGTTGGGTTGATCCTAGCAGGAGCTATCATCGGGGCCGGCACAGGAGTGGGCGCCCTCCTTCTCGGGTCTTCCATCTGGTTTGCGCTCTTGCTCTACTCCGCAGTCGGCGTGGCCAGCGTTCTGGGAGCGGCTCTTTTCGTAGCCCTGCGTCCTGATCGGGACCAGCAGAATGCGCCGGTACAAGTCTATTCCCTGGCAGGGCCGGGGAGGAGCTGACAGCTCCAACGACACCGAATCGCATTTGAAATCGATCTCAAACGTCAGGCTGGCGGCTAATCGTTTCCGCCTGAGAAACTATATTGCTCACTCCCAAGCACTCACGAGTATTGCGCGACAATCGCGAGCCCAAGCTGCGCGATTGTCGCGGTTATGTCAGGTTTTATTGACTTATGGCGAAAATGTGGCGATCCTCGTGTATGGGAATCAATAGATTAGCCGCGTGCTGGCTACTATAGTGGCTTTTCTTAAAGGGTTTTCCCTGAGCTGCTTATACTTGTGGGGATTAAATATGTTTGCATTTGGACTTGATAAATTTCGCGGGTCACTTGCCGCGTTCGCACTCGTAATAGGCGCATCCTTCGCGGCCAGCCCCTCGCAGGCGGCTACTTGCCCAGTAAACGGTGCCCTCCTCCCGACTGATCCGGGTCATATTGACGGTCAAGTGCAGTACATGACGCTGGAGGACACGTCCGGGGCAACGTGCCTGGACAGCGGGACCGAAAGTAATCCTGACTCAACGAACGGCGTATTTAGAACGACATATCCTAACTACACAGTTCTCGCGAAGGAAGAAGACGGGAACGGCGCCCTTGATGGTATCATTACTGGTCTCACCTACGATGCCGGAGACGGAGACTATGGCATCGACGGAGAAATCAGCTTTGTTGACACAGGTTTGACAGGCCCGTTTGCGATCTTGTTCAAGTTCGGAAACGACAATCAGGATTCATGGTTTGCGTGGAGTGTGTCGGGAGGTTTCACCAACGCTGATTGGGCGCTCGTCTGTGCACCAGAGTTTCAAGACTGTACACTGAACGGCCTGTCTCATGTCACCTTGTTCGCAGCACCTATCCCAGTTCCGGCCGCTGGCATCCTGTTGATCACCGCACTGGGTGGTCTGGGCTTCGCCGCACGCCGCCGTCGCAAGGCGAGCTGATACTGGGCCCAAAAAGTCACAGCAAGCATCTACAGACAGCCCCCAGTCGGGGGCTGTTTTCGTTTCAAGCGCCGCAATACCCTCTGCAACCGCCCATCCAAGACCTGTTTTTTGCCACATTCTTGCCACACCTCTGTGGAAAACCCGTAAACAATCGCGCGGTAAATGCAGGATTGTCATCTGCACGTCTGCGCAAACGATTGGGGCAGAACGGGCACGGTGGGTGGCATGCGGAGCAGGAGAAAGACGGAAAACGCCTATATCAAGGCGTGGCGTGGGCTGAGGGGAACGCTTGTTCTGGTCGGGCTCTTCAGCGCGGCAATCAACCTCCTGATGCTGACAGGTCCTGTTTACATGCTGCAGGTCTATGACCGGGTCCTGTCCTCTGGATCGGTGGCGACGCTGACGGGTCTCTTTGCCGTCGTCGTTGTCCTCTACGCCTTCCTCGGTCTTTACGACTTTCTGCGGGCACGGCTTCTGTCACGCGCAGCGCTGCGGCTCGATACACGGGTGGGCGAAGAGGCGCTGCGCTTCACCCTGCGCGCCGGGAAGATCGGCGGGCGGGTCAAGGTCGATCCCTCAGCGCAGCCCGTGCGCGATCTTGAACTCGTGCGCAGCTTCATGGGAAGCCCTGCGATCACCGGCCTCTTTGATCTCCCCTGGATGCCGCTGTTTCTTGCTCTCGTCTTCCTGATCCACCCATGGCTCGGATATCTCACACTGGCGGGTGCGGGCGTCGTCACGGTCGCTGCTCTCCTCAACCAGTACCTCGTACAGGCCTCGATCCAGCGCGCAATGGGCCTCGAAGGGGCTGAGCGCAACCTCGTCGATTTCTCGCGCACGGATGCCGAAACGCTGCATGCGCTTGGCATGGGTGACCGGATTGTGTCCCGCTGGCGCAAGATGCATGACGCCGCACTTGCGGCGGCGCAGGTGGGTAGCGACCGCTCTGAGGGCTTTGCTGCCTTCTCCAAATCCTTCCGCCTGCTTCTGCAATCAGCCCTCCTGACACTGGGTGCATACCTGGCACTGCGACAGGAGATTACGCCGGGCATGATCATCGCCACATCGATCATCGCTGGCCGCGCGCTGGCCCCGGTTGACCAGGTGATCGGACAATGGCGCGGCATCGGCCGCGCGCGCGAAGCACACCGCCGTCTGAAGGACGTGTTCGATCTTCAGCCTGAGGAGAAACCACGCGTCGACCTGCCCGCACCCAAGGGAGACCTGCGCGTCAATGCTCTGACCAAACTCGCTCCTGCTGGACCTGAGGAGCGTGGCGATCGCCCCCGTATCCTCGACCGGGTGAGCTTTGCACTCAGCCCTGGCGATGGACTTGGCGTCGTTGGAAACAGCGCCGCAGGCAAATCCACGTTGGCCCGGCTTTTGGTTGGTGCCTGGACAGCGGACGCAGGCGAAGTACGGCTCGATGGAGCAACGCTGGACCAGTGGTCCCCGGAAGCGCTTGGGCGGCACATCGGATACCTGCCGCAGCACCTGCAGATGATGACCGGAAGCGTTGGCGAAAACATCGCCCGCTTTGACCCCGAGGCGCGGGACGAAGACGTGATCGAGGCCGCCCGTATTGCTGGCGTGCATGACATGATCCTCGGCCTGCCCGATGGCTATGCCACGCATATCGACCGGATGATCCGTCCCCTCTCAGGCGGACAGATGCAGCGATTGGGGTTGGCACGGGCGATCTTCGGAATGCCGCGGTTCATCGTCCTCGATGAACCGAACTCGAACCTTGATGCAGACGGAGACGACGCCCTTTCAAATGCGATCCGCACCATGCGGGAACGTGGCAGCGTGGTGGTTGTCATGGCGCACCGGCCAAGTGCAATGGCAGCGGTGAACAAAGTGATGATCCTTCATCAAGGCCGCTTGGCGAAATTTGGGGACAAAGACGAAGTGATGGGTGGCGCACCGCGCCCCGTATCAATCGTCGCACAGTGAGGCCGGACCGATGACAGCAGAAGCTTTTTCCAACCCGGTTCTAAAGACCGATATCTCCCGCCCTGGCCGCTTTGGCGTCCTGGCCGGGCTAGCGCTGCTGGCGCTCGTCTTCGGATGGGCCCAGATGACGCCAATCAACGGCGCGGTAATCGCCTCGGGCTCGGCCGTTGTGCGCGGCAAGCCGAAAACAGTCCAGAGCCTCGACGGTGGGATCATTGAGGAAATCCGCGTCGCGGATGGCGATCTGGTCCGCCAAGGCGACGTGCTGTTGCGGCTCGACCCCACGTTAATGCACATCAATCTCGACATGTATCGTAACCGGCTGGCGGAAACCCGGGCCGAGATGAGCCGGTTGCGCGCAGAACAGGTGAATGCCACCACGCTCGCCTTCGACTATGACACCGAGTATCTTGAAGGCCTTCCGCTGGAGCAGATCAACGCAGCACAGGAAGAGATCTTCGAAGCTCGCCGCGAGGTCATGAAAGGCCGAAAAGAACAGTTGCGCGAGAAGATCGCACAGTTCTTCAACCAGATCTCCGGAGTAGAAAGCCTGATCGTTGCCAAGCAGGAGCAGTTGAGCTTCATCGAAAAGGAACTCACCGATGTCAGCGCGCTGCATGCCGATGGCCTGGCCCGTGAAGGCCAGGTTCTGGAACTGCAGCGCGCGCGTGCCCGGCTCCTCGGCGAAATCGCCGGACATCAGTCAGAACTGGCTCGGATCCACAACTCGATCCGCGACACCGAGCTTGAGATCCTTCAGGCGGAACGGCAATTCAAGGAACAAGTGGTGACTGATCTGCGTCAGGCCTCGATGACGGGCGAGGAACTCGTCCTGCAGATCGTAACAGTTCAGAAGCAGCTGGAACGGATCGAGATCCTGTCCCCGGTCGACGGCATTGCCCACGAGATGCAGGTCTTCAACGCCGGCAGCGTGGTTCAGCCTGGTGAAACGATTCTCCAAGTTGTGCCGACTTCAGAAGGGGTGGATTTCGAAGTCCGGGTCGATCCCAACGCGATCGACCAAGTGGCGCAGGGACAGCGTGCAAAAGTGGTGTTCAGCGCTTTCAACGCGCGCACCGCGCCTGAAATCTTCGGAACGGTCTCGGGCATTTCACCGAGCACCGTAGTCGATCCAATGACTGGGCAGAGCTTTTTCCGTGTGACGCTCGCGATACCGCCCGAGGAACTGGAGCGGCTGGGCGATCATGAAATCCTGCCTGGAATGCCGATCGAGGCCTTTCTGCAAACTGGGGAACGCACGGTGCTAAGCTACCTCACGCGGCCGCTGAGCGATCAGTTGCGCCGCGCTTTCCGCGATGACTGAGCCCTGTATAAGGTGATGCTCTGAGGGCACAACCCAAGAGCATCACTCAGAAAGTCTTGTTTTGAAACAGCGTTTCCGACATCGTGCAAAAAAATAGTCATATGCGGATAACCGGCGCAAAAGCCGGAGCGCGTTGACTGAGAGGCAGGAAAAAACAATGACGGGCAAGACCTGGCGTAGGTCGTCGTGCGTAATTTCGCTTATTGCGGGGCTGTCGATCCTGGCAGGCTGCTCGCGGTCTCCGTATGAGGCGCCGCTGTTCCCGTTCCTGTCATCTTACGGTGCGGCGAGAGCTGGCGCGCCGGTTCTACTGAGCAACGCGGAATGGTGGAAATCCTTCAAGGATCCCACGCTCGATACCCTTATCCAGCAAGGGCTTTCGGATAACCTGGACCTCGAGATCGCAAAGGAGCGGGTCATTGAGGCCGAGACTATCCAGCGCAGCGTGCCAAGATCCGCCTTTTTAACAGGACAGGCGGATGTGCAGCGCGTGGGAGGTGATGTCGGTCCGACACGCACCCAGCGTGAGGGACGTATCGGTTTCGATTGGATCCTCGACATCTATGGTGGCCGTCGTGCCCAGATTGACGCAGCGGGTGCACGCATCGAAGTGGCCGATGCCGAGGTTGACGCAGCGCGGTTGCTGCTTCTGCTCAATATCACGAACGCTTATGTCGATCTCCGGTTCCACCAGACCAGTCTTGCCTTGCGCCAGTCAGAGCTGGCATCGCGACTGCAGACGCTGGAACTGATCGAACGCCTGCAGCGGGGCAATGCGGCTACGCAAGTCGATGTGGTACGGGCCCGTGCGCTGGTCTCGGAAACCCGCGCGGAGCTGCCGGACATTCGAGCTGCCGTCGCAGCTAGCAAAAATGAGATCGCCGTGCTTCTGGGTAAGGCACCGGGTACGCTCGCAATCGATCTCGCCAAGGGCGTCCGTCAGCCGCGTGTCTCGATGTCTCCGGATGTTGGCATTCCTGCCGATCTCCTACGCAACCGCCCAGATATCCGTGTGGCCGAGCGCAGCTATTACGCGGCTTTCCTCGATGTTCAGAGTGCACGGGCGGATCTCTACCCGCAACTGTCTCTCAGCGGTACGATCGCGCGCACCACTGCAGGCGGTTCATCGGCCACGGAATACCTGTTCGGCCCGTCGCTAACGCTGCCTATCCTACCCAATACGAACCGCCGCGCCGCAACAGAGAGGCGCGAATCTCTGGTCCGACAGGCCCACACGAACTGGCAACAGACCGTGCTCGAAGCGATCCGGGACGTGGAGACCTCGCTTGGGGAGTACGCCGCAGCTCTGGAAGCGCAACGCGCCTCCGAACGAACAGTCAGACTTTACAAGGAAGTCGTCTCCCTGACCCGCCAAATCGTAACGCGCGACGGAGCGACCATTCGTGATCTCATCGATGCCGAACAGAACGTCGCCAACGCCAACGCCGCACTTGCAAGCACGCTGCGGAGTGTCGGTCGCAGCTTTGTCAGTCTGAACGTGAACCTCGGCTCCGGACACGCCATTGGTAGAACGAACTAGCGTATCTGTCTGGCAGCTGGAGCCGCCCATGTCTGACTATACGTGCACAGCGCGTTCGCGATGGTGACGAGCTTTCTGTAACCCCAAGATACCTGTTGCGGCGCGCCCGCGGCCCGTCGGCGACCAAAGCAGTCTTTGTTAGAACCTGAATTCCAGGAAGCTCCGGATGCTCCAGGCGTCGAAGTCGCCATCACCGATCCCATCATATCCAACGGACACGCCGTGGCGCAGGTTGCTGCTCGGTGTTGCCTCGTACCCCACCTCAAGAGAGGACGTGACGCTCGATTGTCCAGAGAAGGCCTTGCTCTCTTTGAAGACACCGGTGATCGCCGGCCGCGCGAAAATGAAGCTATTGTCGGCGATGGGGCCGAACGGGAACTGGAACTCGGCAGCAAGACTGATCTGCCCGTAATCCATCGACTGCCCAGTCACACCAATCTGCGTGATGCCGTCGGTGACCACGTAATCATCCTGTTCCTCGCGCACATAACCCAGCGAGACTTCCGGGAGGACCCGGTATGCCGGTTGGTCAATCTGACCCGTGAGCGTCAGGATTGCAAGGAGACGGTCAGTATCGAATTCTCCCGAATAGGCTGTGCCCAGGCTGACGATGCTGGCGTCGTTCGAGGACTGCCCCAAAGCCACGCGTCCACTGAGGAACAGCGTATCAGTCAGCGCAGTCGAGAAATACGGTCCGACCATCCAGCCCTTGCCTGAGATGTCTGAAACTGCGGTCTCTTCTTCCGAAATACGGTCGAAACTGACCATTAGGCCCAGGATCGTGGAATTGCCGATGCTATAATCGACGCCCATGTTGAGCACGCCATAGTCGCCATCCACCGCCGATGCATTCCGCTTGTCGTCGAAAAAAGTATAGCGGCCCTCAGTCCAGAAATAGGTTCCACTCCCGATGTCTCTCGACAGCGAGAAATCGAGATTAGCCCGCGTCATCGACCCCGAGGACGATACCGCCGCCACAACCGTATTCTGAGAACCTCGGTGCTCAAGACGATATAAACGAGGATCGTTTCTGAGGGTGCGCTCCATGCGGCGCGTCATGAAGGCCGCGGTTTTGTCGCCGAATTCCTGCTGAACCTGCGAAACATCAGGAGAATTCACGGTGATAGTGACGCTATCGGTGACGGCGGAATTAACTCCGTCAGAAACCGAAAGCGTGAATACGAGCGTGTCTGCGGCATTCGGTGCGTTGAAGCTGGGCGTAAGAGTGTCGCCACCGGTGAGCGTAACTAAGGCAGTGCCGCCGGTCTGGGTCCAAACAAAGGTGAGCGTGCCGTTCTCCGGGTCCGTCGCGGTGCCAGCGAGATTGACTGCCGCACCTGCGGCGACGGTCTGGTTCGGGCCTGCATCTACCGTCGGCGCCTGGTTGGCCGGTG
>NZ_JXYH01000023.1 GCF_001262635.1 Aestuariivita boseongensis
GTCAGCCCTTGTCGGTGCCGGCCTTGTGCTTGGCCACCGCTTCGCTGCCGAAAAACATGATGTCGGACACATCGACATAGGTGCCGTTGGCCTTGCGTCTGGCCACGGCGCGCCGTTCCAGCATGAACATCACAAGCGCGCCCAGGCAAAGCGCGCCGAAGACCAGGAATGCAAGTCCTGTCTGATCCATAGTGTAAACCTCCGCTATCAAAAAGTGTCATCTTTAATTGACACCGTAGCGCGTCTTGCACGCGATTGCCACGATTCCCTGCAGAACCCCCATCAAGGAGCGCGCGTCCCATGCTGATGCTGGAATGCCCCTATTGCGGCGTGACCGCGGATGAAACCGAACTCAGCCCCGGAGGCGAGGCGCATCTGACGCGCTTCGGCCCCGGCGCGTCCGATGACGAGTTCCACGATTACCTCTTTATGCGCGAAAACCCCAAGGGCGTGCATTTCGAACGTTGGCGCCATGCCTATGGCTGTGGAAAATGGTTCCACGCCGCCCGCGCCACGGACACGCTTGAGGTGTTCGGGACGTATCCGGCCCAGACCACGAAGCCGCCGCAAGAGATCCTCGACAAGATCTCGGCCAAACGGCCCGGCTGGACGTGGAGGGATCTGAAATGAGCCTTCTTCTCTTTCCAAATACGGCACGCAGCATCAGCCCCAAGACAAAAGGCACGGCATCATGAGCACGCGTTTGTCCACGCATGGCCGTCTAATTGACCGGTCGCAGACGATCAAATTCACCTTCAACGGCAAATGGATGCGCGGCCATCCGGGCGATACGCTTGCCTCGGCTCTCTTGGCCAATGATCAGATGCTGGTGGGCCGGTCGTTCAAATATCACCGCCCGCGTGGCATCGTGGCCTCGGGCGCGGAAGAGCCCAATGCGCTGGTCAATATGGGCAAAGGCCCCACGTTCGAGCCGAACCAGCGCGCCACCACGACCGAGCTTTTCGACGGGCTGACCGCCACCTCGCAAAACCACTGGCCCAGCCTTGAATTCGACGTGGGCGAAATCAACGCGTCGCTGTCGCGGTTCCTGCCTGCGGGCTTCTATTACAAGACGTTCATGTATCCACGCGCGTTCTGGAAACATGTCTATGAGCCCTTCATCCGCCAATCCGCCGGTCTGGGGCAGGCCCCCAAGGATCGCGATGCCGACACCTATGAGCATTTCTATGCCTTCACCGATATTCTGGTGATCGGCGGCGGTGTCGCGGGCCTTCAGGCGGCCAAGGCGGCGGCTGACAGCGGTGCGAAGGTGCTTTTGGTCGAACAGAGCTCTGCCTGGGGTGGACGCGCTATGGTTGATCAGGTTGACAGCGAGACTGTCAACGATACCCCTGTGGATAAGTTCGTGGAGGAAATCACGGCCGAGCTTGCCGCGATGCCCAATGTCACCATGCGCCTGCGCATGATGGGGGCAGGTGTCTATGACCACGGTTATGTGCTGGCCTATGAGCGCCTGAACGACCACCAGCCCGATGCGGACGGCCCGCGCCATCGCCTCTGGCGGATCCGCGCAAAGCAGACCATCACCGCAACAGGGGCCATCGAACGCCCCTTGTCCTTTGCGGGCAATGACGTGCCGGGGGTCATGCTGGCCTCGGCAGTGCGGGATTACGTGGTCAATTTCGGGGTCTCTCCGGGCGATCGGACGGTGATCGCGACCAATAACGATGATGCTTACCTTACGGCAATTATCCTGAAAAAAGCGGGGCTTGACGTGCCGCGCATCATCGACGCGCGTCCGGAAGGCGGCGGCGCGCTGATGGAAGAGGCCAAGGCGCTGGGCATCCGTGTCGATCTGGGCCGCGCCATTGCCAAGGTCAAAGGCTCGCGCCGCGTGACCAAGGTGCAGATCTGCAATCAGGCAGGCGAAGGCGGTGTGCTGGACGAGGTCGCCTGTGATGCGGTCGCCATGTCGGGCGGCTGGTCTCCGGTCGTGCATCTATGGTCCCATTGCGGCGGAAAACTCCTTTGGGATGAGGGTCATGCCATGTTCCGCCCGGATGGGGATAACCCGCCGCGCGGGGCTTCTGGTGAGGGCTTTGTGCGCTGTGCCGGCATCGCCAATGGCGCGATGGATCTGGCCGCTGTGATTGCCGATGCGCATGAGGCAGGCAAGGCCGCCGCGAAAGAGGCGGGTTTTACCCCCAAACGCAGCAAGGCGCCTGCCGCCACATCGCGCGCAGATGCGGCTCTTTTGCCGGTCTGGCTGATGCCGCAGGGCGCAAAGACCGAATTGCGCGCGAAATCCTGGCTGGATTTCCAGAACGATGTGAAAGTCACAGATGTTCAGCTGGCCGCGCGGGAAGGGTTTGAAAGCGTCGAACATACAAAGCGCTACACTACGCTGGGCATGGCAACCGACCAGGGCAAACTCAGCAACATCAACGGATTGGCGATCCTGTCCGATGCGCTGGGTCAGCCGATCCCGGCCACCGGCACCACGACCTTTCGCCCGCCTTACACGCCCATTTCCATGGGGGCGATCGCGGGCGAGGCGCGCGGTGAGGTCTTCCAACCCATCCGCCGCACGCCGATGCATGACTGGCATGACGCCAACGGCGCCGACTGGGAGCCGGTTGGCCATTGGCGCAGACCCTATGCCTTCGTGCGCCCGGGCGAAAGCGTCGAGGCGGCGGTGATGCGCGAGGTGACCAACACCCGTGAAAGTATCGGTCTTCTGGATGCATCCACCCTTGGTAAGCTGATCGTCAAAGGGCCGGATGCGGGCCGTTTCCTCGACATGCTCTACACCAATATGATGAGCACGCTGAAACCCGGCCGCTGCCGCTATGGGCTGATGTGCACGGAAAACGGCTTTCTCACCGATGACGGCGTCGTGGCGCGCATCGATGAGGACACGTTCCTGTGCCATACCACCACGGGCGGTGCGGACCGGATCCATGCGCATATGGAAGAATGGCTGCAAACTGAATGGTGGGACTGGAAGGTCTATGTCGCCAATGTGACTGAGCAATATGCCCAAGTCGCCGTTGTCGGCCCCAAGGCGCGCAAACTGCTGGAAAAGCTGGGCGGTATGGATGTGTCGGCGGACGAACTGCCCTTCATGGGCTGGGCGGATGGCACCATCGGCGGCTTTGCCTGCCGCGTCTATCGCATCTCGTTCTCGGGCGAGCTCAGCTTTGAGATTGCCGTCAAAGCCTCTGACGGACAGGCCTTCTGGGACGCGTTGATGGAAGCCGGTTCCGAATTCGGCATCCAGCCCTATGGCACGGAATGCCTCCATATCATGCGGGCCGAGAAGGGCTTTATCATGATCGGGGACGAAACCGACGGTACGGTGATCCCGCAGGATCTGGGCCTTGACTGGGCGATCTCGAAGAAGAAAGAGGATTACCTGGGCAAGCGCGCGCAGGAACGGTCGCACATGACCGATCCCAACCGCTGGAAACTGGTGGGGCTGGAAACGGTGGATGGATCGGTTCTGCCCGACGGCGCCTATGCGGTGGGCCCGGGCAAGAACGCCAATGGCCAGCGCAACATGATCGGGCGTGTGACTTCGACCTATCATTCGCCGACGCTGGGCCGTGGCATCGCGATGGGTCTGGTGCAGCACGGCCCCGACCGCATGGGCGAGGTGCTGGAATTCCCCGGCACCGATGGCAAAACCTATAAGGCGAAGATCGTCAGCCCCATCTTCTATGACCCCGAAGGGGAGAAGCAGAATGTCTAAACCCGTCTCAGCCCTGAACGGCGCGCAGTTTCATGGCATCGCAGAGGTGCGCGATCTGGGCCTGCAGGGCATGATCACCCTGCGCGGCGATTTGACGAAGCCCAAGTTGAAATCGGCGGTCAAATCCGTGACCGGGCTTGCCCTGCCGAAGACAGGCGGGATTCTGAGCGACGAGACCGGCAGCGTCGCCTGGATGTCGCCGGACGAACTGCTGCTACTGGTCCCCTATGCCGAAGTCGACGCCCATCTGGCCACGTTGCAAAAGGACCTGGCCAAGGAACACAGCCTTGCCGTCAACGTATCGGACGCCCGCGCGATGTTCAGCCTGAGCGGCCCCAAGGCGCGCGAGGTTCTGGCGAAACTGGTTCCGGTGGATCTGTCGCCCGGTGCGTTTGAGCCCGGCATGATGCGCCGCACGCGCATGGCGCAGGTGGCCGCCGCGTTCTGGATGATGGATGAGGACACGTTCCACATCATCTGCTTCCGATCGGTTGCGCGCTATGTGTTTGACTTGCTGACTGTCGCGGCGCAGGAGGGGTCAGAGGTCAACGCGTTCTAAACTTTGCAGCGGCGCGCCTTGTGTCCGCTGCGGGAGCCTCCGGCGGCCGTATTTTCAGCAAGAAGAAGACGCACGCGCGTGCAGGCCTTCTTCTTGCGGCAAATACGGCGGGGTGTTTGAGGGGCTGGCCCCTCAATCCATGCCTTTCGTGACGCATTAATTCCACGGCTTGGCCTCAATTTCGACGCGTGCGGCTGAGCATGTGTCAGGATCATCCGGAGGGGTCCGTGTTCATGCGTCGTCTTGTGTCGTCTTTGCTGTTGCTGGCTTCTGCTGCTGTCTTTATGGGCGGCGCGGGGATGATCCTGGCTATTCTGGCGGCTGCGGACGCTGCGCTCTGGCTGGGGGGCTGGGGGCTTTTGCTTCTGGGGCAACCGGTTGTTACCATTGGGCTTTTGTGCCTGGTTTTTGGCCTCGCCATGCGCTGGTTGTCTGAGGAGGCGGCCGATCCCGCCAGCGCACCTGCAAAATTGCAATACCGCGCCGCGGCCTGGTGTTTGGTTGGCCTGGGGCTGGTTGTTATCGCCCACCACACGGTGAAAGCCACTTACTTCGTGATGGCCGCTCCGGTGGAGTTTGGCGTCTTTGCGTTTTTGCCTGTTCTGGATCCGAAAATGCCGCTTGGCTTTGCAGCGATCTTTCTGGGGGTGATCGTCTTGCGCCGCGCTCCGCGCCAATCCGCCGATGTGCCCCTGCCTGCGCGGGCGACGTTCCGCAGCGCCTGAGCGCCGGATTTCCACGCCTGATCTCAAAACTATCTGCCCTGCACCCTTGACGCAGGGCCACGCCAGCCGCATGTAAAGCCCCAACGAAACACTCAACTTTACGGGGGGCCCAATCCATGGCTTTTGAACTTCCTGATCTTCCCTATGCGCATGACGCGCTGGCCGACAAAGGCATGTCGAAAGAGACGCTGGAGTATCACCACGACCTGCACCACAAGGCCTATGTCGACAATGGCAACAAGCTGATTGCCGGCACCGAGTGGGAAAACAAGTCGATGGAAGAGATCATCGTGGGCACCTATGACGCCAACGCCGTTGCCCAAAATGGGATCTTCAACAACATCAGCCAGCTGTGGAACCACAACCAGTTCTGGGAGATGATGGGGCCGGGCGACAGCAAGATGCCGGGTGAGCTGGAAAAAGCGATCACTGAAAGCTTCGGGTCGGTCGACAAGTTCAAAGAGGATTTCTCGGCCGCAGGCGCAGGCCAGTTCGGATCGGGTTGGGCGTGGCTGGTCAAGGACACCGACGGCAGCCTGAAAGTGACCAAGACCGAGAACGGCGTGAACCCGCTTTGCTTTGGTCAAACGGCGCTGCTGGGCTGCGATGTGTGGGAGCATTCCTATTACATCGACTTCCGCAACAAGCGGCCCGCTTACCTCACGAACTTCCTGGACAATCTGGTGAACTGGGAAAACGTCGCCTCGCGCATGTAAGCGCCTGGCTAAAGGCATGTGAAAAAGCCCGCCATTTGCGCGGGCTTTTTTGTTGGATGCGCAACAGGGGGCCGAAGATGTGCGGCGGTCCTCTCGACCCCAGCACGCGGGTGGCTTACTCTTGGGATCAAGGCAGACGCAAGATGAGGCCGAGCCATGAAAAGCCGCGCTGTTTAATCCCTGGCAGGGGCCGCCCTGATGATACTAGGGCTGTCGGCCTGCGGAGTTCCGGGGGACCGGGCCGGTGGTTTGGCGCTGTCGCCTGAGATCACGCAGTCCGAACCCGCCATCGCCGCGCTCCGCCAGGCGTTCATGGCTTTGGGGCCGGAGGTCGATCCGGAAGAGGCCGCGCGCGCGGCACGGGTCACATATGAACAGGTCGCTGCGTTGCGCGCAGCCTATGAGATCACCGATCCGCCGCTTATCCACAACACCAAGGTCAATATGAGCCTTAAGCCACGCGGACTGTGTTGGCATTGGACGGTCGATCTGGGCGCGCGGTTGGAGCAGGAGCGGTTTGAGACGCTGGAGGTGCATCAGGCGATTGCGAATTACAACAACCTGCGGCTGGAACATTCGACCGTCATTTTGGGGGCGCGCGGGGCGGCGATGGACGCGGGGATCGTTCGGGACCCCTGGCGCGCGGGCGGGCGGTCGACTTGAATGCCCGTGCGCGATGACACGCGGTATGACTGGACATCGCGCGAAGAGGTCTTTGCCTGGCGGCGGGCCCGCGGTCAGGCCGGGCCCAGCTATCCCGCGCCATTGTAGGGGTAGGTGCGCAAAAATTGCGGCGAGATGCGGCTTTCGTTTTAAAGACAGAGCCAGCTTGATGGTGGCTTTCTGTGATGGGTACAGGACGACCGAGGCCAGTTGGGCGTTAAACCTCACATCCTGTCAAACTGCAGAAACTTTCGGCGTCAAAACACACTTATTTATCAGACGTCGCCCACAGCCTTGCACCAAGCATCAGCGCTTCAGCGCCCGCGCGCCTCGTCATCCGGGCGCAAATATCCCGTTCTTCTCGATTTCTCCCATAAATCGGTAGCCCGCGTCAGGCACGAGGCTGTTGAGCTTTTGGGCGAATGTGCGGTTCTTCCAAGGCTTGCCTGATTCCAGAACCACAAGAGGTTTGTTGTCGTTGAGGATGCGCGCGCTGCCTTCAAGTGCGCTCTGCTCAAACCCTTCCACATCCAGATGCAGCAAAGACACCTTGCGCGATTTCGGCACGAGTGAGTCGATTGTTTTCACCTTCACTTCGATGGCGATTTTGCCGTCTGCGATCATCGTGTCCACGATCCGTTCACCTGCAGCGATTTTCTTTCCCGAGCGTCGCGCGATCTGGATTGCTGCAGTCCCGTCTTCTGCACCCACGGCGACGGGATGGAGTGCGACCGACGACAGACCATTCAGCCGAACCGTTTCCAGTGCGGCTGCGAAGCTGATGGGAACCGGTTCAAAACTGTGCAGTTTTGCTTTGGGCGCAAGCACTTCGCATAAAGCGGGAAAGAAATCACCGATGAATGCGCCTCCGGTAACAATGTCTCCTTGTCCGACCTGTCGTCTTAAAAATCTCAGAGTGTGTGGTTCGTACACGTCGCCATTCTTCAAAAGCGTGGCGATCTTGCGTTCATGGTATTCATTGGGGACGCAATAAAATCCGTATTCATTCGAAAAAATTGCATGTGGGATCTCTGCGATGTCTTGTGTGTAACTCGCTTTTGCATCCTGATGTGTCATCGGTTTCCCGCGCGTTGCTGCCTCGCAAAAACTATGGTCGGCATCACTCATAAACGCAAGAAATTGAGCTGACAGGATCGGCATCGTTCATGCTTGGGAGGCGGGGTTGGCCTCTGTCACGTGAGGTCTTTGACTAGCGCTATTGGGTCGCCGCCACCGCGCGCCACACCTCGACGGGTGCGGAAATCCCCTTGATCTCCACCTCGCCGACCAATTCGCCCTCGGTCTCGTCTTCCACGGCGATCCAGGCGCGGGGCGACAGAAGGATTTCTCCATCGGCAGCCATGTCACAAAGCCGCGCGGCTAGGTTCACGGCCGTGCCGCTGGCGGTGTAGTGGAACCGCCCTTCCGATCCCACCATGCCCACCGTGGCATAGCCAAGCGAGATGCCCACGCCAAAACCCAGCCGGTGGCCCAGTTTGCGCCAGCGTTTGCACAAATCTGCCATCACATCGCGCATGGCAAAGGCCAGCCGCAGCGCGTCGCCCGCAGGATCATCACAGGGCAGGGGGTCGTTGAAAAGAACCATGATCCCGTCGCCAGCGCGGTGATCCACACCCGCGCCATGGGCCGCGATCAGCTTGCCCATTTCCTCGTGATAGGTTTGCAGAACCTCGATGGTTTCTTCTGGCTCGGCCGTTTCACAAAAGGCAGTGAAGCCCCTGATATCGCAGAACAAAGCCGATATTAGCGCGCGATGGGATGACAGCATCGCATCATCGCCCGACGATACCACCGCATCGGCCACCTGTTCCGGCAGGAAGCGTTTCAGGCGGCCCATACGCTCCAACTCGCTCACTTGCGCCTCCACCCGGTCGCCCAGTTCGGCGTTCAGGGTTTCCAGTGCTTTGAATTGTCGGACATTCTTGATGGCGATCACGGTTTGCGCGGCGAAGGTTTCGATCAGTTCGATTTCACCGGCGTCAAACGGAGCTGTTTCGTATCGGCTAAGCGCGATCACACCGAACGCCTTGCCGTCTTCAAGAAGCGGCACGCAGAGGCGGGTGCGCAAGCCTTCGTCATCGACCATCTTCAGATACGTCGGATCGCCCGCAAGATAGGGCGTGCTTTTGGTCATGTCGGCGATATGCACGGTGCACGCCTCGCGGAAACACTGCGCGATGGGCAGTTCGGCGTCGATCTGCCACTCACGTTCTGCCGCGATATCGACGCGCGCTGTACCCCAATGGCCGCGAATGCGAAATGCGGTACTGTCCGGGTTCAGCAGCATCAGCGCCGCATCCGGCACATCACACAGCCGCGCCGCCTTTTCAAGGATCATGTCAAAGACGGGCTGTTCGTCATCGCGGCTTTGGCTGATGACCTCCAATATCTGCTTGGTTGCGGCTTCCCGCTCCAGCCGCGTTTGCACCTCGCGAAACTGGCGGACGTTTTCGATGGCGATGACGGCCTGGGCGGCAAAACCTTCGATCAGGGCCCGGTCATCCTCGCTGAACGGGTTCACAGAAAACCGCGCGATGCCAAAGGCGCCGATCGCCACATCCTTCAGGATGAGCGGCACGGCCATGAACGAATGCAGCCCGTTCTTGTCCACATGGGCCACGCGCTGCGGATCGCCCGCGCGGTAAAGATCGGTGTCTTCCAGATCGTCGATCCGCACAGGTCGCTTCAACGCGATGGCCTCGGCGAAAGAAGATTTCCCATCCAGCGCCCATCGCATCTCGCCATGCTGCGAATGTGCCAGATCGGGCCCGTGATGCGCCGTATAGACCAGATCGCGCCCGTCCTCGCTGATCAGGGCAAGACCCGCATAATCCGACCCGCAAAGCCGCGCGCCACGTTCCAGAATGGCGTCAAAGACGGGGTCGGTATCATCCCGGATCTGGCTGATCAGTTCCAGCACCTCGGCCGAGGCTTGTTCCCGCTCAAGCCGGGATTGCACCTCACGGAACTGGCGGACGTTTTCGATGGCGATGACGGCCTGGGCGGCGAAGGTTTCGACAAGGGCTATCTCGTCGCTGCTGAAGGCCTTCACCTCTCGCCGGAAGAGGGTTATGCATCCGGCAACCTTGTCGTGGTTCAAAAGAGGCACGCAGAGTATCGTGCGCATCCCCTCACGCTCGACCATCGCGACGCGTCCGGGATCACCGCTCGCATATAGCTCTGTCTTTTTCAGATCTTCGATGTGGACGACTTGTGCGGTTCGCATCGCCACAGCCGGCGTCAAGTCGCTGTCCAAAGGTCTCGGCGTTGTACCGACGGACAGGTGGCGCAAACCCTCTCCGCGATGCGCTGCCAGATGCCAGTTTCGTCCGGCCTCATCCAGAAGGCACAGATTTGCAAGCGGCGCGCCGGAAAGATGCGTCGCGTGTTTCAGGATCATGTCGAACACCGGCGCCGGATCGGTGCGGGAGCCGCTGATGACCTGTAATATCTCCCGTGATGCTTCTTCCCGCTCCAGCCGCGTCTGCACCTCGCGGAACTGTCGGACGTTTTCGATGGCGATGACGGCCTGCGCTGCAAAGGTTTCGACCAGCGAGATCTCTTCCGGGGTGAAGGGTTTCACCTCCATACGGAAAAGCGTGATGGTGCCAATGGCCTCCTTCTCGCGGATCAGGGGGACAAACAGGACCGACCGGATGCCGCTGTCATCGACCATCGACCGAACAATCGGGCTTCCATCGCGATAAAGATCACTTTGACCCATGTCGTCATGTGCAATCAGGCGCGCCTCGACAATGGATTTGGCGGCATAGGACAGATCGCCATCCAGTACCATCTGGCCCGACTCAAACAGGGCGACCGCCGCAGAGAAAAGTCCGCGATGCGCGGCAAGCACCTGATGGGGGTCGGATGCGCGCGCCAGGATCAGGCCGGACATGGGCGCGTTGCACAGGGTCTGTGCGTTATCCAGAATGGCCTCGAAGACCGGGCGTTCATCGTCCAGCGTCTCGCTGATGACGTTCAGAACGTCACTTGTGGCCTTCTCACGGGCGAGACGGTTTTGCAATTCGCGGAACTGGCGCGCTTTTTCGATAGCGATCACGGCCTGATCGGCAAAGCTTTTCACAAGCGCGATCTGCGCCTCGTCGAAAGGGCGGACCTCTTTGCGGAACAGGATGAAGCAGCCGATCCCGCCTTCGGTTGTGACCAGCGGCACGAACAGATTGGTCCGAATGCCCTGAATTTCGGCAAGGGCCACCACATTTGCCACACCCGCGCGATAGGCATCGGTGTCGCACATGTCATGCAGGTGGATCACCCTGGTCTCGAAAATCGCGCGCGCGGCGAAGGAGCGTTCCGGATCCATCGGCACATTGCCCGCATCGTAATAGGCCACCGTGCTGGGCTCGGCCCCGTAGCCGGCGACCATCTGCTGCACTGCGTCACCGGGTTTGGCGATGATCAGCGCGGCAAAGGGTGCCTCGCACAACCGCGCGGCGCTTTTCAGGATCGCGTCAAAAACCGGGGCCTGGTCATCGCGCGTGTCCCGGATCAGGCGGAGCACGTCATAGAGGGCGGCGGTTTGTGCCGTTGTGTCCGTGCTGGTGGCTATGTCTTCGGCCACGCGGGCAAGCTCCCTGTCTTACGGTAAGCTCAGCCTAAACACTGCGCGCGGCGCAGACCAGCCCTTCCGTCAGTCGCGCAGAAAGGCAGTCGTGTCCGCAACATCCGCACACACCGTCACGAAGTCTTTCAGCGAGGGATCGGCAAAGCCCTGGTCGATCACATGATCAATTAGCCCGATCAGGGGGTCCCAATAGCCTTCGATATTCATCAGTACAATGGGTTTCCCATGCAGGCTCAGCTGCGCCCAGGTCAGAACCTCGAAAAACTCGTCCAGCGATCCCGCACCGCCGGGCAAAACCACGATGGCATCGGCATTCATGAACATGACCTTTTTGCGCTCATGCATGGTTTCGGTCACGACATAGCGGGTCAGGTCGGTTTTGCCGACTTCCCAATCCACCAGATGCTTGGGGATCACCCCGAACGTGTCGCCGCCAGCGGCTTGGGCCGCGCGCGCCACTTCGCCCATCAGCCCCACATCTCCCGCGCCGTAGACCAGCCGCCAGCCTTCCCGGGCCAGCGCCGTGCCAAAGGCGGTTGCGGCTGCGGAATAGGCAGGCATTGCGCCGCTGCGGGATCCGCAATAGACACAGACGGATTTTGCAGCCATGGGCAGTTCCTTTCGATGCGGGCGGAGTTGGGCTTTGACCCCTCATATCCCGGTTGATAGGGTGGCTCAACCGCCGGGTGCCAACGGCGTGAGGGGATGACGGACATGACCGAAAAAGCGGGCTTTCTGGGCCTTGGAGCCGCAGGCGGAGCTGCTGCGGGCGCTGCCGCCGTCGCGGCCGTGATCGCGGTGCTTTATGCAACCGGAGTTCTGGCCCCCGGCGATGATCCCGTGGCCGAACCCGCCGCCGTGATCCAACCGGAACCGCAACCGGCGCCAATCGCGGATTCCACCGCGCCCACTGAGGGAAGCACGGCAGAACCTGCCATGACACCGTCCGAGGCGACAGAAACGACCGCAGAGACATCGCCCGCACCGGAACCGGCACCGACAGCCGCGGAAGACAGCGCAACAACCGAAGAAACGACAACAGCTCCCGCGCCGTCAGCCACCGCCTCGACCCCGGACACTGAACCGACATCGACAGAACCCGCATCGGTTCCTGCCGCTCCCGCCGCCGACGCCGCTCCGCAAACCGATGAGGTCGCCACCGCACCGGCCACTCCCGACACGCCTGTCGCGCCCAGCCCACTGCCGGCGCCGCGCTTTGACGTGGTGCGCGCCTCGCCCGATGGGACGACGGTGATCGCAGGTGAAGCCGCCCCCGGCAGCACAGTACAGATCCTTGTGGACGGAGAGATTGCCGACACCCAGACCGCCAGCGCGCAAGGCGAGTTCGTGAGCCTGCTGACCCTGCCTTCCAGCACCCAGGCACGCGTTCTGAGCCTTCTGTCCCGGCAGGACAGCCGCGAGGCCCCCTCGGCAGAGGAGATCATTCTGGCCCCGACACCGGCCCCGCAGGTGGCAGCCGCCGAACCTGCGCCGCAAACGGCTGAAACTGAAACCGCGACCGACACCGCGCCGCAGGCCGAACCTGCCAGTACAACACAGCCCGAGACGGCAGATGCAACGGTCGCGCCCCAGACCAGCGCGGCCGAAGCGACGGCAGAAGGCGCGGAACCGCAGCCTGCCGCCGTCGCGGTTCTGCGCGCCGATGAAGAAGGGGTGGAGCTGGTTCAGCCCGCAACGTCCGAGCCTGCCTCCGATGCATCGCAAATCGCGCTCGACACCATTGGTTATTCGCCGGAGGGAGACGTGCTGCTGTCAGGCCGGGCACAGGGTGAGGGGCAGGTGCGGGTGTACCTGGACAACGCCGCCCGCGCCGATGTGACCACCGATGCCTCGGGCCGTTGGCGCGCGCGACTGGATGGTATCGCGCCGGGCGTCTATACCCTGCGCCTCGATGAGCTTGGCGTAGATGGCGCGGTTCTCAGCCGTCTCGAAACCCCGTTCAAACGCGAAAGCCCCGAAACCCTGGCCAGCGCCCAGCCGCAGTCCGACCCGCCCGAGGAACCTGCCCCGATCACCCAGGTGACCGTGCAGGCAGGCGATACGCTGTGGGCGATTTCGCGGGAACGCTATGGCGACGGGCTGCTTTACGTGCGTCTGTTCCAGGCCAACCGCGACGCGATCCGCGACCCCGATCTGATCTATCCCGGCCAGATCTTCACCATCCCCGAGTGATCGTACATCGCTGGTCATTTGCGCTGCTTGGGCGTATGTCAGGGGAAATGATTTTTTCCCTCAGGCGTCATGTCCGAAGATATCTCTGAAGAAGAGCGCAGATCGGGTCTGCGCACCATCCGCAAGGTTGCCCCCTATCTCTGGCCCGAGCATGAGCCTTGGGTCAAACGTCGTGTCATCGGCGCGCTGGCGCTTCTGGTGCTGGCCAAGCTGATCGCGGTGGTGATCCCGGTTCTGTACAAGGGCGCGGTTGACGCGCTGGCAGAAGAAGGTGTGCCGATGCTAGCGCTGGGCGCGGTCGGCCTGACGGTGGCCTATGGCGTGGCGCGGCTGTTGAATGTGGGCTTCCAGCAGCTGCGCGATGCGGTCTTCGCCGCCGTGAGTCAGCGCGCGCTCAGGGCTCTTGCGCTTGAGACGTTCCAGCATATCCACCGCCTGTCCATGCGATACCACATCACGCGCAAGACAGGGGGGCTGAGCCGGATCATCGAACGCGGCGTGAAGGGCGTGGATTTCCTTCTGCGCTTCATGCTGTTTTCCATCGGCCCGCTGATCCTTGAGCTTTTGCTGGTGGGCATCATCCTGACTGTGCTGTTTGACGCGTGGTACCTGCTGATCGTGGCGGTCACCATCGCGCTTTATGTCTGGTTCACCTTCGCCGTGACCGAATGGCGCGTGAAGCTGCGACGCGAGATGAACGAACAGGACACCGACGCCAATCAGAAGGCGATCGACAGCCTGTTGAACTTTGAAACGGTCAAGTATTTCGGCGCCGAAGGCCGCGAGGCGCGCCGCTATGACAGCGCGATGCGGCTTTATGAACAGGCGGCGCTGAAAACGTCCTATTCGCTGGCGTTCCTGAATTTCGGCCAAAGCTTCCTGATCACTGGGGGCCTGATCGGGGTGATGGTGCTGGCCGCCATCGGTGTGCAGAACGGCGCGCTGACCGTGGGCGATTTCGTCATGGTCAACGCCTATATGATCCAGATCACCATCCCGCTGAATTTCCTGGGCACGGTTTACCGCGAGATCCGCCAATCGCTGGTGGATATGGGCGAAATGTTCAACCTGCTGGAACAGCCGCAAGAGGTGACAGACAAACCCGGCGCGCCTGCGCTTGAGGTCACAGGCGGGCGGATTGCCCTGGAAGGTGTGCATTTCGGGTATGAAAAGACGCGTGAAATCCTCAAAGGCATCGACCTGACTGTCGAGCCGGGCCAGATGGTGGCCATCGTGGGCGCGACCGGGTCGGGAAAATCCACCATCGGTCGGCTTCTTTTCCGGTTCTACGACGTCACCGGCGGCGCGCTGAAGATCGACGGGCAGGATATCCGCGATGTGACGCAGGACAGCCTGCATGCCGCCATCGGCGTGGTGCCGCAGGACACGGTGCTTTTCAACGACACGATCCGCTATAACATCGCCTATGGGCGCGAGGATGCCACCGAAGACGATATCATCGCCGCCGCGCGCGCCGCGCAGATCCATGATTTCATCGCGTCGCTGCCCGAAGGCTATGACACGATGGTGGGCGAACGCGGGCTGAAGCTGTCGGGGGGAGAGAAACAGCGCGTGGGGATCGCCCGTACCTTGCTGAAAAACCCGCCGATCCTTTTGCTAGACGAGGCGACTTCGGCCCTCGACAGCGACACCGAGGCCGAGATCAAGGATGCGCTGGCCCGCGCGGGGCAGGGGCGCACGGTGATCACTATCGCGCATCGCCTGTCCACGATTGCCGAGGCCGATCAGATCGTCGTGCTGGATGCAGGCCAGGTGATCGAACGCGGCACCCATGACGACCTTTTGGCGCGTCAGGGTCGCTATGCCCAGCTTTGGCAGCGTCAGCAGGCGGATGAAGAGGCCGCCTGAGCAAAGCTCTGGTACGGAATCAAGGCCGAAGGCCGCCGTGCCAGCGCCTGACTGTCCCCGCAGGCTGGCGCTTTGTTGGGTGCTGTTACAACGAGCATTCGGAAGATGATGCGGCAACCATAAAGTCCTGCGAACTGATGTTGCAGCGCCATCCTATAGGCAGGCGCTGTCACGGCTTGCACATTTTCGCACTACGTTGCGCAATCCCGATACCAACGCAGCTAAGAACGGATGCCGCAATCATCGCGCCAACCCGTAGCAAACCCCACACATCTCCATTTCCCGACGCCGACTGGAACGGAACCGTCAAAGTCGCGCTCACGGCAGCCAGCAAAAGCGCGGACAGCCACACATGCCGCCCCGTTCCACCAAACGAACATGGCAATGCCGCCAGCCCAAACCCAGCGGGGACCAGCGCGGTGGGGGAGAATTTGTCCACGACCGCAAACGCCACGACCGATAAGACCACCAAACCCGCACCGGCCAGCCCCATCACGCTCATAGGCGACGTAAAGCTTACTCAGCGGCCTTCAGCGGTGCACCGGCAGGCTCGGGCCGGGCAACAACGGGCTGATCTTCTTCCCACAGGATTTCCGGCGCTTTCACCCGGCGCGCGGCGCGCTGCAAGGCCCAGTCCTGCGCGGCCTGGCTTGTGCGGCCCAGGGACAGGCGCGCCAGCGCGCGGGCGATCCAGGTGACATAGGTCACGAACCAGATCCGAAGCGCCAGCAGGGAGGGCGTGACCACCAGCGTCAGCACCGTCGCCACGCCAAGACCGAACACCACCGCCGTGGCCAGCTGTTTCCACCACAGCGCCGTGGGGCTGTCGATGGAATAGCCGCCGCCGATGAAATCCAGGCTCAGGCCGAACATCATCGGCGCCAGACCTGCCATCGTGGTGATCGTAGTCAGCAGCACCGGGCGGATCCGCGCCTCTGCCGTGCGGGTGATCGCTTCGATCCGGGGCATATAGCGGGAATATTCCTGATAGGTGTCGATCAGAACGATATTGTTGTTCACAACGATCCCGGCCAAAGCCACGATGCCCGTTCCGGTCATGATGATCGAAAACGGCTGCTGCATGACCAGCATCCCGATCAGCACGCCGGTGGTCGACAGGATCACCGCCAGAAGCACCAGAACCGCGTTGTAGAACGAGTTGAACTGCGCCAGCAGGATGATGAACATCAGCCCAAGCGCGCCTGCAAAGGCATTGACCAGGAAGGCACCGGATTCGGCCTGTTCTTCCTGATCGCCGGTCCATTCCCACGCGATCTGCGCGGGCAAGGGATCGGTGTCCAGCCATTCGGTCAGCAGGGCAATGCGTTCATTGGCGTTGATGGGCATTGCGCGCAGGCTGCCTGCCTCCAGCGCCTCGGTCAGCTCGGACTGGCTCACATCTTCGGCCAGGCTCTGAACGCGGTAACCCGCCTGCACGCCGTCGAGGCGCAGCAGGCTGTCGTCGCGCTCCAGCTCCACCGGGTCTTCGACCACCTGCGCCACGGCTAGGCGGCGTTCCTCGCCCCGTGGGCCGGTGACAAGCTGCGCCAGACCCGGCGCCACATCGGCCTTGAGGTCAAAGATCCGCTGCTGATCCACCCGCGTGATCGAGGCCAGCTTTTCCACCGGCTCCCGCGTGATGAAATTCGACAGGGGCACCAACCCGTCCGAGGTGCGCACCTTCAGCGTATCCAGCGTCGACAGCACCCGGTCGCTTTCGGGTAGGCGGACGCGGATCTCGATCTCCTCGTCGCTCGAATCCACGCGCATCGTGTCCAGCAGGATGCCGCGCGTGACCAGCTGCACCATCGCGCCCACCGTGGCCACATCCGCGCCATAGCGGCCCGCTTTTTCCACATCCACGTTGATCTGCCAATCGATACCGGGCAGGGGGGTCGTGTCTTCGATCAGGATCAGGCCGGGTGTCGCTTCGAACTGCGCACGGGCTGCATCGGTGGCGGCATAAAGCGCCTCCCAGTCATCGCCTTTCAGGCGCAGATGTACCGGCTTGCCCGACGCCGGGCCCTGTTCCAGCGGCTGCACTTCCACTTCGAAACCCGGCAGCTTTGCCAGCTCGGCCTCCAGCTCATCCAGAACGCGGTCACCGTCGAAGGCATAGGCGACAACCTCACGCTCAAGCAGGCCGAAGAACCAGGTTTCTGTCGTTGTGGGGCGATCTTCCCAGGGGATGATCTCGAACTGAACCTGGCCGACGGTGTCCTGCGGCTGGAACGCGCCGGGGCCGGCGGTGTCCAGACCGCCTTCGCCCGCGAAGGAGAAGACGTTGATGACAGCCGGATGCGCCATGATGACGTTTTCCACCTGGCGCACCATCTCGTCCTTTTCGGTCAAAGACAGGTTGCCGCGCCCGCGCACGAAGGCCGTGGCCTGTTCCGGTTCGCTTTCCACGAAGAACTCAACGCCCCGGTTGTTCTGTGCATAGGTGGTAAAAACCGTGACTACGGCGAATGCCACAACGGCCAGCGTGACCAGCGGCATCACCGGGTTGCCCACGATGGCCTTGATGAACCAGCCAAAGCCCGTGTGGCGGCGCGTGTTGCGCACAGGGCGTTCACGCCGTTCGATCTTGGCGGCATCCAGCGTGATGGATCCCGCAAAAGCGCCCAGAATGAACAACGCCGCGCCAAACAGCTCTCCGGCGATTGCCGGCACGCCTGCGGGCAGCAGATATTCCGGGTTCAGCAACTGCATCGCGCCCAGGAAAATCGTGTAGAGCGCCACAGGCACTAGAAGCGCGCGCAGCCAGTAAGGCGCAGCGGCGCGCAGCGCGTCCGAGGCGCGGCCGAAGACGCGGCTCATCCGGCCCGTCACGCCGCCCATCACCGGCAGGTATATCAGCGCCACCAGAAGCGACGCCGACAGAACGAAGATCAGCGTCACCGGCAGCATGCCCATGAATTCACCGGGCACGCCGGGCCAGAACAGCATCGGAAGGAAGGCACACAGCGTCGTTGCGGTTGATGACACCACAGGCCAGAACATCCGCTGCGCCGCCTCCACATAGGCGTGCATCGGGCCCGAGCCTTCGCTGATGCGTTTGTCGGCATATTCAACGACCACGATCGCACCATCGACCAGCATCCCCACCGCAAGGATCAGCCCGAACATCACGATGTTCGAGATGCTGACGCCCATCACGGCAAGGAAGGCAAAACACAGAAGGAATGAGGTGGGGATCGCAAAACCAACCAGCAGCGCCGCGCGCGAGCCAAGCGCCGACAGCACCACGATCATCACCAGCGCCACAGCGGTCAGAACCGACCCTTCCAGCTGGCCCACCATGGAATCCACGATCCGGCTCTGGTCGTTCGAGGTGCCCACTTCCAGCACCGCCTGCAGTTCCGCCGGCCATTTCGTCTGCGCCGTGGCCACCGTTTCCTTCACCAGTGTGGCGGTGTCGATCAGGTTGAAGCCCTTGCGCTTGACCACCTGCAGCGCGATCGTGTTTTCGCCATTGAACCGCGCGGTGCCTTTGCGGTCTTCGAAGGTGAAATTGATCTCGGCGAGATCGCCCAATGTGACCACACGGTCGCCATTTGTCTTGACCGGCAGATCGTAAATATCGCGCTGATCCTCGAACGAAGAGGGGATTTTCACAGAAAACGTGCCCTGATCGGTCTCGACCTCACCGGCGGCCACCAGCAGGTTGTTGTTCTGCACAACATTGATCAGTTCGGTCGCGGTGACGTTATAGCTTTCCAGCCGCAGCGGATCGATCACGACCTCGACCATTTCTTCGCGGTTGCCCGCGATCCCGGCCTCAAGCACGGCATCCAGGCTTTCCAGATCGTCCTGCAGGGTCTTGGCGATCCGCGACAGCGTGCGTTCCGGCACGGGGCCGGTCAGGTTCACGATGATGATCGGGAATTCCGAGAAATTCAGTTCCGAGATACTGTATTGTTCGGCCCCGTCGGGGAAATCGGCTTGCGCCGCGTTCATCGCGTCGCGCACATCGGCCATGGTGGCGGTCTTGTCCCAGCCGAATTCGAACTCCATCACCACATTGGCATAGTTCTCTGCCGCTGTGGACGTCATCTTGTCCAGCCCGTCGATATCGGCCAGCTCAGTCTCCATCGGCTTGACCAGAAGGCTCTCGCTGTCCTCGGCCGAAATGCCAGGGAACTGGACCGATACGATCAGGGCAGGGATCTCGATATCCGGCTCACCTTCCTTGGGAAGCCCGACATAGGCAAAACCACCCGCCAGAAGTGACAGCGCGATAAAGGCCATGACCATGCGCGCACGGTCGGCCGCCCATGCCACTACACCGGTCATTGGTCAGCCTGCTGATATGTGGCGGCGACACGCACGCCCGCGGTGACGAAATCCTGACCCACGACGATCACATCCGCCTGATCGGGCAGTCCGGCCAGCCACACGCCCTGTGGCGTGTCGCGCAGCACGTTGACCGGCAGAAACTCTACCAGGCTGTCAGCGCCCACGATACGCACGCCCAGCTTGCCATCGGCATTCAGCGTCAGCGCCGATTGCGGCAGCAGATGCGCGGGTTGCCCGTCAGCGGCGATCAGGATCTCGGCGGTCTGCCCGTCGCGGATGGTGAAATCGGGGTTGGCCACGTCAATCTCGACCCGGAAGGTGCGGGTGGTGGGATCGGCAGAGCGGCTCAGGAAGGTCACGCGCCCCTGCACCTCACGCCCCGACACCAGCCGCGCACCGGCCATGGCGCCCACTTCAACGCGGTCCACTTCGGTTTCAGGCACGAAACCCACCAGCTTGATCGGGTCGAGCTGGATGATTGTCGCGCAGGAGGCACCGGGCTGCAGCAAGCTGCCCAGCTCGGCCGTGTCGCTTTCCAGAAGCCCGGCGAAGGGGGCCTCAATGGTCAGCCGGTCAATCTCTGTCTCGGCAGACGCCACCGAAGCCGAGGCCGCCTGGATCCCCGATTGCGCGCTGTCCAGACCCGCGCGGGCCGATTCAACACCGGCTTCCGCAGCGCTCAGCGCGGCTTGCGTTGTCGCAACACGGGTTTCTGATGCAAAGCCATCCTCGCTCAGCCGGGTGGCGGCATTGGCGTTGATCCGCGCCTCTTCCAGGCGGGCCTGCGCTTCGGTCAGCCGTGCTTGTGCTTCGGGCACGCGCGCTTTCGCTTCGGTCAGGCGGGCGCGCGCTTCGGTCAGCACGGCCTCACGGGTGCCGGGGGCCAGTTCGCAAAGAAGCTCTCCGGCCTCCACGAAACGGCCCTTCCGCAAAGGCTCCGAAATCACCACTGCAGATGTCTCAGCCTTCACGTCGACCTGCCGTGCGGCGGCTGTCTCACCTCGCAGAATCACCGCGCTGTCAATGGATTGCGCCTTGGATTGCAACGCCACCACACCGATGGCAGGGGCAGTCTCCTCGGCCGCCTCGGCGCCGGGGGCTGAGACCGCGGCAGAGGTTTCTGACGCCTCCTCGCCCCGGGCGAAGGCCACGAGGGCGTCACGCTCAAACACAGCCAGATAGAGAAACGCAGTGACCAACACTGCTGTAAGGACCGGGACAACACGCATTACAAACGTCTTTCTTGCAGCACTCTGGATCGCAAACGCCCAATACGGCGCTCTTGGGATATGGGCTTAGATATAGGTGCCGTCCAGACTAAACTAACCAGTTCAGATTATTTTTTTTGCGCGCGCAGCGCAAGTGTTGCCTCCGAAGCGCGACCGCCGGCCCTTGGCTTGGGCTGGCAGGCGCTGTAAGAGGGGCCACAACCGGCCCGGATCAGGGCAGGGAAAACAGGTGGATCAGGCTCCAAAAGGGCAGCACAGTATGAGTGATACCGACAGCTTTATCGACGAGGTCACCGAAGAGGTCCGCCGCGACCAGCTTTATGCCTATTTGCGCCGCTATGGCTGGATCGCGGTCGTGGTCATTCTTGCCATCGTGGGCGGCACGGCCTTCAACGAATACCGTCAGGCCCAGGATCGCAGCCAGGCCGAAGCGCTGGGCGATGCGCTGATCGCTGCCCTTGAAGAACCTGACGCTGCTTCGCGTGCGGGCGCTCTGGAACAGATCGCGCCGCAATCTGCGGGCGGGCAGGCGGTGCGTGACTTCCTGCTGGCAGCCGAAGAAACCGCCGCGGGCCGCACCGATGCCGCCGTCGCCACACTTGACGCGATCTCGTCCAATGGCGATCTGCCCGAGATCTACCGCCAGATCGCGGCGTTCAAGGCGCTTACCTTGCAGGCCGGCACGTTGTCTGTCGAAGAACGCCGCCTGTCGTTCGAAAGACTGGCGCGCCCAAATGCGCCGCTGCGGCTGCTGGCGCTTGAGCAACTGGCGCTGATCGACATCGAAACCGGCGATACCGATGCGGCCATTGCGCGCCTGCGCGACCTGGTTCTGGACGCCGAAGCGACCACAGACTTGCAACAACGCGCGCGTCAGGCAATTGTGGCACTGGGCGGCGAGCTTGAGCTGGCCCCCGGCCAGCAAGGCTGATCCGGTCCGAAGGCGGCGCGGATGCGCCAAACGCGGGCGGGAAGAAAAAAAGTGACGAACGGGACAGGACAGGCCAGAAGTAGATGATTGCACCATTCTCGACCTCGCGCGCGCCGATTGCGTTCGCCCTCGCTCTTGTCATGGGCCTTGCAGCCTGTTCCGAAGATGACATCATCCTTGTCGGGCCGCGCGAAAACATCCGTTCCGACGAAGAACTCGCGGCCGCGAATGTCGCGTTGCAAACCGATATCGAAGGTTCCCGCGCGATTTCCCTTCCGGCCGCCACCGCGAATGCGGATTGGCAGCAAAGTTTCGGCAGCCCCGCAAATCGCACCGCCCATCCCGCGCTGGGGGCCAATCCCCAGCTTGTGTGGAGCGCGGGCATCGGCGCAGGCGATGGACGCAAGGTCCGCATCACCGCCGATCCGGTGATCGGGGGCGGGCGCATCTATACGCTGGACGCCAATGCGCAGGTCACTGCGGTTACCCCCTCGGGCCAGACCGTCTGGAGCCAGGATATTCGCCCGGCCCGCGACAAGGAAGGCGACGCCACCGGTGGCGGCATGGCCTATGCCGATGGCAGCCTCTATGTCTCGCTGGGTTATGGTGAGGTCGTCGCGATGGACGCCGACACAGGCGCTGTGCGCTGGCGTCAACAGCTTGATGCGACGGGCTCGGGCAATCCCTTTGTTCTGGGAAATCTGCTGTATCTGGTGGCTGGCGATGACACCGGCTGGGCCATCCGCACTGACACTGGTCGCGTGGCGTGGCAAGTCGCGGCCACACCGTCGATCGCCAACGTCCTGGGTGCTCCGGCACCGGTGCTGGCCGATGGGCTGGTGGTCTTCGCCTTCGGCTCGGGCGAGCTGATCGCCACCTTCCCGCAGGGTGGTCTGCGCCGCTGGGCCGCCTCGGTCGCAGGCCAGCGCCTGGGCCGCACGGCCAACCGGATTTCCGATGTGACCGGCGCGCCTGTCTCGGTAGGCAACACTGTCTATGCTGGCAACCATTCGGGTCGCATCGTGGCCTTTGACGCGGGCAATGGCGAACGCCGCTGGACCGCTGCCGAAGGGGCGCTGAACCCTGTCTGGCCTGCTGGCGACAGCGTGTTCGCCGTCACCGACCGCAACGAACTGATGCGCATTGACGCCTCGACCGGGCTGATCATCTGGCGTCAGGAACTGCCCGGGTTCATCAAGGACCGTCCCAAGGGCCGCGATGAAATCGTGGCCCATCACGGCCCCGTGCTGGCCGGTGGGCGTCTGGTCGTCACCTCGAATGACGGGCTGATCCGCTATTTCTCTCCGCAGGATGGCAGCCTTCTGGGCACCACCGAAATCCCCGGCGGCGCCACGACAGGTCCGGTCTTTGCCGGTGGCGTGATGTATGTGGTCTCGACCCGCGGCCAACTTCACGCTTTCCGTTAAGCCGCCGATAGGCTATGGGGCCTCTCTGATTTCAGAGAGTTTCACGAGATGAGCTTTACCCTCGCCATAGTGGGCCGCCCGAATGTGGGCAAATCCACGCTGTTCAACCGCCTTGTCGGCAAACGCCTGGCCCTGGTCGATGACCAGCCGGGCGTGACGCGCGACCTGCGCGAGGGGGCCGCGCGGCTGGGCGATCTGCGGTTTACCGTGATCGACACCGCCGGTCTGGAAGAGGCCACGGATGACAGCCTGCAGGGCCGCATGCGCCGCCTGACCGAACGCGCGGTCGACATGGCCGATATCTGCCTGTTCATGATCGACGCCCGCGCAGGCGTGACCCCCACGGACGAGGTCTTTGCCGAGATCCTGCGCAAGCGCTCCGCCCATGTGATCCTGGCTGCCAACAAGGCCGAAGGCGCCGCCGCCGATGCCGGTGTGATCGAGGCCTATTCCCTGGGCCTGGGCGAGCCCATTCGCTTGTCGGCCGAGCATGGCGAAGGGCTTATCGAGCTCTATGCCCATCTCCAGCCGCTGGCGGACCAGTTTGCCGACCGCGCGGAACAGGACGCCCCGGACACAGACGTGGATCTTGAGGAAGGCGAGGCCGACGAGGACGCCACCCCGATCCCCACCAAATCCAAACCTCTGCAAGTGGCCGTCGTGGGACGCCCCAACGCGGGCAAATCCACTCTGATCAACCGCATCCTGGGCGAAGACCGTCTGCTGACCGGCCCAGAGGCCGGGATCACACGCGACGCGATCTCCCTCCAGGTCGACTGGCAGGGCACGCCCATGCGCATCTTCGACACCGCGGGCATGCGCAAAAAGGCCAAGGTGCAGGAAAAGCTTGAGAAACTTTCTGTCTCCGACGGCCTGCGCGCCGTGAAATTCGCCGAAGTCGTGGTTGTGCTGCTGGACGCCGCGATCCCCTTCGAGCAGCAGGACCTCCGCATCGCCGACCTGGCCGAGCGCGAAGGGCGCTGCGTGGTGGTCGCGGTCAACAAATGGGACGTGGAAGAACACAAACAGGAAAAACTCCGTGCGCTGCGCGAGGCCTTCGAACGCCTGCTGCCGCAGCTGAAAGGCGCGCCGCTTGTCACCGTTTCGGCCAAGACCGGCAAAGGTCTTGACCGGCTGCACGACGCCATCCTGCGGGCCTATGACGTCTGGAACCGCCGGGTGCCCACGGCCGCGCTCAACCGCTGGCTGACGGGGATGCTGGAACAGCACCCGCCCCCCGCGCCGCAGGGCAAACGGATCAAGCTGCGCTACATGACCCAGGCCAAGACCCGGCCGCCGGGTTTCGTGGTGATGTGCTCGCATCCCGACAAGATGCCCGAAAGCTATACCCGCTACCTGGTCAACGGGCTGCGCAACGATTTTGACATGCCGGGCACGCCCATCCGGCTGCATCTGCGCGGGCAGGGGGACAAGAACCCCTATAAGGGCCGCAAGAAAGCCCAGCCTTCGAAGCTGAAGAAACACCTGAAGAAACCGGGAACCTAGCCTCAGCGCCCGCGCGATGACCCAAATTCCAGCCACGCGCGATCTTCCGGCGTCAGATGCGCCTCCATCATCGCGTCATAGGCGGCCAGTTCGGCTTCGCTCAGCTGGCCTTGCCATTTTCCGCTGCTGCCGCTGTGAAAGAACGCGGCATCTGATCTGAAAAACCCCTTTCCGCCCGAAGGTGCAAAGCGATCCGCGTTTTCCTTCATATTCTCGAACGTGGCTGCATGCACCAGAGCGTCCATGACCGAGTCGGAATGCGAGATACCCAAAAGCCGCGAGACCTGCGCGAACACAGCCCGCAGATCCCGCGACATATCCGCATAGTGAAACAGCGAGACATTCGGCCGATCGGACAAAGCCTTGGCGGCCGTGAAATGCCGCAGGATATGCGCCAGAGGCATGGCATCCGTGTCAAAACCTTCCGGCCCCCCGTCCAGAAAACGGCGGAACGTGATACCATCAGGATCGTCTTCGGGATACCAGGCGTCGAACGTGGCCAACGGAATGTTCTGCGCATGTTTCCGGAATGAAAAATGCGCATCCAGCGGGTGCCGGAACACGCAGATATACTGGGCCTGATCATCCAGCGGCAGACCGTCCATGGGTGTGTGGCTTTTCATGCTGCGGCGGTGGGTCACGGCCTCCAGCCTCTCCGCCACTTCGGTCATTTCGCGAATGCGGATATCGACCCAGGGCATTTTCACGGAGAGTTCTGTCTCAACCTCGGGATCGCCGGAAAACAGCAGCGCCACGATGGTTTGCATCCAGGTCGTGCCGCATTTGGGCGGCGTGACAACAATCACGTCATCCGGCCGGATCCTGACCATGTCCCATCGTCTGTTGTCGGTCAAAGGACCAAGGTAAAGCTGTCGCCGCGCCATATTCGACCTTTCCTGACAAACCGTCTTCTCAGGAAATGGGCCGCGCGCCCCGAACGCAATGAAAAAGTCACCCGGCCGGCCGGGCAAACAGGCCAGACCGGGCGGTTCCTGTCAGCCGCTGGCGTTGCGTTCGTTGCAGGTTTGTCCGGCTTGCGCGACCGACAGGTTGTTGCCGATGATCTCGACCGAATTGGTGTATTGTGCCTGCTGTGCACCGGGCGGTGGCGTCAGGCTGAAGATCACCCCCTCGCGTCCTGGCACGGATTGGCTGGGGCCGGGGCCTTTGATCACATAAAGCCGGTCGGTCCCTGATGCGATCAGACGCGCGGCCTCATAGGCACCGCACCAATAAAGCTGATCTTCCGAGAAATTGGGCACCGCTTCGATCGTCCCGTCCGGCAGCACGAACCCTTGCGTGCGCGAACGGTTATCCGCCAGCACGGCACCCGCACTGATGATCAATGCCAATCCTGCGCAGGTTGCATGGCGCATCTCTTGCCCTCCGAATTTATTCAGCCTGACGGGATTACGCAGCCCCCTGAGTGTCGGATGACAATCCGATTTGACAATTCCGTGAGGCGCATTGCCCACAACCAAAGCGCCTTTTGTCGAAACTCCGCCTAATCCTCTGAATTGTCCTGAGAAAACTTGCGCGGCGACGATCTGCGCCTTATCTCGGGCTTGTGGGACGATGTGTGATAAGGTCTGCGTAGTCTGACGGGGGACATCATGAATTTGCGCGAATACACGCGACGCTACAGCGACAAGGACAACCGGATCGCGGCCGCCAGCTATTTCGGCACCTTCGCGGTCTATTTCGCCTCTCTCTACCTGGCGATTGCTTTTATGGGCACGTGGTGGGTCATGCTGCCCGCAGGCATCGTGCATGCCTTCGCCTCAGTTCGGCTTTATGTATTGCAGCACGACACCGGGCATTTGTCGCTGTTTGAAACACGCACGCAGAACGAATGGGCGGGCATCGGGCTTTCGCCTTTCACCTTCGCACCCTACGAGGTGATGAAGCAGAACCATAACCTGCATCACGCTGGCACCGGCAATCTGGACCACCGTGAGACGGGCGAAATCCACACCATGACGCTTGCCGAATGGGAAGAGGCGGGGTTCTGGGACCGCCTGCAATACCGGCTCTATCGCAACCCGTTCATCCTTGTGCCCATCGGGGCGCTTTTCACCTATTTCATCCGCTATCGCTGGCCCAAGAACACGACCCGTTTCGGCATCCGCCCCGTGCTGATCCACAACGGGCTGGTGGCGGCTTGGCTTCTGACCATTTATGCGCTTGCGGGATGGGCCGGCTTGGGCGTCTATTTCGCCTTTGCCTATCTGGGCGGCATGATCGGCGTCTTCCTTGTCTATCTGCAGCATAATTTCGAGGACACTTATTGGGACCGCCGCCCCAGCCTCAGCCCGGAAATGGCCGCGCTTCAGGGCTCAAGCACGCTCGATTTCGGCCATTGGTTCGACATCGCCGTGGCCAATATCACCTGCCACGACCTGCACCATTTCAACGCCAATATCCCCAGCTATCGCCTGCGTCAGGCCCGCTACAACCTGCCCGAGGAATGGGCCCCCCGCCGCATCGGGTTTGTCGAGGCGGTCAAGGCGCTGAACCTCAAGCTTTGGGATGAAGAGGCACAACGCCTCGTGCCCTTCCCGAAACAGCGCGAGACACGGTCATCGGCGATCCAGGCCTGACGGGCAGGATATTTTTCCGTATTTGGAAAGAGAAGAAGGAGCAGGGCGCGCCCCTGCTTCTTTGGGGTCATAAATACCCAAGTGCTGTGTCAGGCTCAGGCGCGCGGGATGGTCATGGCGCGGATCGCCAACAGCCCGATCACCACGGCACCGGCAAGCGCCAGGATCGCCACCAGAACCGCGCCTCCAGTCAGGTTATTGACCGCGACAGCCACCAGGGCCCAGACCACGGCAAAGCCGTATTCCGGCACGCCTTCAATAGCAATCTGGATATAGGCGGCCAGCCCCACGGCCAGAACCAGGCACAGGAAGGCGGCCTGCACCTCTCCCATCACCCCCCAGCCTGCAAGGCACAGACCTACAGCCACGAACGACGCCGCCGACAGCCACCCGGTATAAAGCCCGATCGGGGCACGGCCCCACCAGCGGTCCAGCAGCGGCGCGCGAAAGAGCGCCATGAGCGCGGGGATCAGCATCACCCAGATCAGTACAGCCGCCGCCAGCGCGCTCAGCTTGGCCACCGGTAACCAGCCCGCACCGACCACAAGGCTCAGCGTCAGATAGGGCCGCATCTCGGCCCAATCCGGGGCGGCGGCACGGGCCACAAGACCATAGACCGCCCCCGCCACCAGCCAGAGATAGATCAGCGCCCAGATCGCAAAGGCATAGCCGGCAGGCTGCACCGGCGGATCCTCCTGCGGGATCGGGAACTGATCGGCATCGAACCCGCCGAAATCCGGCACGATGAAGGACGACAGCCCAAAGGCCAGCGCCGCAACCAGAACCGCAATGGCCCAAAGCGTGTTGCGCCCCTCTGGTGTCATGCCAGCGAGCCTTCCGCCGTCAGCCGCGTCTTGCCGCCCAGATAAGGCGCCAGAACCTCTGGCAGATGGACCGACCCGTCTTCCTGCTGGCCATTCTCCAGCACCGCGATCAGACAGCGCCCGACAGCCAGGCCCGAGCCATTCAGCGTATGGACAAACTCGGGTTTCCCGCCGCCCTCGGGCCGGAACCGTGCATTCATCCGCCGCGCCTGGAAATCGCCCGTTGTCGAGACCGAGCTGATCTCGCGGTACGTGTTCTGCCCCGGCAGCCAGGCTTCGATATCAAAGGTGCGCCGCGCACCGAACCCCATGTCGCCGGTGCACAGGATCACCGTGCGATAGGGGATACCCAGCCGCTCCAGCAGATCTTCAGCGCAGCGCAGCATGCGCTTTTGTTCCGCGTCGCTGTGATCCGGATGGGTGATCGACACCATCTCGACCTTCTCGAACTGGTGCTGGCGCAGCATGCCCGCGGTATCCTTGCCGGCCGACCCGGCCTCCGACCGGAAGCACAGGGTATGCGCGGTCAACCGTATGGGCAGCGCCGCTGCCTCCAGGATGTCACCGGCAACGGAATAGGTCAGCGACACTTCCGATGTGGGCACCAGCCACCAGCCATTCGTCGTCTGGTAGCTGTCCTCGCCGAATTTCGGCAGCTTGTCGGTGCCATACATCGCCTCATCGCGGACCAGAACGGGCGTCTGCATCTCGGTCAGACCGTTCTCTTCCACATGGGTGTCGACCATGAACTGCGCCAAAGCGCGGTGAATGCGCGCCACGGCGCCTTTCAGCACCACGAAACGCGCGCCCGACATTTTTGCCGCCATCTCGAAATCCATCGAGGCGGCAACGCCCGCAATCTCGAAATGTTCCTTCGGATCAAAGCTGAACTTCGCAGGCTCTCCCCAGCGGTTCACCTCGACATTGTCGGCCTCATCCGCGCCATCGGGCACATCCTCGGCCGGCAGGTTCGCGATGCGCGCCAGCATATCGGTCAGCTTGGCATCCAGCTCTTTTGCCTGGGCCTGCATATCCGCAATCTCGGCCTTCTTCTCGGCCACCAAAGCGCGCAGTCGCTCAAACTCCGCCTCATCGCCGCGCCCCTTTGCAGCCCCCACCTCTTTCGAGGCCTTGTTCTGTTCGGCCTGTGCGGTCTCTGCCGCCAAAATCTTGGCCCGCCGCGCCTCGTCCACGGCCAATAGCTCCGACGACATGGGCGCATCCCCCCTGCGCACCAAAGCGGCGTCAAAGGCTGCGGGGTTCTCGCGGATGGCGCGAATGTCATGCATGGGTCTTGGTCCTTGGACTGAATCGGTGCCTGCGCCTTATGCCGCAACTCAAGCCCCGGTGGTAGAGGGAAGCAAACCCTGTCCCGGGCATGATCCGGGACCTCGCCTGACGCCGAGGCCCCGGATCAGGTCCGGGGCGTGCCCGGTCCCGCCCGGTGCGCCGCGGCCAGCGCGTGCAGATCGCGCATCGGCCGATCCTCGATCCCCAGCTCATCCAGATGCCGCACCAGATTGTCGAGATAGTCGAAATTCGGCCCCAGATTGCCCTCGGCCTCGGCAATCATCCGTGCGGCCTCTTCCCTGGAGATATCCGGACAATAGCGGAAGTTTTCGTGGTTCATGACAAATGCCAGCGCCTCTACCGGACCCTGCGGCGTGTCCACCGGCAGGAAAAGAGGCACGTACGACCCCGCAAACATCTCCCGGTTCCACATGTACCACGTCTCCCGATCGACCAGCTGGCCTGCGATGCGGATGACAACCCCATGGCACAGATCGCCCTCATCCAGCGCCGCCATCAGCCCCGGTCTGTCATGGCTCCCCCGCCCGCCGGTCAAAAGCATGCAGAAACTCCGCCGCCAGCCATGCAGCGTGCCAAAGCGGTATTCCTCCACATAAACCCCCGGATCCCAGATCAGAGAGCCATAGCCAAAGACCCACAGATCCCGGTCCATCCGGTCTTTCAGCACCTGCTGCCGGTTTTCCTCCCGCGCGTCATGATCCATCCGCCAGCCATCGGGCCAGCCTTCCTCGGCGGCCTGCTGGTCAAGCTCGTCAAAACGCTCAAGCCCAAAGCGCACCTCCGAGATATCCGGCGGTGTGATCAGCCCCTTGAGCCGGGGCGTGTGGTAAAAGACATGATCGGGGAATGGCATAGGCGGTTCTTGCCAGAGAAGCAGGGCAGGGACAAGCTCCGTAGGACGGGCTTCAGCCCGCCATGCCTGCGGATGGCCGCGCGCGTGGAGTGGGCTTCAGTTCACTTTTCGTGCTGACGACCCGGCTCATGCGGATCGAATCCGGAACGTGGCTGGTGTCGTGCCCATCGTTATTAACCGTCCCGTCACACACGGACGCCAATCCACGATACCGACAAGCCTGCACAGATGTCATACGCCCTGTACACGGGTTGTGCACGCAAGTCATACGCCGATTTTCCGGCCCAACCCGCCTTGCGCCGCCCCCGATGAACGCATAAGTTCCGCCAAAATTCGCGGGCTTCCCGCGCCTCAAGACATAAAGGATTCCCCCATGGACGGTGGCAGCGCATTCGCCCAGTTTCTCCCGCTTATTCTGATCTTCCTGATCATGTATTTTCTGCTGATCCGCCCTCAGCAGAAGAAGGTGAAGGAACATCAGGCCATGGTCGCGGCTCTGCGGCGTGGCGATCAGGTGGTCACGCAAGGCGGCCTTATCGGTAAGGTCACCAAGGTCAAAGACGAGGGCGAGGTCGAGGTTGAACTGGCCGAAGGCGTCAAGGTCCGCGTGGTGCGCAGCACCATTGCATCGGTGATCAACAAGACGGAACCCGCAAGCTAACTTCGCCTGCCAAGGCCTCGGGAAGGCAGGATAAATGCTTCAGATTGATCTTTGGAAACGGTTGCTGATCTGGCTGACCTGCGTAGTCGGTCTGGTGCTGGCGCTGCCCAACGGGTTTTACACGCGGGTCGAGACCCATAACGACGCGATGCAGGCGATCGAGCTGCAGGGAGAGACGCCTGAGCTTCTGGCCCAGGCCTCGGGATGGCCCACATGGATGCCGTCTTCGCTGGTCAATCTCGGGCTGGACTTGCGCGGCGGCGCACATCTTCTGGCCGAGGTCCAGGTCGAGGATGTCTATGCCGCGCGGATGGAGGCGACATGGCCCGAGATCCGCGACGCGCTGCGCCCCGAACGCGCAACGGTGGGCACCATCCGGCTGCAACCCTCCGCCCCGAACGAGATTCGCGTCCGGATCGGCGAACCCTCCGGCATGCCCCGCGCGCTGGAAGTGGTGCGCGACCTGGCCCAGCCGGTGCCCACGCTGACCGGGGCGTTGGCCACGGATCTGGTGGTGCGCGGAGAGGAAGACGTTCTGATCGTCACCCTGTCAGACGAAGAACGCGCCGCGTCCGATGACAGGACTGTCCGGCAAGCCCTTGAAATCATTCGCAGGCGGATCGACGAGGTTGGCACCCGCGAGCCCACGATCCAGCGTCAAGGTGCCGACCGCATCCTGATCCAGGTGCCCGGCATCGGTTCGGCCTCGGAGCTGAAAGAGATCATCGGGACGACCGCTCAGCTGACCTTCAACCCGGTCGTGGGCCGCGGCACAGATCCGGATGCGACGCCCGGTGTGGGCAACAAGGTTGTGCCCTCGCTTGATGAATCCGGGGTCTATTACACGCTGGAAGCTGCCCCCGTCGTCACCGGCGAAGAGCTGGTCGATGCCCAGCCCAGCTTTGACCAGAACGGGCGGCCTGCGGTGAATTTCCGCTTCAACCCGACCGGCGCGCGGAAGTTTGGCGATTATACGGCGGCCAATATCGGCAACCCCTTCGCCATCGTACTGGATAACGAAGTGATCAGCGCACCCGTTATCCAATCGCATATTCCGGGTGGGTCGGGGATCATCACCGGCAATTTCACCATCGAGGAAAGCACCAATCTGGCCGTCCTGCTGCGCGCCGGCGCCCTGCCTGCGGGGCTGGAATTCCTTGAAGAACGCACCATTGGCCCGGAGCTGGGGCAGGACAGCATTGATGCTGGCCGGATCGCCACCATCGTGGCCTTCGCAGCCGTGCTGATCTTCATGACGCTCAGCTATGGGATGTTCGGCATCTTTGCCAATATCGCCCTGATCCTGAACATCGCGCTGATCTTCGGCCTGCTTAGCCTGATTGGCGCGACGCTGACGCTTCCAGGCATCGCGGGGATCGTGCTGACGGTGGGCATGGCGGTGGACGCCAATGTGCTTGTTTTTGAGCGCATACGAGAAGAACTGAAATCCGCCCGAGGCCCTGCGCGCGCCATCGAGCTTGGCTATGAAAAGGCGCTGTCGGCCATTCTGGACGCCAACATCACCACGTTCATCACCGCGGTGATCCTCTATGCCATGGGCTCGGGCCCTGTGCGCGGTTTTGCCATCACGCTGGGCCTTGGCATCCTCACATCGGTCTTCACGGCGATCTTCGTGACGCGCCTGATGATTGTCATGTGGTTCGAGCGCCGCCGCCCGAAAACGATTGAGGTGTGAGATGCGTCTGAGACTGGTCAAACAAGACACCTCGTTCGATTTCTTCAGCCGCTGGAAGCTGTGGCTGGGCATATCGGGCGCGATGATGGTCATCGCGCTGGTGTCGTTCTTCCTGCAAGGGTTGAATTATGGCATCGACTTCCGGGGCGGCACGACGATCCGGACCGAAAGCGCGCAGCCCGTGGATGTGGGCCAGTACCGCGCCGCGCTTGAGGTGCTTGAGATGGGCGATATCTCGATCACCGAGGTTTTCGACCCCACCTTCGGCCCCGACCAGAACGTGGCCATGATCCGGATCGAAGCGCAGGAGGGTCAGGAAAGCGCCAGTGTGGAGAAGATCCGCGCCGTCGAAGGCGCTTTGTCGGCTGCGGTGCCGGATATCAAATTCACCTCCGTGGAAAGCGTGGGCCCGAAAGTGTCGGGTGAGTTGATCCAGACCGCTGTGATTGCTGTGCTTTTGGCGATCGGCGCGGTGCTGGTCTATATCTGGCTCAGGTTCGAATGGCAGTTTGCCCTGGGCGCCGTGATTGCCTTGGTCCATGACGTCGTTCTGACCATCGGCATCTTTTCCGAGCTTCAGATCAAGTTCGATCTGGCGATTATTGCGGCACTTCTGACCATCGTGGGCTATTCGCTGAACGACACCGTGGTCGTATTTGACCGCGTGCGGGAGAACCTGCGGAAGTACAAGAAAAAGCCGCTGGCCGAGGTGCTGAACATCTCGATCAACGAAACGCTTAGCCGGACGGTGATGACCTCGGTCACGACGCTTCTGGCGCTGTTCGCGCTGTTTGCATTGGGCGGCGATGTGATCCGTGGCTTTGTCTTTGCGATGATCTGGGGTGTGATCGTGGGGACCTATTCGTCGGTCTTCGTGGCCTCGGCCATACTGCTGTACCTGGGGGTCAAGCGGGACTGGTCGAAACCCACCGATACAACGGGCAACCAATTCGCCAATATCGATGCCTGAGGTTCTGACCCAGGCCCTGGCTCTGCCGGGCCTGGGTTGGTTGATCGCAGCCGCCCTTGTCGCCGGGATCGTGCGGGGGTTTGCTGGTTTTGGCACGGCCATGGTGTATCTGCCGGTGGCGGGCGCCTATCTGGACCCGTTCGCAGCCCTGACCACGGTCATCATCATGGATCTGATCGGCCCCTTGCCGGGCGTGCCGCGCGCCTTGCGCGAACGCCATCCGGGAGATCTGGGACGTCTGGTTTCGGGCCTGGTGATCGGGTTGCCCCTTGGCGTTCTGACCTTATCGCTGATTTCGCCGGATATGTTCCGGTATTCCGTATCGTTCATTGCGCTCATGCTTCTGGCGCTGCTTATAACCGGCTTTCGGTATCACGGGGAGATGACGCCGCGCCTGATTACTGGCACGGGCTTTCTGGGCGGATATCTGGGCGGAACGGCAGGTCTGCCCGGTCCGCCGGTCATCATGCTCTACATGGCCAGCAGCCATCCTGCACCGGTGGTGCGGGCGACCAACACTTTGTACCTTCTGATTTTCGATTTCTTCCTGCTTGGCACGTTTCTGGTGCTGGGACGGTTGGATTTTGGCTTTGTCGGTTTGGGCTTTGTAGTGATGGTGCCCTATCTAATCGGCAACGTGATTGGCGGCGCGCTGTTTCGCGCTGAATATGAGAAACTCTACCGGTGGGTGGCCTATGCGATCATCGCAGCCTCGGCCCTCATGGGACTGCCTTTTTGGGAGGGATAAGATGCGCCTGAACGAAGTCACCTATACCGATGCCGAACCGGTCGAAGGCTATGGCCCTGGATTTTTCCGCGTGGGCGGCAAAGTGGTGGAAGGGGGCGTTCTGACCGGACCGACCGGGACGAAACCCTGGGGCGGGTATGAGGATCTCGAGACGCTGATGCCGCTGGTCGGGCAAATCGACGTGCTGTTCGTCGGCACCGGGTCCGAGATTGCGCATATCCCGCCCTCCCTGCGTGCGCCGCTGGAAGAGGCCGGGCTGGGCTTGGAGGTGATGAACTCTCCTTCCGCTGCGCGGACCTATAACGTGCTTTTGTCCGAAGGGCGCCGCATTGCGCTGGCAATGATCCCGGTCTGAGGCGATCTGGCGCTTTTCGTAAGTGTCAGGGCAGGTTACACGGGATACATGACGTTAACGATCTCTGATCTTTCCATCGCGCGAGGCGGTGTGCCTGTTCTGGAGCATGTGTCTTTCTCCCTTTCTGAGGGGGAGGCGCTGATCCTGCGTGGCCCCAACGGTGTGGGCAAAACAACGCTTCTACGCACGATCACCGGTCTGCAGCCCGCTTTGGAGGGGCAGATTGACGGGGCCGAGGATCGGATCGCCTATGCCGGACATGCCGACGGGCTGAAACCCACCCTCACGGTTGCCGAGAACCTGCAATTCTGGGCGCAGGTGTTTGGCGCGGGCGGGATTGATGCGGCGATTGAGGCTTATGATCTGGGCGCATTGCGCGACAGGCCGGCAGGCGCGCTGTCGGCGGGGCAAAAACGGCGGCTTGGCCTGTCGCGGCTGATGGTGACAGGGCGTCCCATCTGGGTGTTTGACGAACCCACGGTATCATTGGACGTGAATGCGGTCGCGATGTTCGCAGATGCCGTGCGCGGGCATCTGGAGCGCGGTGGCATGGCGCTGATGGCCACGCATATTGATCTGGGGATCGAGGCGCAGGTGCTGGACCTGTCCCCGTTTCGCGCCGCGCCTGACGCGGTCGATGCATTCGAGGATGCCTTTCTATGATGGCGCTGTTGATCCGCGATCTGAAACTCGCCTTCCGCGCGGGCGGCGGGTTCGGGCTGGGCTTGGCGTTTTTCCTGATCGTCACCGTGCTGGTGCCCTTCAGCGTGGGGCCCCAATCGCAACTTCTGTCCACCATCGCGCCGGGTGTGCTCTGGCTGGGCGCGCTTCTTGCGTGTCTTTTGTCACTCGACCGGCTGTTGGCGTTGGATTGGGAGGACGGATCGCTGGACCTGCTGGCCACGGCGCCATTGCCACTGGAAGGGATCGTGTCGATCAAGGCGCTGGCGCATTGGATCACAACAGGGCTACCGCTGGTTCTGGCAGCCCCTGTCCTGGGCGTTCTACTGAACCTTGCGCCTGCGGGGTATCTGTGGGTTGTGATTTCGCTGGCCCTGGGCACGCCCGCGCTGTCTGTCATCGGCACCTTCGGCGCGGCGCTGACCGTGGGGCTGAAGCGCGGTGGGCTCTTGCTGTCGCTGCTTGTTCTGCCGCTTTACGTGCCGACGCTGATCTTCGGGGCCGAGGTGGCGCGGCGCGGCGCAGAAGCGATGGACACCACCACACCGCTTCTGATGCTGGCCGGAATCAGCGCAGGTGTGATCGCTTTGTTGCCCTTTGCCAGCGCCGCCGTCTTGCGCGTCAATCTGCGCTAGGGCAAAACCCGTGAAACTGGGATCGAGAGAGATTACATAGACCTCATGTCGCTATGGGAATACGCAAATCCGAAGAAGTTTCTTGCCACGAGCGAGAAGGTTCTGCCGTTCTTCTGGGCCGCTGCGGCGGTCTGTCTGGTCGTGGGGCTGGTCTGGGGATTTTTCTTCACGCCGGATGATTTCCGGCAAGGGTCGACCGTGAAGATCATCTATCTGCACGTGCCTGCGGCCATGATGGCGATCAATATCTGGGTGATGATGCTGGTCACCTCGCTGATCTGGATCATCCGTCGTCACCACGTCAGCGCGCTTGCCGCCCGCGCGGCGGCCCCGGTGGGCATCGTGATGACGCTGATCGCGCTGGCGACAGGCGCGATCTGGGGTCAGCCCATGTGGGGCACCTGGTGGGCCTGGGATCCCCGGCTGACCTCCTTTCTGATCCTGTTTCTGTTCTATCTGGGCTATGTCGCGCTGTGGGAGGCGATCGAGAATCCCGACACCGCCGCTGACCTCACATCGGTGTTGTGCCTTGTTGGGTCGGTCTTTGCGCTGCTCAGCCGCTATGCGGTGCTGTTCTGGAACCAAGGCCTGCACCAGGGCGCGTCGCTGAGCCTTGATAAGGAAGAAAACGTGGCGGACGTGTTTTATTTCCCGCTTCTTGTGTGCATCGCGGGCTTTGTCTTTTTGTTTGTCGCCTTGGTGTTGTACCGCACAGGAACGGAAATCCGCGCGCGCCGGATCAAGGCCCTGATGGCGAGGGAGAGGGTGCAAGCATGATGCCGGATCTTGGGAAATATGCCGATGCGGTTTTGTCCGCTTATGCGGCGTCCATCGTGTTGCTGGTCGCGATCGTGGTTCTGACACTTGTGCGCGGTCGCAAAGTGCGCGCCGAGATGGCGAAGATCGAGGGGAAGGTCCGCAAGGATGGCTAGGATTTCTCCTTTGATGATTGCGCCTCCGGCGATATTCGCAGCGTTTGCGATTTTTGCAGGGGTGGGGATGTTTCGCGACGATCCCGATGCGCTGCCATCGGCCCGCCAGGGGCAGCCCGCGCCCGAGGTGCAACTGACCGAACTGCCGGGAAAGACGCTGTTCGATGATGACACGCTGCGGGACGGAGAGGTCAAGCTGGTCAATTACTGGGCCAGCTGGTGCGCGCCCTGCCGGGTGGAGCATCCCAATCTGGAAGCGCTCGCCAAAGAAGGGATTCCGATTTACGGCATAAATTACAAGGATGAACCAGCCAAGGCGCTGGCGTTCCTGAACGAACTGGGCGACCCCTATGACGCCATCGGTGCCGATAAAACAGGCCGCATGGCGCTGAATTGGGGCGTCTACGGTGTGCCCGAGACCTATGTGATTGCGGGCGACGGGACGATCCTGCTGCGCTTTGCAGGGCCTGTGACGAAGCGGGTGATGGACGAAACGATCCGTCCCGCAATCGAGGCGGCACGTCAGTAAGCCGGCAACAAACGAACGAATTTTCGGAACTGATTGGAGCTTCCTGCGTTGATGGATTGAACATCAGCGAATGGAGGACCCAATGACACAGTCATCTTCCGCAAGTGTCGAGAGACTGAAAGCCAAACTCGACGAATGGGACGCGCAGATCGACAAGCTCGAAGCGCAGGCCCGTCAAAAGAAGGCTGAAACAAAGATATCGTACAATCAGGCGCTGTCTGATCTGCGGTCGCAACGCAAGGCCGCCAAGGACAAGCTGGACAAGATGGAAAAAGCCGGTGCCGACGCGTTTGACGATCTTCGCGAAGGTTTTGACCGCGCGCTGAGTGAAATGTCGGACGCATATGAACGTGCGACTGCCCGGTTCAGCTGAATCCAAAGACAGGAGAAAAACATGACATATCATCGCAAATTTCTTGCTGCCACGACAACGCTGGCGCTGTGCGTGACCGCGCCCATGGCGATTGCCAGCAGCGAGGGGACCGACACCCAAGCGACCGCCGGTGCCGAAGCGGACATGTCGGTACGCAAAGAACTCTATGACGTTTACGAAGCCTTGGCGGACTACACCGCAGAACAGCGTGATGAAGCCATTTCGGCCGCCCGCTCTGGCCTAGAAGTGGCCGACAACGCAATTGAACGTCGCGCAGAAGCACTGCGCAACGGCTGGGCAGAGATGTCAGAAGATGCGCGCGAAACCGCACGTGCAGAGCTGGCAGACCTGCGTGAGGCACGCATGGAACTGGCCGAACAACTAGGCGCCCTGCAAACGGCATCTTCGGATGCCTGGAACGCAGTGAAAGACGGTTTCGTTGCTGGATACCGCGACTTGTCCGACGCGCTGTCATCCTAACAGCGGTTGGAAAAGAAAAGGGCCCGCGTCATGCGCGGGCCCTTTTTTTGTGACATCGGAGGGTGTCAGGCGGCTTTGGCCAGGTTGCGCAGCACGTAATGCAGCACGCCCCCGTTTTCGATGTATTCGATCTCGACCGCGGTATCGATCCGGCACTTCAGAGTGATCGTCTTCTCGGTCCCATCGGCCATTGTGATGGTGCAGGGCACCTCTGCGAGCGGCTTGATGTTGTCCAGACCGTGGATCGATACGGTCTCTTCCCCGGTCAGGCCCAGCGTCTTACGCGTGTCGCCGCCGGTGAATTCGAACGGGATCACGCCCATGCCCACCAGGTTGGAGCGGTGGATACGCTCAAAGCTTTCCGCGATCACGGCCTTGACGCCCAGCAGCGCCGTGCCCTTGGCCGCCCAGTCGCGGGAAGAACCTGCGCCATATTGTTCGCCGCCGAAGACGACCAGCGGTGTGCCCTGTTCCTGATAGGCCATCGCCGCGTCATAGATCGAGGTCTGCTGGCCATCGGGGCCTTTGGTGTATCCACCTTCGACGCCGTCCAGCATCTCGTTCTTGATGCGGATATTGGCGAAGGTGCCGCGCATCATCACTTCGTGGTTGCCCCGGCGCGAGCCATAGGAGTTGAACTCGCGCACCGGCACCTGGCGGTCGATCAGATACTGACCGGCAGGTGTGCTGTCCTTGAACGACCCGGCAGGAGAGATGTGGTCGGTCGTGACCATGTCACCCAGCAGGGCCAGCACCTTGGCCCCCTCGATATTCTCGATCTTCTTGGTGTCCATGGTGATGCCCTGGAAATAGGGCGGGTTCTGCACATAGGTGGATTGCGGCGGCCAGTCATAGGTCTGGGCGTCGGTGGTCTCGACCCCTTGCCATTTCTCGTCGCCCTTGAAGACATCGGCATATTTCGACTGGAATGCCTCGCGGGTGACGGTCTGTTCGACCAGATCGGCGATTTCCTTCTGGGTGGGCCAGATGTCTTTCAGATAGACATCCTTGCCATCGGGCGTCTGCGCGATCGGGTCATTGGCGATGTCGATATTCATATCGCCCGCCAGCGCATAGGCCACCACCAGCGGCGGGGAGGCCAGATAGTTCGCGCGCACATCCGGGCTGATGCGGCCTTCGAAGTTGCGGTTGCCCGAAAGGACCGATGTGGCGATCAGGTCATTGTCGTTGATCGACTTCGAGATTTCCGGCTGCAGCGGGCCGGAGTTGCCGATGCAGGTGGTGCAGCCATAGCCCACCAGGTTGAAGCCGACGGCGTCCAGATCTTCCTGAAGCCCTGCGGCCTCAAGATAGGCGCTGACCACCTGGCTGCCCGGGGCAAGCGAGGTTTTCACCCAAGGTTTCCGGTTCAGACCCAGCTCGCGCGCCTTGCGCGCCACAAGGCCCGCGCCGATCATCACATAGGGGTTCGACGTGTTCGTGCAGGAGGTGATCGAAGCGATCACGACCGAACCGTCGCGCAGCTGATAATCCTCTCCTTCGACGGAAGCCGATTTGCGGGGATCGATCAGTGCATCGGGGGCAGGGCCTTCTGCGGCCATGTCGGTCGCGGCAAGGCTTTCGTCTTCGCCACGGTACTCGGCGACGACCTTGAAGAATTCCTGCGCTGCGCGGTCCAGCGGGGTGTAATCCTGCGGGCGTTTCGGACCCGAGATCGCAGGCACGATGGTGCCCATATCCAGTTCAAGCGTATCGGTATAGACGGGGTCGTAATCCGCGCCGCGCCAGAAGCCGTTTTCCTTGGCATAGGCTTCGACCAGCGCCACGCGGTCCTCGTCCCGGCCGGTGTTGCGCAGGTAGCGCAGGGTTTCATCGTCGATCGGGAAGAAGCCACAGGTCGCGCCGTATTCCGGTGCCATGTTGGCGATGGTCGCCCGGTCGGCCAGGGGCAGGGTGTCGAGGCCGGGGCCATAGAATTCGACGAATTTGCCGACCACGCCTTTTTCGCGCAGCATTTCCACGACTTTCAGCACCAGGTCGGTGCCGGTGGTGCCTTCGACCATCTGGCCGGTCAGCTTGAAGCCCACAACCTCGGGGATCAGCATTGAGATCGGCTGGCCCAGCATCGCGGCCTCGGCCTCGATCCCGCCGACGCCCCAGCCCAGAACGGCGGCGCCGTTGACCATGGTGGTGTGGCTGTCGGTGCCCACCAGCGTGTCGGGATAGGCGACTTCCTCACCATTCTGGTCAGCATCCGTCCAGACGGTTTGCGCCAGGTACTCCAGGTTCACCTGGTGGCAGATGCCGGTGCCGGGCGGCACCACGCGGAAGTTGTTGAACGCGTTCTGACCCCATTTCAGGAAGGTGTAGCGTTCCATGTTGCGTTCGTATTCGCGGTCAACGTTCATCTGGAAGGCGCGGGGGTTGCCGAATTCGTCAATCATGACCGAGTGGTCGATGACCAGATCCACCGGGTTCAGCGGGTTGATCTTTTCCGGATCTCCACCCAGGGCAACGATACCGTCACGCATGGCGGCCAGATCCACCACGGCAGGTACACCGGTGAAGTCCTGCATCAGCACGCGGGCAGGGCGATAGGCGATCTCACGCGGGTTCTTGCCGCCCTTGGCGCCCCATTCGGCGAAAGCCTTGATGTCATCGACGCTGACGGTCTTGCCGTCTTCGAACCGCAGCATGTTTTCCAGCACCACTTTCAGCGCCGCGGGCAGGTTCGAAAAATCGCCCAGGCCCGCTTCAGTTGCGGCGGGGATGGAATAATAGGAAAAGCTCTTGCCGTTCACGCAAAGTGTACGGCGGGTTTTGGCGGTATCCTGGCCAACGGTGATGGGCATCTGGGGCCTCCATTACAGGTGTGAAATCAGGTTTTAGCTGGGTGCTATCTGCCGCGTTCGGGAACGGTGATCAACTGCAAAGACAAGGGTGCGGCAATTTTGTATACCATGGTGTACAAAAACGCCAATGCGAGGAAAACATGTCAAACTCTCTCGAAACCTTGATTGGTCTTTTCATCCGCGCTTCACTATTTCTGATAGACCAAAGCACCTGTGAAATGGACCTGGAATGACGCGTATTCTCGCCGCTCTTGCACTTATATGGATCTCTGCCGCAGGGCCTGTTCTGGCTCAAACCAACACTGTTGTGGTGGAGCTGTTCACTTCGCAGGGGTGTTCGTCCTGTCCTCCGGCGGACAAGATGCTGCATGAGCTTGCCAAGCGCGAAAATGTCATCCCGCTGGCGCTTCATGTGGATTACTGGGATTACATCGGCTGGAAGGACGAATTCGCAAGTCCCGCCCATACCGCCCGGCAGAAGGCCTATGCCGCCGCGGGCGGGCGAAAGTCTGTTTATACCCCGCAGATGATCATCAATGGCACCGACAGCATCATCGGCGCGCGGGCTATGGATGTGTCTGAGGCGATCATGAAACATATGATGGAGCCTGAAGTCATCGACCTGAACCTGAGCCGGAACGGTAATCAGTTGTCGATCCGCGCGACCGTCGCAGGCCGTGCGCCGGAGGGTGACATGGTCGTGCAACTGGTTCGGTACAGTCCGCTGCGCGAGGTCAGTATCACGCGCGGTGAAAACGCGGGCCGGGACATGAGCTATGCCAATGTGGTCCATTCGCTTGAAATCCTGGGCGAATGGGACGGTGCCGACGCGCTGAGCCTGACAACACCTGTCAGCGGCCCTGACCCGCTGGCGGTGCTGGTGCAGCGGGTCAATCATGGCAGGATCGTCGCCGCGGCGCGCTTGCCCTGAGTTATTCCGTGGGCGCGCGGGTCGCGCCTTTCCAGCGTTTGTGGATCCAGAACCATTGATCCATATGGGCGCGCACCATCTTTTCCAGATCGTCATTCAGCGCCTGCGTCATAGTTTCCGCATCACTGTGCGGGATCGGTGCGTTCAGGATCAGTCTGAAGTCCAGGCCGTTTTCCTGTCTTATGACATACACAGGAATGATCAGCGCGTTATGTTTCAATGCAAGCTGGGCCGTGACAAGCGAGGTATGCGCGGTCTGGCCGAAAAACTGCAGCGGCGCGCCGCCATGAACAAACAGATCATGGAGGATCGCGACGATGCCGCCTGATTTCAGGTGTCGCACCATGGCGCGGATGCCTTGCGGGCCCTGTTCGAACATCGTCTCGCCCGTCTGTTTCATCGCGCGCAGGTAGTGTTCGTTGAAATAGGGGTTCGCCATCCGCCGATAAAGCGCACCAGAGTCAAATCCGCGCGGTCGCAGACAGACGCGCGCCACGTTGTAATTTCCGAAATGGCCGGAGGCGAGGAAAACCGGCTGGCCCATCGCCCGTGCCGCCTCTAGCGCGGCAAGGCCGGGGCCCTCGGGGGTGGTTCGCAGGGCACGGTCGATGAAGGTCTTGCCTGAATAGATCTCGATCAGGGTACGTCCTGCATTGTCGGGCACGGCCCGGCACAGGCGGTCGACCTCGGCGCGGGGCAGATCGGGGCAGGTCAGGGCCAGGTTGTTGCGGATGCGCTGAGGGTAACCGGCCAGCGGGCCGATGACACGTGAGATCAACCAACCCATTGCCGGGATGCGCCAGCGGTAAGGGATCAGCAGCACAGCCCCAAGCAGGGTCCGGATCACAAGATTGCCGGCAAAATACCCGGCACGCTTGTGCGCAGTCAGTGTCGATGGATCGGTGGGCATGTAGGCCTAGCGTTGATAGGTTTCGCGGTGCCAGACATAGATACCTGCCGCTGCGATCACAAGAGTACCAAGAACGGTCCAAATACCGGGCCATTCCCCGAAGAACAGTACGCCCCAAAGCGCGGCAAAGATCAGCCCGCAATAGGCATAGGGCGCCAGCATGCCCGCCTCTCCAAGGCTCAGCGCGCGGATCAGCAGAAGCTGGCCGCCCGTTCCGAACCCGGCAATGAGCAGCATAAGGACAAGTGCGCTGGCGTCGGGGGTCTGCCACTTGAATGGAACCACAAGGCTGAGAAGGACTGTCCCCACAAGCCCGGTGTAAAAGAGCGATGTCCACACATCCTCTTTGTGGCCTACCAAACGGGTCAGCAGGGCATAGCCGGAATAACACACCGCCGCGCAAAGCGGCAAAAGTGCTGCCGGAGAGAAGATATCGCTGCCGGGCCGTATGATGATCATGGCACCCACAAGGGCGGCGAAAATTCCGCCCAGCCTGCGATAACCCAGCTTTTCGCCCAGAAACAGCGCAGCCCCCAAGGTGATCAGAACCGGATTGACCGCCATCAACGCCGCGGCATCGCTGATCCGGATCAGGCTTAGGCCCCAGAAGAAGAACCCCGTGGCGCACATCAAGAGGATGGAGCGGGCCAGTTGCAGCCCCGGAAATTCAGTGCGGGCGACGGTTTTCAGTCGCGGCAGCACAAGGACAAAGACGATCAGCATTTGCCCGGCATATCGCGTCCACAGCGCGGGCATGACCCCCAGTTTTGGCGCTAGCGCTTTCACAGTGGCGTCCATCAGCGAAAAACAGAAGATCGCGCCGATCATCATCAGGATCGCACGGCCCTGCATGCCTTGCGCACTGGAGGAGGTCAGATCGCTCATCACGGTGCTCTGACAGCGGGGGAAGGGGTGGCGCAAGGGGTCATGCCATCCTGATTGACCGATTGCGCGCGCCTTGTCCATCGACTGATGGTGTCTGGGTCAGTCCTCCTCAACCTCGCCGGGGCGCAGCAGCGCGATCTCTCCCCGTTCGGCAAGCTCGCGCGCAGCGATCACGATCGCGGTCAGTGCCTCCTCCCCGACCTTGGGGGAGGGCTGGCCCGCGGCGTCCACCATCTCGCGCAGGTTGTCAGCCACGCGCGAGGACTATTGGACAGAAGGAAATCGGCGGCCTCGGCAGTTTCCTGTTCCCGGCGGGCATAGGCCAGCGCGGTGACCAGCACGCTTTCGTCCACGGCGCGGGTCACTTTGCCGGCGTCGCGCCCGTCGATCCGGGTGGGCAAATGCCCGAAGGTGAACAGCGCCTTGCGCACCGCCTGGGCGAAATCGGAATCGGTTTCATCCAGCCCGGTCAGGACATCATCGCGGGTCAGCGACGTTGAATAATTCAAAATCTCGCCGACGCGTTCGATCGGGTTCGTATCGAATGCAGGGACGGGTTTGGCTTCAAGCCGCGCGGCCAGCGCCAGACCAATGCGATCCACCGCGTCGGGCCTGATATCGCTGGTTTGTGACACTGCATAGGTGATGCGCCGCGCCATCGGGCCGGGCAGTTGGCCCAAAAGCTTGGCAGCCTTGCCCGTATCAAGTTTTGACAAAAGCACAGCCGCCACTTCGATGCTTTCGCTTTCCGCCAGGCCCTGCAGCGTCTCAAGGTCTTCATCCCGCAGCCGGGCCCAGGGGTCGCCTGTTTGGCGCACGCCGGCCTCTTTTCGCAAGCGTTTGGCGGTCTGCGGGCTGATCCGCCCATCCAGCGCCGTCAGCGCCCCGGCGATGCCTTTGGGAAAGGTCAGTCCAAGACTGTCCAGTTCGTCGGCAAATTCCGCCACCACCGCGAGCAGCGTGTCGCGATCCACAAGGCCCATTTGCCCCATCTGTTCCGTCAAGGCAGCCTGCAGATCGTCGGGCAGGTCTTCCAGCGGGATGTCGGCCCCTTCATTCAGCAAAAGCCGCACGATAACTGCGGCTTTGGCGCGCTTGCCCAGGGCCATGCGCGCCTTGGGCGGCGGGTCGTCGCTGGCCGGGCCGGTATCCAGCCCGCCCGCGCCCCCCATCGTCAGTGCGGGAAGCGGTGTGAAATCCATCATCGAATATCATCCTGCGCAGAGAAGTCCTTGCGCGCAGGATAGGCCGTGACCGGTAAACAAACCCTCAATCAGTAGTTGCTGGTTTTTCCGGTTTCGATCGCCTCGACCAGGGATTGTTCGGCCCAGCCGCCCGCACCGCCACGGGCGCGGATTTCATCCAACTGCGCGCGCGCCTCTTCGACCTTTCCTTCGCTCACCAAACCTTGCCCCAGGTAGGAGCGCGCCAGGATATTGTCGGGGTTCTTCTCAAGCGCGCGGTCGTAAAACATCTTGGCCTGATCCAGATTGCCCATCTTGCGATGCGTAAAACCCCAATAGGTCAGCACCAGATCGCTGTCCTGATCGGCCATCGCGCGCAGAACGCCCTGGGCATCCTCGTTCCGGCCGGCATAGGCCAGCTCGCGCACGGCCTCGCCCAAAAGATCCTGATCCAGGGACGAGCCCCGTGGATTGACGCATTTCTGCGTGGCCGGATCCCAGACCTGCACGCCTTTGCAGGTTTGCGTTGTCGGCGTGGTCACAGGTTTGCCAACGGGGGTATCCGATCCGGCGGCAAATCCCACGGTGGGCAGAAGGGTCAGGCAGAAAACGGCTGCAAGGCGCATGAAACATATCCCTGGTCAATAAACGTCACGCCCAACCTAACCGCAAAAACAGACAAGGCGACCCCAAATGGATCGCCTTGACTGAATTGTGAGCACCCGTCGCGCCGATGCGCGAAAGGCCGCTTAGCTTGAGACTTGTTCCACGCAGGTTCTGCTGTCGGCATCCCAGACCGTGCCTTCGGCGCAGGACATGCCCAGATGGGTTTTCCCTGAACATGTGGCAAAGGCGGTTGCGGGCAGAATGGTCAGCGCAAGCGCTGTGAAAACGATCTTTGCGGTCATATGGCCCTCCTGTTTACGCAGAGTCATTGTGCACGCATTGGGTGAAATCACCAAGCGTTTCCGGCCGTGATCGGAAAACACGGGCGAAAATGCCGGGAAAACGAGCTTTGGGGAGCCTTGCGCCGCTATTTAAACGACAACTCGGTTATCGCGGTGTCCTGGTAATGTGTGCCGGCAAAGACATCGTCGATGCGGAAGGCGATCCATTCCACCGGTCCCCAGCTTTGCATGTTCTGCACGCTTTGCCAGTTGCTGCTGTCCTGCAGCGACACGCGCTTGGTCACCCCGGAGGAGGTTGATGCCTGCAAACTGCGCACCCGGCTGTTGCGCGTAAAGGTCCGGTCGGATTTGGTATAGCCGTTGCGCAGGCTGAATTCGCTTAAAAGGACCGGTTCGGAAAAGACCACCACAAAGCCTTCGCCGATGCCCTGACCGGACACACCCTCGACCCAGGCGGTGCTGCCGTTGCCGTCTTGCGCGTTCGCAGGCCCGTAGGAGTTCGTGCCCTGCGGTGACAGAACCGAGCTGAAACACAGTTGCGCGGGCCGGTTCGCGGCATAGGTCGACACGCAATGACGCATGGCCCAGGCCGGAGGGGGTGGGCTTGCAGGTTGCGGCGGCTGCACCACCGGACGCACCGGTTCGCTGACCTGCCCCTTGCGCCGCAGCCAGCCGCGCTCGACCGCGGCAAGGCGCTGGTGGCGCGGCGGGTGCGTGGCCGAACCTTCCTCGGACAGGGTGGCCCAGAGCGATTGTGCCTCGCTTACCGATGCGCCCAGGGCGGCCAGGATGAAGCCTGCATACTCATCCGCCTCAAGCTCGGTCGGCGGGCGCGATCCTGTGCCGGTGATCGTGTGGCCCTGAAGGTGGTGGCCCACCTCGTGCGCCATCACGCCATATAGCTGCCATTGCGCATTGGGGTCGGATTTGTACTGGGCGATCCAATCGGGGTTGAACGCAAGATACCGTTCGCCATCTATCACCACGGCGGCGGCGTTTCCGACCTCATGGGTTTCGACCACCTGGAAATTGGGCAAAAGGCCCGAGACGGACAGGATCGTATCCACCACCGACCAGACCTGCTGGACCGAGAACGCATTGGCATCGGAATAGCGCGGCTTGGGGATGTTGATTTCCTTGCAGCCGCCGACAGTGCAAACGACCTGGTGGTCATGCCCGTCATCGGCCTGTGCGGCGGTCCCGAAAACCATCAACAGGGCCGCCAACCATGCGCCGCGCCATGTCATCCCATATCCCCCTTGTTTTTGCTCAGGCTAAGCCAAAGCGACCGCCTGGGTAAAGCGGGCAGGGGGATTATGGGCGTTCAGTCCTCGCCAAAGACGCGGGCGAAGATCGTGTCGACATGTTTGGTGTGATAGCCCATGTCGAATTTTTCCTCGATCACGTCCTTGCCAAGGGCTGCGACTACATCGGGGTCTGACAGAAGTTCTTCTTTGAAATCCGTGCGATGCTCCCAGACCTTCAGCGCGTTGCGCTGCACCATGACATAGGCGTCCTCGCGGCTGACACCGGCCTGGGTCAGCGCCAGAAGCACGCGCTGGCTCATCACAAGGCCGGGGAACTTGTTCATGTTCTCAAGCATGTTTTCGGGGAAGATCAGCATCTTGTCGATCACGCCGGTCAGACGCGCCAGCGCAAAATCCAGCGTGATCGTGGCATCCGGCCCGATCATCCGTTCGACCGAGGAATGGGAGATATCGCGCTCGTGCCAGAGTGCCACGTTCTCCATCGCCGGGACCACGGCCGAGCGGACCAGACGCGCCAGACCCGTCAGGTTTTCGGTCAGAACCGGGTTTTTCTTGTGCGGCATGGCCGACGACCCCTTCTGACCCATCGAGAAAAACTCGGCCCCTTCCAGCACTTCGGTGCGCTGCATGTGGCGAATCTCGATCGCGACATTTTCGATGGACGACGCAATGACCCCTAGCGTCGCAAAGAAGGCCGCGTGGCGGTCGCGGGGGATGACCTGCGTGCTGATCGGTTCGGGGATCAGGCCCAGCTTTTCGCAAACATGTTCTTCGACACGCGGGTCGATATTGGCGAAGGTCCCCACGGCGCCGGAAATCGCGCCTGTGGCGATCTCGGTCCGGGCGACGCGCATGCGGGCCAGGTTGCGGTCCATCTCCGCGTAAAACCGCGCGAAGGTCAGGCCCATCGTGGTTGGTTCTGCATGAATGCCGTGGGACCGGCCCACGCGCACGGTGTCTTTATGTTCATAGGCGCGGCGCTTGAGGGCGGCCAGCAGATCCTCCAGATCGGTGATCAGGATATCGGCGGCGCGGGTCAGCTGCACATTCAGGCAGGTGTCCAGCACATCGGAGGAGGTCATTCCCTGGTGGACAAAGCGCGCCTCTTCGGACCCTACATGTTCGGCCAGATGGGTCAGGAAGGCGATCACATCATGTTTGGTGACGGCTTCGATCTCGTCGATGCGGGCCACGTCAAACTCGACATCCTTGGCTTTCCATACCGCTTCGGCGTTTTCGCGCGGGATCACGCCCAGATCGGCCATCGCATCGCAGGCATGCGCTTCGATCTCGTACCAGATGCGGAACTTGGTTTCGGGCGACCAGATCGCAACCATATCGGGACGGGAGTAGCGCGGGATCATGGCATATCCTTTGGGCTTGTTCTTGGTGATGGCAGGCTCTTAGACTGCGCCGCAGCCCACCACAAGCGCGAGACCTGAAAATGAGACGCTTTGCCCATCCTGCGCCTGGTGTCGGCGCTGATTTGGCCCGCGTAAACCTGAGGTCAGGCGGGCTCTGACCATGACAAAACCACGTCAGATCACCGATTTCGAGGGGCGTTGGACCCTAACGCGCTGGATCGTCCATGCCGATGGCACCAAGGCGGACTTTACCGGCGAGGCGCGGTTTGAACCAAATGACACCGGCGGCCTGGCATACCTTGAAGACGGGCACCTGACCTTGCCCACCGGGCAGCAGATGCGCGCGACGCGCGCCTATCGCTGGGAAGCGGATCTGTCGGTTTTCTTTGATGACGGCAGGCCCTTCCACCAAGTGCCTGCGGAGGGAGGGGAGGCGGTGCATCTCTGCCCGCCGGACACGTACCGCGTGACATATGACTTCACCGAATGGCCGCAATGGCAGGCGGTGTGGCAGGTCACCGGGCCGCGAAAAGACTATGTCATGACCAGCGTTTACACGCAGGCCCGGTGATCAGGCACGCGCGCGGCGCTCAAGCAGGCCCTTGTTGCGGCAATAGCTGGGCGCGTGGTCCAGATGCGCATTCTCGGCTTGCAGCTTGGCGCAGCCGTCCTGATCGGAACATCCCGCGCAGCGGAATACCACGCCTGCCAGCCGGTGCGTGCTGGTTTCGGGATTGCGCATAAGGTCTTCCATCAATTCCGAGCCCAGACGGTCCATCATGCCGGATGCCAGATCGGCACTTTTGGCGATTTTCGAGATCCAGCCCATTGGGATCCCCTCTCAGTTTGGTTGCTATTGGCAACTATATGCCATGATACAAGCTGACAAACCTTGACGCAGATCAAGAAGGTCGCAGCGGAAGTGGGCGCATTTGCCTCTTGCAGCAGTGCAGCATTCCTTGCAATGAAGAGGCGACACATCGTCAGGGACAGGAGAAAACAGGACATGACCACAGCGCAAAGCATGGTGTTGAGCGAGGCATTTGGCCCGCGTGAGGGTACCGCCCTTCGGATCAAACAGGCACTTCTGGTGGTGCTGGGCATCGCGGTGCTGGCCGTCGCGGCCAAGATCAAGGTGCCGATGTGGCCGGTGCCGATCACAATGGGCACCTTCGCGGTTCTTGGCATTGGCGCGGCTTATGGCGCGCGGCTGGGTCTGGTGACGATCTTGGGATACATGATCGTCGGTGCGCTGGGTATCGACGTCTTCGCCGGTTCCTCGGCCGAAGCTTATGGCCTGACCTATATGATGGGCGGCACCGGCGGCTATCTGGTGGGTTATGTGCTGGCGGTTGTGGCGCTGGGCCTTCTGGCGCGGCGCGGCTGGGACAAATCGGCTGTTTGGATGGCGCTGGCGATGTTGGTGGGCAATATCCTGATCTATCTGCCGGGCCTGGGCTGGCTGGGTATGCTGTATGGTTGGGACAAGCCGATCCTGCAGTGGGGTCTGACACCCTTCCTGCTGGGCGATGCGCTGAAACTGGCGCTGGCGGCGGCGCTTTTGCCTGCGCTGTGGAAGCTGGTGGGCCACGCCCGCGGCTGACCTCTCGGGGCGGCGGGACAAGTTCCGCACTACGGATGAAAGGCGCGGTGTGATCCGCGCCTTTTTTATGGCGATGCTGCGGGCTGAACCGCGGCGACGTCCCTAGAACCCTAGTCGATCAGCGTGGTGACGACCTGAGCTCCAGCCTCCAAGGTCTTGTGAACAGGGCATTTATCGGCGATTTCCATCAGCCTTTTGCGCTGCTCCTCACTTAGTGGCCCTTCAAGACGGATCCGACGTTCGAACTGATCCACCCGATTGTTTACCGCGGTTTCGGCGTCTTGCGCATGTACCTTGTTGTGGCTGATGTCGACGCTGACTCCGGTCAGGGGCCAGCCCTTGCGGCGCGCATACATCCGCATCGTCATCGAGGTGCACGCCCCCAACCCGGATGAGACCAGCCCATAAGGGGTCAGCCCACGATTGGTGCCGCCATAGGCCTTGGGCTCATCCGCGAGGATATGATGGTTGGGCCCCGAGGTGACATCCTGCAGAAAGCCGTCCGGATCGGCCTCGGTCACGCGAATGATGCCTTCGGGCGCGCCGGGGGGCGGGGCGGGCGGATGCAGGTCGACATAGCGGCGCACCCATGCGGCAATCACATTGGCCGCATATTCTGCATCGGACGGATTGGTGATCAGGTGATCGGCATCATCCAGGGTGACAAAGCTTTTCGGGTGTTTTGCGGCAAGAAAGATCTGGCTGGCATTGTCGATGCTGACAATCGCATCGCGGGGCGCGTGCATCACCAAAAGGGCCGCTTTCAGGGTGCCGATCGCGGGGGTCAGCTTGCCTGCGGCGACATCCTGCACAAAATCGCGACCGATCTCGAACCGGCGCCCGCCCAGATCGACCTGCGCCACGCCTTTCTCGATGATCTCGGGCAGGGCATCGGCGAAATTGTGGGTGACATGTTCCGGATCGAAGGGCGCACCAAGGGTCACCACCGCCTTGATGCCGTCAAGCTGGCTGGCCGCTTTCAGCACCGCTGCGCCGCCCAGGGAATGGCCTATCAGGATTGCGGGAGCCATGCCGCGCCCTGCCAGGTCGTCATGGGCCGCAACCAGATCCGCAACGTTCGAAGTGAAAGTGGTATTGGCAAACTCCCCTTCGGAATGGCCAAGCCCGGTAAAATCAAAGCGCAGCACGGCAAAGCCCATGGCGGCCAGCCGGGATGCGATGCGCCGCGCGGCGGGAATATCTTTTCCGCAGGTAAAGCAATGCGCAAAGAGCGCTGTTGCCAAGACCGGTCCATCCGGCAGATCAAGCCGGGCGGCAAGGGGATCGCCCGTGTGGCCGGGAAAGGTTATGCGTTCGGTGGGCATGGCAGTCACTCCAGGATCAGAGAGTGACAGGGTGGGCCTTCAAACACTGAGGAGCAAGGTATGTGTCAGCCGCGTCACGGCAAGGTGACGGGCCGCGCGCTTACTTCGACGAGGGAAGGAAGGCTGCGGCCAGCTCTTCCAACCCGCCAGCATTCGCGTCGTTCAGCAACACGACGGCACCGATACCGACAATGGCAAAGGATGTGGCCAGGCCGCCCAGGATGGACATGGCATAGCTTCCGCGCGATTTGGATTGGGCTTTGGCCAGTTTCTTGGCGGCACGGGGGGAAATCGGTTCTTCGGCGACACCCGGTGTGACGAAGCCCACATTATCGCCTTGCGCGGCGCGTTGGTGGATGCGTGCGATGCGTTCTTCGAAGGTGGTGCTTGAGATCGCCATTTCTAAAGCCTTTTCCTATCCCTATCCCCTTCTGGTTGTGTCGGCGAAGAAGGGCGAAAATATGAACGCAATATGAAGAGTTTTTGTCTCGGCAAAAAGAAGCGCCCCCGGGGTGGGGGCGCTTGCAGGATTTCGCTGATGTCAGCTGATCAGCAGCTGTAATACATCTGGAATTCGACCGGGTGCGGCGTGTGCTCGAACAGCTCGATCTCTTCCATTTTCAGGTCGATATAGCCGTCGATCTGGTCTTTGGTGAACACGTCACCGGCCAGCAGGAACTCGTGATCGGCCTTCAGCGCCTCGATCGCCTCGCGCAGCGAGCCGCAGACGGTGGGGATGCCTTCCAGCTCTTCCGCCGGCAGATCATAGAGGTTCTTGTCCATGGCTTCGCCCGGATCGATCTTGTTCTTGATGCCGTCGAGGCCAGCCATCAGCAGGGCTGCAAAGCACAGGTACGGGTTTGCCGCCGGATCGGGGAAGCGGGCCTCAACGCGCTTGGCTTTGGGGCTTTCGGTCCATGGGATCCGCACGCAGCCCGAACGGTTGCGGGCCGAATAGGCGCGCAGAACAGGCGCTTCAAAACCCGGGATCAGACGCTTGTAGGAGTTGGTCGACGGGTTGGTGAACGCGTTCAGCGTTTTGGCGTGCTTCAGGATGCCGCCGATATAATAGAGCGCTTCCTGGCTCAGATCGGCGTATTTGTCGCCAGCAAAGAGCGGCTTGCCGTCTTTCCAGATCGACATGTTGCAGTGCATGCCGGTGCCGTTGTCGCCATAGATCGGCTTGGGCATGAAGGTTGCAGATTTGCCGTAGGCCTGAGCCACATTGTGGATCACGTACTTGTATTTCTGCAGCTCGTCGGCCTGTTTGGTCAGGCTGTCGAAGATCAGACCCAGCTCGTGCTGGCACGAGGCCACTTCGTGGTGGTGCTTGTCGACTTTCATGCCGATCGACTTCATGGTCGAGAGCATTTCCGAACGGATGTCTTGTGCATCGTCAACCGGAGGCACAGGGAAATAGCCGCCCTTGACGCCGGGGCGGTGGCCCATGTTGCCCATCTCGTATTCGGTGTCGGTGTTCCAGGCCGCGTCCATCGCGTCCACTTCATAGGACACTTTGTTCATGGTGTTGGAATAACGCACGTTGTCGAAGAGGAAGAATTCCGCCTCTGGCCCGAAATAGGCCACATCGCCGATGCCCGAAGATTTCAGATAAGCTTCTGCTTTCTCGGCGGTGCCGCGCGGGTCACGATCATAGGCCTCGCCGGTGTCGGGTTCCACGACCGAGCAGTGCACGCAAAGCGTTTTTTCCGCGAAGAACGGGTCGATATAGGCGCTTTCGGTGTCGGGCATCAGTTTCATGTCCGATGCTTCGATCGACTTCCAGCCCGCGATCGAGGAGCCGTCGAACATGAAGCCTTCTTCCAGGAAGTCTTCGTCGACCTGATCCGCCATCACCGTCACGTGCTGCAGCTTGCCGCGCGGGTCGGTGAAGCGAATGTCGACATAGGCGACATCTTCGTCCTTGATTGTCTTGAGAACTGCGTCCTTGCTCATTCCGTAGGATCCTCTCTTTTTGAATGGCAGTTTGTTTTACGCGCGATTACAGCGCGTCGGAGCCGGTTTCGCCGGTCCGAATGCGAATGGCTTGCTCGACCGACGAGACAAAGATCTTCCCATCCCCGATCTTGTCTGTCTTGGCGGCATTCACGATGGCTTCGATGGCGCCGTCGACCAGGTCGTCGTCCAGCACCACTTCGATTTTCACCTTGGGCAGGAAGTCCACCACGTATTCGGCGCCGCGATAGAGCTCGGTGTGGCCTTTCTGGCGGCCGAAACCTTTCACTTCGATAACGCTCAGGCCCTGCACGCCGACTTCCTGCAGCGCTTCCTTGACCTCATCGAGCTTGAAAGGCTTGATGATTGCTTCGATTTTTTTCATGGGGGCCTCCTCGCAACCGTGTTGGGTCGGGTCAGATCACTTCACGACAGGACGGACAATCTGATAGGGATACATGGCCTGGGCCGCAGGGTCGGAAATCAGGTGGTTGCCTAATTTTTGTGCATTTCGCACGAAAATACATCAGAAGTGAATCGCGAGGTGCTTAAGATAATGGCGGAACTGCTGACCTCGGACCAGATGAGGGCCATCGAACAGGCCGCAATGGCACGTGGAGAGGTTACAGGCCTTGAGTTGATGGAGCGCGCGGGCCGAGGCGTTGTTAAGGCGATTTTCAAGGAATGGCCCGATTTGGCGCAAACCGCGCATCACGCGGTGGTTCTGTGCGGACCAGGTAATAATGGCGGCGATGGGTTTGTCGTGGCGCGGTTGTTAAAGGAATGGGGCTGGACGGTAGAGGTTTTCCTTTATGGCGACCCGACCCGCCTGCCGCCGGATGCCAAAACAAACCATGACCGCTGGTTCAAGACGGGGGAGGTCGGTGACCTTCTGGCCGACTTCGACACGCGCAAGACCTGGCAAGGGGCCGATCTGGCGATTGATGCGCTCTTTGGCACCGGGCTGACCCGCCCGCTGGAAGATCTGACCCAGGTTCTAATGAACCTTGAGGATGCGGCCGATATCCATGACGATCCGGACACACGCGATGCGCCGCATTTCGATGTGCCGCGCGTTGTGGCGATCGACATCCCAAGCGGATTGGATGCCGACAGTGGAAAGCTGCTTGTTCCCGCGCATCTTGGGTCGGGCTGCGCGGCTGCCAACCTCACGGTATCTTTTCACGCGTTGAAGTTGGGCCATGTGCTGCATGATGGTCCTTTGATGTGCGGAAAGACTGTCGTTGCGGATATCGGACTGGATCACAGCGGGGATGATGCGCCGGGCCAAGTGGTGCAAGGCGTGACCAAACCCAGGGCTGACCACCTCGCCAAGAATGCGGATGCTCATAAATACGCCCACGGTCATGCGCTCATGCTCTCCGGCCCGTCTGGCAAGGGCGGCGCGGCGCGACTTGCAGCGCGTGGCGCGCTGCGCATCGGGGCAGGGCTGGTTTCGGTTCTGTGCGAAGAGGCGGCCATTGCCGAACACGCCGCCCAGCTGACCGCGATCATGATCAAGCCGGTGAGTGGCGCAGAAGACCTGGAGGCCCTTTTGGAGGACGAGCGGCTGAACGCGATGTGTCTGGGGCCGGGTCTTGGCACCGATGATAAGGCGGCGGATTTGGTGGCGGCGGCCTTGGGGTGCCGGGCTGAAGCCCGGCCTACGGGCCAGAATGCGCGCGCCTGCGTTCTTGATGCGGATGCGCTGACCATCCTGGCGCGCAGGCCTGATCTGGTCCCGGCTCTGCATGATCGATGCGTCCTCACCCCCCATGCGGGCGAATTCAAACGCCTCTTCCCTGATCTCGCTGAAAAGCTGGGGGCTGTCCCCACGACGGGCCCGGCCTATTCCAAGGTGGATGCAACGCGGGAGGCCGCAAAGCGCGCAGGCTGCTCGGTCCTTTTCAAAGGCCCCGACACGGTGATCGCGTCACCTGATGGACGCGCCTCGATCAACTCTGCCCATTATGATCGCGCCGCGCCCTGGCTGGCCACGGCGGGATCTGGCGATGTGCTCGCAGGTTTCATCACCGGTCTTCTGGCCCGCGGGTTTGAACCCCATCAGGCCGCGGAAACCGCCGCCTGGCTGCATGTGGAATGCGCGTTGTCTTTTGGCCCCGGCCTGATTGCCGAGGACTTGCCCGAAGAATTGCCGAAGGTCTTCAGAACGCTGGGTCTGTGACGCGCCCCGGGCTCTTCTTCTCTTTCCAAATACCGGCGGGGGAGCGCCAAAGGCGCGGGGGCAGAGCCCCCAAACGCCTTATGCCACGCGGCGCACGCGCTCGCGAATGGGCTCGCTGGTCAACTCAAGGCCACCGGCATAGACGATCTGATCGCGTTCGAAAATCAGCCGGTGCAAATCCAGTTCCTGTTCCCCCCGGTCCAGGATGAACCCGTGATCAACCAGCACCCCTGCCGGCGCCACAGCCTGTGGCTGGCGAAACATGACCTTGGCGCGCCAATCGCGCATCAGAACGGGTTGGCTGGCGGGCAGGATCAGACTGGCTTCCGGCGCATCCCGGCCCATGGCGCCGGGCGTGAATTCAACCGCCTTTTCCAGCACCATATCCCGCTCGATCGCAATCAATCGTGCCGCGCCGCTGTTGCGCGTGATCACCCGATCCCCGGGTTGCAGGAATTCGACCGGCAAGTCGCCATCCAGCGTTCGGATCGTAGTGCCTGTCACAATACCGCCCAGTTCGATCTGGCCGGAAATAAAGGGACGGAATTGCGGGATCTCTCCCCCAATGCGCCCACCCAATGAAAGGGTCATGGACGTTACTCGCTCTACTGCCTCATTTTTTTTTGTCAGATTAGCTGAAGGTCGGATTAATCCTGAGCAGTATTTCTGTGCCCTACGCGCAACAGAAAAGAAGCGTGTTTTACGCGCAACGGTGACCGAAACAGGGCAATGCCTGTACGCTTGCAATGAAAAAGGCAGAAAAAGGCCACGGATCGGGCAGGTTCGAACATGGCGAATTATTCGATTTGGTCTCTGGGGGAATCCCAGCTCACCATCTCTGGCGGCGCTCAGCTTGACGGCGTGACGCAAGGGGATGGGTCGCATCTTGTTGGTCAGACGATCACCATGAACAGCTACAACTTCGAAGAGATCCTCGTCCGCGACCGGCGCAGCGACATCAACTTCGATGACAATGACGGTGACCAGCGCCTGCGCGGCAGCCAGACATTCGACGGCGTCAACTACGGCAATAACACCATCATCGAAGCCGAATACCGGCTGATCCTGCGAGATCCGAACACTGGCGAGACTTACGAAGCGCTCGCCATCAATTTCAACAACTCCTCGCCCTCTTACGGCACTGTTGAAGGTCTGTCTTTTGTCGATGTCATCCCGCCTGCGGGCGTCGCGCTTGAGGTGATCGCGGCTTTCGAAGGACCGGGCAGTTCCGGCCAGCCCCCGATCCAGAACGGCGATATCGCCGTCCCTGCATGTTTCACACCGGGTACTTTCATCGACACACCCGATGGCCCGCGACCGGTCGAAGAACTGAGGGCAGGGGACTGGGTGATGACCCTGGATCGCGGTGCGCAGCCGCTGATCTGGGTGGGGCAGACAGCTTTCGGCGCCGAGGCACTTGCGCGCAATCCCGATGCCCGCCCCATCCTGATCCGCCGTGATGCCTTCGGGCCGGGTATGCCGTGCCAGGACATGCGCGTTTCGCCCCAGCACCGCGTGCTGATTTCCGGCTCCCGGGCTGAGTTGTTGTTTGGCGAATACGAAGTTCTGGCCGCCGCCGCCCATCTGGTTGACGGTCAACGGGTGCTTGTCGACGATCAGACCCGCAAGGCGCTGTATATTCACCTGCAATGTGCAGCGCATGAGGTTCTTGTGTCCGACGGGCTGCCCAGCGAAAGTTACAACCCTGGCACACAGACCATCGTGAGTTTCTCGCAAAAGGCCCGCGCCCAGCTGGAGGCGCGGCTGCCCACACATCTGGGCGGCGCCGGTCCCGTCCTGACCGCAGCCCGGCCCATGATCAAGCGTCACGAGGCGGCGCTTTGGCAGATCGCAGCTTGAGCAATTTTCCACTCGCCTCGCAGATGATCCTTTGCTAATCAGCCGCTGCGCGCGCGGCTTGACCGCGCGTATCGTGCGGGTGTGGCGAAATTGGTAGACGCACCAGATTTAGGTTCTGGCGCCGCAAGGCGTGGGGGTTCAAGTCCCTCCACCCGCACCACAATTCCAGTAATTATCCCTTGATTTCAGTGACCTGTTCGTTCTGGTCTGTTTTATATCCCCCAATAAATCCCCCATGCAGTTGCTCTTAGGGGTGTTCGTGTTGCGCTGGTGAAGCCTGCCGTTTGAGCGGGAGTTTGGGCGAGGGGCTGAGGCGACCCTCCGCCAGCCGGACCATTGGTTGATGATTGAGGAGGGTTGGTTTTCTGGCGATGACGTTTACGAACCCACCGATCCTGATGATCCGGCGCTATTCATTTGGCAAACGCACTACAGACCGGAAATTGAGGCCTACGATCTGCTGCGCGAGGTCTTCCGCGATCGGGTTCAGTTTCCGTTCGGCGCGTACATTCCAGAACTGGGTTTCGAGCTGGCCGAACACCCCTTCACGCCCCGCCACGCCACGGCCAAGCTGAACGACGAGGTGCGGCTGCCATACTTCGCGGCAGAAGTGGCTAGGCGGACGAGTTCGATCGTGATCGTCCCGTCTCTGGCTCATGGGGAGATCATGCGATGAGCTGATGCGTCTCCCAACCGCATAATTAATGAACGATAACCCCTGAGCCTCCCCAACTGAACT
>NZ_JXYH01000024.1 GCF_001262635.1 Aestuariivita boseongensis
GTTGCGCATGGGCGAAATCTTTGGCGTCATCCTGCGCCAGAGCCGTCGGCAATTGCCGTCGATCTGCGCAATCATCGTTGTGGTCTTCCTGTTCTGGTTCTTCGTGGGTCACATGATCTTTGCGCTGTTCCTGGGGCTGACCACGATGACGAATATCCACAGCTCGTTCGAGGTGTTTCTGACGGTCAACGGCCTAAGCATGCTGGCATTCGGCACGCTGGTGGGCGCACTGTTTGCGCTGCTGCTGTACATGATCACGGTGCTGTCCCTGCCGCTTTTGCTGGACCGCGAGGTGGATTTCGTCACCGCGATGATCACGAGTTTCAAATACGTGCAGAACAATCCCGGTCCCATGCTGGGCTGGGCCGTCTTCATCGCGGTGATCACCTTCCTTGCGCTGATCCCGTGGTTTCTGGGGCTGTTGATCGTACTGCCGCTTCTGGGGCACGCGACCTGGCATCTGTACCGGCTGGCCACCGCCTAGGCGGGTTCGCGGCCCTCGGCCACCAGCCGCGCGCGGATGGCCTCCACATCCGGGTGGGCGGCCTCCAGCGCGAAGACATAGGCATGAGTCAGATAGAAACAGGCCGCATCCAGCGTCGCTGCCTGATCCGCCGCGCGCTGATACAGGCGGATCAGGGCAGGGGCGTCACAGGCCTCATGCGCGGCCAGAAGCTGCGCATCAAGATCCGTCATTCCGCCGCGCGCGGCAGATCGCGATAGGCTTCGATCTGGCCCGCGACCCAATCGTGGAATAGATGCGTCGGCCCATCCATCGCCGGGGAAAACCGCCCGCCGTCAAAGCCATCGGCGTGACGCCCGCGCTGCATGCCTTCGACGACAAAGACGTCCTCGACAAAGACACCTTTCCAAAGCTGCGCGTTCTTGGCGCGCAATGCCTCATCCGTATCGGGCGTTGCGTAATAGATGTGGACATGCTCCACCGTGCGGTCCAACCCCTCGGGCACCAGGATGATCGCATAGGCATGATCGCGGTGGACCCCGAACAGCACATTCGGAAAGGCCGCGATGTATTCCGCGGCCGTATCCCATTTGTCGGAAAGCCCGTCAAAATCGGGAAAGACCGCGCCGTCTTCGCCCTGCAACTGGCGATAGACCAGCGTGCCCTGACCGGAAAACCGGCCCGGTTCTTCGATGTGATAATGATCTTCCAGCCGGGAATAGCTGTTCAGGCCGGGATGCACCCAGGGCAGGTGATAGCTTTCGCAGTAGTTCTCGACCGCCAGCTTCCAGTTGCAATTGACCTCAAGCTGAAACGCACTTTCCGCGCCGCCGTGATAAAGCGGTTTGTCAAACTCCGCCCAGCGGGCGATCACATTGGCCATCGCCTCTTCAAACGGTGCGGCGGTGCCTGACAGGTTGATGAACACCACATCGCGCCAGATATGGCTGCGCACTTCGACAAGGCCCAGCGTGCTGCGGTCGATCCCTTCATGGGTGTTGTATCCAGGACCGCCCACATGCGGGGTGCTGACCAGCCGCCCGTCGCTGGAATAGCACCAGCTGTGATAGGGGCAGCGGATGGCCCCTTCGATCTTTCCGGGTTTTTCAACAAGGATCATCCCGCGATGGCGGCAGATGTTCAGAAAGACGCGCACCTGGCCCGCACGATCCCGGATCAGCAGGAGGGGTTGGCCCAGAAACTCCATCGGGATGGCATCGCCCGGTTCCGGCACGGCGGCCGCCACAGACAGCCCGGCCCAGTTAGCCCCCAGAACCGCGTGTTTTTCTTCTTCGAACACGGCGGGGTCGATGTAATGGGCGTTGGACAGGCCATTGGCATCGGCGATGGGTCGGCGAACCTTCTGAAGATCGGTAAATGTGGCAGACATCGCACCACCTCCTTGATGTGACTGCTCACGATCCTAACGCGCGCGGCATCAGCCATCGCGCATGTTGGCGACGTCACTTTGTCAGGGGCGACATGTCAGCGAAACGGGCGGTTCGGCTCTAGAAGGCGTGCATGAAAGGGGGGCAGTTGGTCTTCAGTGATGAAGCCCATGTTGCGCGCCATGTGCAGAACTTCCGTGAACGGACAATCCAGATATTCGTAAACCATGCGGACAGCCCGCGTCGTGCTGAGCGTTTCGGCCACGGTGCGCGTCACATAACCCACCCAGAAATTGTTGTCGAAGGACGCAACGCGGCTGAGGAAATTGAACGAACATGTCATCGTTCCGCGCCGCGACATCAACGATGTGACACCGTTTTCTTCGCGCAGAACAATCCCACGATACTCGCGTGCCCGACTGTCCAGGGGAAAGCCTTGCGCCCGCATTGCGGCGACGGGTTCATAGCCCCGCACAAAACACGTGTCGCCGTCGCGGAACACATAGACCAGGCCCATGGCGAATTTGTCCTGATCTACGAAGGAACGTCGGGAAAAGCGGTAGAAGCCGGTTGGAAAGAACTCTTCCGTCACCTCGTGCACACCTTTGCCCACGAAGTTCTTCAGAAAATCCCCGGTCAGCGGGTCAGATCCGGACGAGAGCGAGTCTACTGGATCCAGAAGAATACGCGCATCGACGCCAAAGAAGGTACAAATCCGGTCAAGAACGTCCGGTCTGGGAAAGCTTTCGCCGGCCAGATAGCGGTTGAACTGGGTGCGATTAATGCCCAACTGGCGCGACAGCTCGGAAATGGACGGATAGTCCCGCGCCATCACGCGCAAGTTAGCGCCAAACATGTTCCTGAGTTCGGACGGAGATCGCGTTGTTTTGGGCATAGCAGGCCACAGTCTTATCAGTTCGGTTCCACTGTTGCGCCGAATCCTCGTCAAAAAAGTGTCATTTGCATAATTATTCGCAATGTGACGCCAAATAGAGACAAGGGTGACGCTGAACAGTTGCTCCAACCTACTGTTATAGACACAAATTGCAAGTTGCAGACGCAGCATTTCCGCCTGCGCCTGACGCTGTTTTGAAGCAATACTTAAGGGTAGGAATAAGAAACGGGTCGGAAAAGAAATGTTGGGTGTTGTCCTTTGGAGTGATCCTCGGGAAGGGAAGGCGGTAATCTGGTGTGAAGACCACGGAGAACTGGCCTTTTACCGCAGGGTGGACGAGGGGCATTCAACCAGCCCGGAATTCGCCCCCGGCGATCTTGTGCAGTTTGATGTGGAGACCGTGCGTCACCTGCGATTTGCCCTGAATCCCCAAGTGGTTAAGGGCGGTCTTTATCGCGATCTTCCCGAGGTGTTGGACGCGCGGAAACAGAATATTTTACTCAAGGTCGAAGACGCTCTGCCGGAAAAGCGCGTGGCCGAGGTCATCCCGCTCTTTCAGGATGCCCCGGTCGCCCAAAGAAAAGAGCGTGAACTGTCCGTCAAAACCGGCTGAAACGGTGTCAGTCGCCGCGCAGTAATGCGGCGACGCCCGTGCGTGCCATTTCCTGCAAACCAAGCGGGCGCATCAGATCGGCGAAGGCGTCGATCTTTTCGGGTGCGCCGGTGATTTCGAAAATGAAGCTCTCCAGCGTTGAATCCACCACATTCGCGCGGAAAATATCGGCAAGGCGCAATGCCTCGACCCGCTTTTCACCGGTGCCCACCACTTTGAACATGGCCAGCTCCCGTTCCACGCTGCGGCCTTCCACGGTCAGGTCATGCACCTCGTGCACTGACACGATCCGACCCAGTTGCGCTGTGATCTGGTTAATCACCTGCGGAGTGCCCGTGGTCACGATGGTGATGCGCGACAGATGGCCCGTGTGGTCCACCTCGGCCACGGTCAGGCTTTCGATGTTATAGCCACGCCCGGAAAACAGACCGATGACACGGGCCAGAACGCCCGGTTCGTTTTCCACCAGAACCGCAAGCGTGTGACGCTCTTCCACATCCGAGAACGTGGGGCGCAGGTTATATGCGGAATGGCTGGTGGCGCCTTTCTTGATTTTCAGGGCGGACATGTCTTTTCCTTTCGCGGGGTCCCGATCCTTGGAAGGATCGGGAAAGAGAGTGGGTGCAGCCGGGCGCTGGCAAGAGTTTTGCAAAACTCTTGCGTTACACCAGGACACTGCCTTTCGCGTCAATCACGCCTTGGGTTTCCGCTTCGCCAAGAAGCATTTCGTTATGCGCCTTGCCCGAAGGGATCATGGGGAAGCAGTTTTCGTGTTTTTCGACAAGGCAGTCGAAAAGGACCGGTCCGTCATGGTTCAGCATCTCCATGATCGCGTCATCCAGATCATCGGGATCCTTGCACAAAATGCCCTTGGCCCCAAAGGCGTCGGCCAGTTTGATGAAGTCGGGCAGGGCATCCGACCAGCTGTGGGAATAGCGCTCCCCATGCAGAAGCTCTTGCCACTGGCGCACCATGCCCAGGCGTTCGTTGTTCAGGATGAACTGCTTCACCGGCAGGCGATACTGCACGGCCGTGCCCATTTCCTGCATGTTCATCAACCACGAGGCCTCACCCGCCACGTTGATGACCAGGGCATCCGGATGCGCCATCTGCACACCGATCGAGGCCGGGAACCCATAACCCATCGTGCCCAGACCGCCCGATGTCATCCATTGGTTGGGTTCTTCAAAGCCCAGATATTGCGCGGCCCACATCTGGTGCTGGCCCACTTCGGTGCAGATGTAGCGGTCCTTGCGGTGCTTGGTCAGCTCTTCCAGGCGTGCCAGCGCATATTGCGGTTTGATCGTCTTGCCCTGCTGGGTGAAGGCCAGACAGTCGATCTTGCGCCAGTCGTTGATCTGGCTCCACCATTTCGACAGCCCTTCGGCATTGGTTTTGCGGCCGCGCGATTTCCAAACCTTCAGCACATCTTCCAGCACATGGGCCACATCGCCGATGATCGGGATATCGACGCGGATCACCTTGTTGATCGACGAGGGGTCAATATCGATATGCGCCTTTTTCGATTTTGGGCTGAACGCGTCGATGCGGCCGGTGATCCGGTCGTCGAACCGCGCGCCGATATTGATCATCAGGTCGCAGTCATGCATCGCCATATTGGCCTCGTAAAGGCCATGCATGCCCAGCATCCCGACCCAGTTCTTGCCCGACGCGGGGTACGCACCAAGCCCCATCAGGGTCGAGGTGATGGGAAAGCCCGTGGCATCCACCAGTTCGCGCAGCAGCTGGCTCGCTGCCGGGCCGGAATTGATCACACCGCCGCCGGTATAGAAAATCGGGCGCTTGGCTTTTTCGATCGCGGCCACAAGTTCGGTGATCTCTTCCATGTCACCTTTGACTGCAGGCTGGTAATGCGACGCCGACGGTTTCGGACCCTGATAGGTGCCGGACGCAAACTGCACATCCTTGGGAATATCCACCAGGACCGGGCCGGGGCGGCCCGATGTGGCGACGTGGAAGGCTTCGTGAATTGTCTTGGCCAGTGCGTCGGTTTCCTTGACCAGCCAGTTATGCTTGGTGCAGGGGCGGGTGATGCCCACGGTGTCGGCTTCCTGAAAGGCGTCCGAGCCGATCATGAACGTGGGAACCTGACCGGTCAGAACGATGATCGGAATGGAATCCATCAACGCGTCGGTCAGGCCCGTAACCGCATTCGTGGCACCGGGGCCGGAGGTCACCAGAACCACTCCGGGTTTTCCGGTGGAGCGGGCATAGCCCTCGGCGGCATGTACCGCGCCCTGTTCGTGGCGCACCAGGATGTGGCGAATGTCGTTTTGCTGGAAAATCTCGTCATAGATCGGCAGGACGGCACCACCGGGATATCCAAATACCGTGTCCACACCCTGATCCTTGAGGGCTTGAACCACCATTTTCGCTCCGGTCATGTCCTTGGTCATCTCATGTGCTCCGATCGAGATCTTCCTTGTCGCATAAAAAAGCCCCGGATTTTTGGTCCGAGGCGCATGGGTCTGATTATGGTTAACCGTTACCGGCCCATGCGCGTGTGTCCTACAATGACGACTAGACGGGTCACTCAACTCGCTCCTTCATACGCGGCGGACATTATGGTCGTGTGCAGGGGGCGTCAACCGGCAAAATTGCAAAAAGATGTCGTGACGGCAAAGAAATCTTTCCGAATATTGCTCAGACCCTCGATGCGTTAAAATATGCCAAACGAAATGTGGGGGCGGCCGGATAAACATGTCTGACGACCGCGGGCCGGTGCGTGGGATTTCCTGCCGTCGGAGGTTCAGGCCGCACGTTCTCTCCCGGGGCTCCCGGGCGCAAGGGGCTGAAGGCGGAAATCACGGATCAGATGGGTCATCCGTTTGGACATGCGCGCCGTCTCCTGCGAGGTTTGGCCCGAGGCATCGACAACCTCGATATTGCGGCTGGCCAGATCATTCAGTCGCATCACCTCGTTGGCAATGTCCTGCAGGTCTGTCGCCTGGGTGGCAGAGCCTTCCGCGACGCGGCCCAAAACCTCGTCTATCTCGGTGATCTGCGCAAAGATATCTTCCAGCGAGTCGCCGGCCTGGCCCACCAGCCCGACGCCTTCTTCAACGGTTTTGCCGCTGTCTTCGATAAGGCTGCGTATTTCCTGCGTCGCGGTGCTGGACCGTTTGGCCAGTTCGCGCACCTCCGATGCCACGACGGCAAAGCCCCGGCCGCTTTCGCCGGCGCGCGCGGCTTCGACACCCGCGTTCAACGCCAGAAGATTGGTCTGGAACGTGATGTCTTCGATCATCGAAATGATGCGGCCGATTTCCTTGGAGGAATTCGCGATCCTGTCCATCGCATCGACCGCCGATTTGACAACGGCTCCTGATCTGTCGGCCGTGCTCTTGGCCGAACTGGCGCGCTCGGATGCGTTTCGGACATGCGACGCGAACTCCGCGACCTCGCTTGACAGCTTGGACACCCGATCGTTCGTCGACGCGATGGTATCCACCTGCTCGGTTGTGCGATGACCCAGATCAGAAGAGGACTGCATTAGCGTTTGTGCACTTTGGTCCAGCTCCTCCGCGGTTTGTACGATTGCCAGCATCACGTCGCGCAGTCTTTGATTGGCCGCGTTGAAGTCAGTTCGGATCTTGTCATATTCGGGATCCAGCGGCGTATCGAACTGACAGGACAAATCCGCCATGGCCAGTGCACCAAGCCCTTCGGTGACCAGGTCCACGACTTTTTGAGCTTTGCCCAGAATCGCGGCTTCATCATCGGCCTTTTGCTCCTCCGCGGCTTTCCGCATCGCCAGGGTTTCCTGCTTGAAATGATAAAGGGCAGAGGCCATTTGACCCACTTCATCACGATTTTTGATGCCGGGGATCCAGACGTTGAACTCCCCCTCTGTGAAACGTTGCATCGCGCGGGTCAGCCGTTTCACCCGGAAAATGACATATTCGAATGTCGCAAGTGCGATCAGCAGGACCACACAGGTGATAGAGATGCTCAGCCACAGCTCACGCGTGAGCGTTTTGCGCGCATCGGCCAGCATCACCTCTGCATTGTCGCGCACTGTCGTGATCATCGACCGCTCCAGCGCGCTCAGCGCATCGATCCAGTCGGTCGCGGCGTCAAACCACTCTTCTGCCGTGACATCGGCCTGGGTGTTGGCGGCAACGGCCTCATCGACCCCTTCGCGCAAGTTGCTCAGTCGCGCATAGACCGGTTTCAACATCAGCCGGTCCACAACGCTGTCGCCGCCAAGTTCCGCGCTTGCCAGCTTCAGGGCCTTGTTCTGGGCTGCCTGCAGCGCGATGAAGCGGGCAAAGACATCGCGTGGGAAAACCTCGCGCCCCAACCCGGCGGCCCCGGCGGCGCGTTCAAGACCGGCGGATTCCTTTGCCTGCGACATTAGCACGGATGCACGTGCATAATGCTCAAGCTCACCGCTGTTGATGGCAGTGATCACCTTCGATGTTACGCCCATCACATCCTCGACGATCTTCGTGTAGGACGCCGCAACCTCAGGCGCCGGGATGGTCCTGTTCGTCACCTCAAGCCGAATCGCCCCGATATCATTCATCGCGGTCGTCAAGCGACGAAGGTCGCCCGGATGGTGGTCCGTCAGGAAAGGCAGGTTTGCCCGGCTGTTTGACCAGGTCGCGTCGGTCTTGCTCCGCTGGGTGCGCACGGCGTCCTGGAAATTGCGCCCCTCAGACGCCACGAAGCCGACGGAATACCCCCGTTCTTTCTGCAATTCGTGGATCAGTTCCGCAGCCAGCAGCAATTCGGTTGCCGCGCGCGTCGATTCCTCTGCACTGTCGATGGTCGCCTGCAGGCGTGCTTTTTCAAGCCAAACGAAGTAGCCCGCGATCGAGATCAGCGGCGCGATCATCAGGATCATCAAATAGCGTAGTTTCACAGGGCACACCCCACGGCAAAATGGATTCTGTGCCCCGTGGGTATGGCCTGGTTGCTAACATCCCGTTTACGGGCGCCGGCTTATTTCGAATACAACGAATTTTGCCGCGCGTCAGAAGGCCGATCCGGTGCCCTGCAGCACGCCATGTTCCATTGCATAACGTGTCAGCCCCGCGGTCGAGGAAATGCCCAGCTTGCGCTTGATGTTCTTGCGATGGGTTTCCACCGTGCGGACCGAGATATTCAGACCTTCGGCGACATCCTTGTTCGATTTGCCCTGCGCCAGTTGCAACAGGATCGTCTGTTCGCGCCCGGTCAGCGCCTCGCGCGCGTCGGTTTTGGGCTTCAGCGATCCTTCGGCACCGGTGCACAGATACCGCTCGCCGCGCATGACGGTGTCGATGGCCTGCTTGATTTCATCCGTGGGCACATCTTTCAGCACATAGCCCATCGCGCCATGGCTCAGCGCGCTTGAAATGTATTCGGGGCTGTCATGCATCGACAGAACCAGGATGCGGGTGTCGGGGCGTTTTTCCAGAAGGATCTCGGTGGCCGACAGCCCGCCCAGCCGCGGCATGTTCAGATCCATCAGAATGACATCGGGGTCCAGCGCATCGACCTGGTCCACCGCGTCCTGACCGTTGCCCAGAGTGCCCACGACCGCGATGTCGTCGTAAGTCTCAAGAATGGACTGGATGCCTTCGGCCACCATCGGGTGATCGTCAACGATAAGAACTTTGACAGGTGCGCTCATGCCTGCGCCTCCCAATCTGACTGTGCGCGCCCATCGGGCGGCAGCAAATGGGTCAGAGGCACGCGCGCCTCGATCACCGTGCCGCCGCTGGCGCCTCGGGCGGGCTTTGTGGACAATATTCGCAAGCTGCCGTCAAGCTGTTCGATACGTTCCTGCATGTTGCGCAGGCCCAGCCCGGGATGTGGCTTGCGATCATTCGGCATGCCGCGGCCATTGTCGCTGATCCGCAGGGTGGCGCCCGATTTATGGCCACGCAGGTCCACCGACACCTGCGTTGCGCCCGAATGGCGCTCGATATTGGTCAGTGCCTCCTGGGCAATGCGATAGAGGGCGATCTTGGCATCCTGATCCAGCCGGTTGCGGAAGACAACCGTGCTGAATTCAACCTCGATCCCCGTGCGGGCGCTGAAATCGTCGGCCAGCGATTTGATTGCCGGACCCAGGCCCAGATCGTCCAGAACGCCGGGGCGCAGGTCACGGCTGATCCGGCGCACCTCGGTGATGGCCTGGCCCAGATTGGTGATCCCTGTTTCAAGCGCATCGCCGGCCTTGTCATCGCCGCGCTGAAACCGCCTGCGGGCATTGTCCAGTGCATAGCGCACACCGACCAGAATCTGGCTGATGCCGTCATGCAATTCGCGTGCCACGCGGCTGCGTTCCTCTTCCTGCGCGTCAAACACGCGCTGGGTCAGCTCTTTCAGCTTGGCATCCGCCAGCCTGCGTTCGCGGATGTTCAGAACCATGCCCGAAACGAACACGACCAGAAGGGCCACAAGGGCAATCGCGCCGATATAGATAAACGTGTTTTGCGTGCGTTCCTCCACATCTGCGCGCTGGGCGGCCACGGATGCCAGGATGTCGTCAATAAACACGCCCGTTCCCACAGCCCACCGCCAGTCCTGCAGACCCAGAACATAGGCGATCATCTGCGCCTCTTCCCCGGTGGAGGGTTTGGTCCACAAGAACTGATGATAACCCGACCCCTCGCGTGCAAGGCGGATCAGTTCATCGACCACCGGCGTGCCCGCGCTGTCGGTCAGACCGCTCCAGTTGCCACCGATCAGATCGGTGTGACGCGGGTTCACAAGGTTGTTGCCGTCGTAATCATAAACAAAGAAAGACCCGTCCTTGCCATAGATCATCGCCGCCAGGATCTGCGAGACCTGATCCTTGGCGTACGTATCGTCGTAAGGCGCGCGGCCATATATGAAGTAGAACCCGTTGCGCGCCTGGGTGACATAGTTGCGCAGCTCGGCCTTCTTGGCCTCGATCAGCTGTTCCTGCAGTGTCTCGATCTCGCGATTTGTCAGCGCGCGTGACTGGTACGCCACCAGAACGGCGATCAGCGTGACCGCAAATATCAGCGGCACCGCCGCCAGAAGCGACAGCTTCTGGGCATAGTTCGGGGTCCACAGATTGCGCAAGAAGCTCATGTCGAATCGATACGGCGGAATCGCGCCAAAGACCAGTCTGCTGCGTCTTTCGCGGTTGGCGATGCAAGAAAGGCAAAGGAAAACCGGATATCTTATTCAGGGGCAGGTCGAAAAAACCGCGATCTCTACGCAGTAGTAGGTATTCACAAGTCCGACCAAATCAGTAGGTTTACGCCACTTTCACGATCCGCCCGTCGTCACGAGGCGGGCGTTAACCATAACGGGAGGAGTGACCCTATGGATCGTCGCAAATTTCTGAAAACCTCTGCTCTGGGTGGTGCCGCTGCAGCAACCACCGGCGCGCTGGCCGCACCGGCCTATGCCCAGGGCAACCGCACGCTGACCATGGTCACCAGCTGGGGCCGTGGCCTTGCTGGTGTGCATGACGCCGCCGAGCGTGCAGCAACCATGATCACCGAAATGTCCGGTGGTTCGCTGACAGTTGACCTGAAAGCCGCCGGTGAACTGGTGGGTGCGTTCGAAGTGTTCGACGCTGTGACCGCCGGTCAGGCCGATATGTATCACGCCGCTGACTACTACTTCGTCGGTCAGCATCCCGGCTATGCCTTCTTCACCGCCGTGCCCTTCGGCATGACGGCGCAAGAACTGGTGAACTGGTACTATTTCGACGGCGGCATGGAGCTGCATGACGAGCTGGGCCAGATCTTTGGCCTGAAATCCTTCCTGGCGGGCAACACCGGCGCGCAAGCTGGCGGCTGGTACTCGCGCGAGATCACGTCGCCCGAAGACTTCAACGGTCTGAAGTTCCGTATGCCGGGCCTGGGCGGTAAAGCTCTGGGCAAACTGGGCGCATCGGTTCAGAACCTGCCGGGTTCGGAAGTGTACCAAGCGCTGGCATCGGGCGCCATCGACGGCACCGAGTGGATCGGCCCCTGGGCGGACGAAAAAGCCGGCTTCCAGGAAATCACCAAGACCTACTACGCCGCTGGCTTCCACGAGCCGGGCGCAGGTCTGTCGCTGGCCACCAACCGCGAAGTCTTCGAAAGCCTGAGCCCCGCGCATCAGCGCATCATCGAGATCGCTGCGGGCGAGTGCCACCAGTGGAACCTGGCCCAGTTCCTGGCCAATAACGGTGCCGCTCTGCAACGTCTGCAGGCATCGGGCGTGAAGGTTCTGGAATTCCCCGACAGCGTCTGGGATGCCTTCGGCACCGCATCGCGCGAAGTTCTCGACGAGAACATGGGCGACGAGCTGTTCAAGAAGATCCACGACAGCGCCATGGCGTCGATGAAGTCGTCGTCGGGCTGGATCAAGCAGTCCTCGGGCGTTTACGTCGCACAGCGCGACCGCGTTCTGGGCTAAACGCCCGAAACGGGATAAAACCACAGGAAGACAAGCTGAGAGAGGGCCGGTGCAATCGCACCGGGCCTCTTTCGACCAAAACAAAGCTGCAGTGATACGCCTGCGCGGGGACATTGCTAGACGGGCCTTAACGGGAGGGCCCGGTGGGGGAGCTCAGATGGAAGAAAACGCAACCGAAGGCGGCGGTTTCGCTGCGCTTTTGGACGGTCTGATCTGGTTCGTAAGCCAGATCGGAATGTCGTTTTACAACTTCGCCTATGCGATCACGCATCCCGGCCTCTGGCTGGATTGGTCCAACAACGAGGCCATCATGCGGTTCGTCTACTATGGCGGATCGGTCGAATTCTTCTTTGTCTGCTTCACCCTAACCTTGGTCATTTTCCTGATCGGAATCTGGCGAGGCAACTTCCTTTGGGCCGTCGTGCGCGGTTTGGAAGGCTTTGCCAACGTCACCGGGCGCTTCTTTGCCTGGGCCGGCCTGCTGATGGTGTTGCAGCAGATCATCATCATCTTCATGCAGCGCGTCTTCGCGCGGCCCGACATCTCAATCGGGTTCGGCATCCCGATGCAGTTCGATGTGAGCTGGTTCGCGGAAGAGCTGAAACTCTATAACGCCATGGTCGTGGCGCTGTGCTGCGCGTATACCTTCGTGCAGGGCGGCCATGTCCGCGTTGACCTGATCTATTCCACCGTGAAATTCCGCACCAAGAAGGTGATCGACATGGTGGGCGCCGTGATTTTCATGGCCCCCATGGCGGTGATCACCTGGATGTATGGGTGGTATTTCCTCTGGCGGCACCTGATCGTGCCGAAACCCTCGGCCTCTGAAAGCCTGGATCGTCTGCTGATGAAGTCCCGCGCCCTGCGCTGGAACGTGGAAACCATCGGCTTCAGCCCGAACGGGTTCAACGGGTATTTCCTGTTCAAGATCCTGCTTTGCGCCTTTGCGGCGATGGTCTTTATCCACGCGGTGGCCTTCTTCTATCGCTCGTTCCTGGAATGGCGCGAAGGGGAAGAGAGCGAAAACAAATACCTCGACAAGGACAGCCTTGGCGAAGGTGAAGAAGCCTACGAAGGCGCACACTAAATTTAGGGGCAGCACACATGCTATTCGGTCTTGATGGCGTCGAAATCGGCCTGATCATCGTTTTCATCTGCCTCTTCGGGGGTATCCTGTCTGGCTTCCCGGTGGCCTTCGCCATCGGCGGCGCCGGTGTCATTTCCTTCGCGATCATCGCGGCACTGGACAGCGCGGGGCTGCTGATCCACCAGGCCATTGATACGTCAAGCCAGGCCTATGCCGACCTGATTGCAGGGGGGGCCAAGGCCTCGGACATATCGGTCTTCCGATATCCTGAGCTTCCGCGGATCGGAGAACCCGTCTTCCCGCAAGGCTGGGAAGTGGCGCTTGATCGCAACGTGTCCTTTATCGTGAACCGGATCAACGAACGTGTTCTGGCCGGTGCGTCGATCGAAACGCTGCTGGCGGTGCTGATGTTCGTTCTGATGGGCATCACGCTGGAACGCTCGAAGATCGCCAATGACCTTTTGACCACCATGGCGCGCGTCTTCGGCCCGCTGCCGGGTGGTCTGGCCGTGTCCATCGTGGTTGTGGGTGCGTTCCTGGCGGCCTCCACCGGCATCGTCGGCGCAACCGTGGTCACCATGGGCCTGCTGGCGCTGCCGACCATGCTGCGCAACAATTATTCGCCGGAACTGGCGACGGGCGTGATCGCGGCCTCCGGTACGCTGGGGCAGATCATTCCGCCCTCGATCGTGATCGTTCTGCTGGGCACGCTCGCGGGCGATCTTTATTCCACCGCGCAGGAAGCCCGTGCGCAGACGGCGGGCTGTTCCGACGCGCTGACCTATCTGGGTGAGCCGGCGGTGGTCTCGGTGGGCACGCTCTTCCAGGCGGCCCTTCTGCCGGGGATCATGCTGGCGCTGCTTTATGCGCTTTATGCCTTTGGCTTTGCCCTGCTGAACCCGTCCAAGGCCCCCGCGGTGGAACTGGGCAGCACCAACAGTGAACCCGTCACCCGAAACGAAGCCTTCACCTGGTTCCTTGGCGCGCCGGTTCTACTGATCGGCGGGACCATTCTGCTCAGCAGCCTGAATGTGGTCGGTTCGCAGAATCTCGATATCTCGACCTTCTCGGATGTGGGCGAAAGCGCCTCGCTGCGCACCAATGTGTCCGAGGAATGCGCGGCCTCAATGATCGAGCTGCACGGGCAGGAAGCCTGGAACGCAGCCCTGGCCGAACAAGAGCAGATCGACGCGGCGGGCGGCGTGGCCCAATCCGAACGTCTGAGCGAAGAGGAAATGGCCGCAGCGCTGGAAGCCAAGATTGCCAATGCAGCCCCCATCGGCACGGGCGTGGCCATCCTGGTGATCCTGCTGGGCCTGGTTCTGACCACCGCGCGCGGCGTCTCGCCTTCCGGCGATCCCAAGCCGCTTCTGATCGGGGGTATCGGTCTGGTGCTGATGCTGATGGTCGACATTCTGCTGGTCGCCCCAACCACCAGCTCGGGCGCGGAATGGCTGCTGATGCTGATCCCCGTGGGTATTGCGCTTTACGGCTGCAGCCATGCAGCCGCGCGTCTGGCTAAGAATGATCTGATCCGTGTGGTTTTCCCGCCGCTGGTGCTGATCGTTGCGGTGCTGGGCTCGATCCTGGGTGGTATCACCAACCCGACGCCCGCTGCCGCGCTTGGGGCGGGTGGCGCGATCATGCTGGCGGCATACCGCAAGCTGAAAGATCTGGACCAGTCCGGCAAGGTGATCATCTGGTCCACCTTCGCGATCATCATCTGTATCCTGATCGGCGTGAATTTCGACCTGCGCATCAATAACGAGGTCGTCACGTTCGAAACCTGGGTTGCCTTCTTCCTGGCCTATGGCGCCTATCTCTATGCGCTGTTCGGGCTTCTGTTCGGCTGCTGGGTTCTGTTCACCAACGGCGTTCTCAGCCCCGTTGTGCGCGAGACGGCCAAGGTGACCTCGATGGTCTTCACCATCCTGATCGGGTCGCAGCTTCTGAACCTCGTGGTGATCTCCTTCGGGGGTGAGCATTACATCCAGCAATTCTTGAAGAGCTTTGACAACGAATACAAAGTCTTCCTGATCGTGATGCTGGTCCTGTTCATCCTGGGCTTCGTGCTCGATTTCCTTGAGATCATCTACATCGTGATCCCGATTGTGGGTCCGGTGATCTATGGCGGGTCGTTCGATCCGAAATGGGTGACCATCATGATCGCGGTGAACCTGCAGACCTCGTTCCTGACACCACCCTTCGGCTTCGCGCTCTTCTATCTTAGGGGGGTGGCGCCGGCGGGCATTACCACGGGCCATATCTATCGCGGGATCGTGCCCTTCGTGCTGATCCAGGTGCTGGGGCTGGCCATCCTGTGGTTCTTCCCGGGGATTGTCACCATCGTCCCGGATCTGATCGGGGTCGGGTAAAACACGGACGGGCCGGAAAGTTTCAAACTTTCCGGCCCGATTTCTTTTCAAGAAATCGGCGCGCTGAACTGGTGTCTTGAGAGATTATCCCTTGGAGGGCGGAACCCGGTCAGGCAGCTGGATATTGGCCACCTGTTCGGCAATCGGGTCGGTCGACAGGGGATGGGTGTCCGCGCAAAAGGCATCCGGGTTGGTCATCTTGCGCCATTCCCCACCCACATAAACCTCAAGACCGGAAAACTTGGCCTTGTATCCCATCTTTCTGCTGCCCGGCACCCAATAGCCCAGATAGACGTAAGGCAGGCCGTTTTCCCGGGCGATCTCGATATGATCGAGGATCATGAAAGTGCCCAGGGACTGTTTCGGCAGGTCGGGGGTATAAAAGCTGTAGACCATGCTCAGCCCGTCTTGCAGCACATCCGTCAGGCTGACGGCGACCAGCTCCTTGGTGCTGGCGTCGGTGTATTCCACCACGCGCGACCGGATCGGTGTCTCTTCCACCATGGCGGCGAATTCGAACACGTCCATATCGGCCATGCCGCCATTGGCGTGGCGCGAATCCAGATAACGGCGGAACAGATCGTATTGATCTTCCGTGGCCCAGGGCGAGGTCGCGCGCCGGTCAAGATGCGCGTTGCGCCGCAAGGTGCGCTTCTGGCTCTTGTTGGCGGTGAAAGCCGCCACGTCGATCCGCGCCGACAGGCAGGCCGAACATTCCGCGCAGGACGGACGGTACAGCACGTTCTGAGACCGGCGGAACCCCTGCTGCGACAGGCTGTCATTCAGCCGTTCGGCATTCTCGCCCTGAAGGGCCGTGAACAGCTTGCGCTCCATCCGCCCCTCCAGATAGGGGCAGGGCTGAGGGGCCGTCACGTAGAATTGTGGCGCTATGGGCAGCGTGTGGCGCATATGGTCTCACTTGTCGTCTGCCCAAACGATAACCTTGGTCTTTCCGTGCGCCAAGGGGCTTGTGGCAGGTTTTTCGCGGCTCAGGCCAGGATCGCGCGGCGGTTCATCGCCACCGTGCCCAGAACATGGTCCGTCAGGCCCTGACCGCGCGACGTGGTCAGCATCAGGATGATCGACACAACCTGCGCCGGAAACATCGCCAGCGAGATGGTATAGCCCAGTGTATGCGCGAAGGCCGTGCCCAGGTCGAAGCGTTCCCCATGCATGGTGCGGAACTCGATCGCGAACAGCCGCATGCCCCAGGTGGCCGATCCGCCCGCCAGCGTGACGGTGCGGTAAACAAAGCCAACGACCAGGATCAGGAACGGGAAAAAGAAGATCCCCGTGAAGGCGGTAAAGGGCAGGACCGCAACCGCCACCAGAACGATAAGTACAGTGTCAACGACCCAGGCCAGAAGGCGCTTGATTGCAACACCGTCATAGAATTGAGATTGCGTGAAAGGGTCGGGCAGGTGGGTCATTCTTCAACTTCCGGTCTGACAGGTCAGCACCGCCCCGGAACGGGGCGGCGCAGCATTCATATGGGGATTACGATTTGTCTTGCGAGCTTTCGTCGTCATCCATGTCATCGCTGACATCATTGGCCTTGCGCGCCCGTTCGTCCATGAACTGGTCGAACTCGGCCTTGTCCTTTGCCTCGCGCAGCCGCTCCAGGAAGCTCTCGAACTCGTGCTGCTCGCGCTCCAGCCGGGCCAGCGTGTCGGCCTTATAGGCGTCGAAGGCGCTGTTGCCGGTGGTGGTCATGGCGCTCATGCCATGGCGGCTCCAGGATTTGCGGTGATTGCAGGACGTGCTGAACATGCGTTTGCTCCAGATCATATAGGCCAGAAGGGCCAGGCCAATCGGCCAGAAGAAGATGAAACCAAGGACCATGGCGGCGATCCATGCGCCTTTGCCACGGGCATCAAGCCAGGCCTCGCTGCGCGAGAGCCAGTTGCCCTGGCGCTGAGGGGTCTCGGTCGAGGCGAGTGCGGTCATCTGAGGTGTCTCCTTATTGGGGTCAGGTCAATGTGAAGCCTTTTCACATTACAACAGATCGGACTTCCCCGCCGCAGTTTCAAGAGAAAATGTGAAAGTTTTTTACATTTACATTTTTTATGATGCGAAATCAGATGTTTGAGCTGAAGTCATCTGTTCCAAAAGCGTCGGATTTATCGCGAAAACGTGGTGCGGCGTGCCGGCCGCGGCCCAGACAATATCAAACTCCAGAAGCCGTGGATCCAGAAAGGCGCGGATCGGGTTCAGATGCCCGACAGGCGACACGCCGCCAATCGCAAATCCCGTCTGCGCCCGCACCAGCGCCGCATCGGCCTTGCCCAGCGGCTCCCCCGCCAATGCGGCGGCCTTGTCCGGATCGACACGATTGCCGCCGGCGGTCAGAAACAGAATGGCCTCGCCGCTCTCTTCCCCGCGAAAGATGATGGATTTCGCGATTTGGTCGACGGTGCAGTCCACCGCATTGGCCGCATCCTGCGCGGTGCGCGCAAGATGGGTCTCGCGGATATCCACTGCCAAGCCCGCCGCTTCCAACGCCGCGCGCACCCGTTTGAGGCTTTTGCTCATCCTGCTTCTCTCTTACCTTGGTTCCAAATGGTGAAGATCCTGCACATGACTTCGGAAGACAATCCTGACCTGCCGTCACTGTCCTTTTTTGTCGCTCTGGAAACCCAGGTCTGGCAGGCGCTTGTCGATGGCGGCGCAGAGGCTGATCTGGCTTTGCTCGCCCCGGATTTCCTTGGTGTCTACCCATCCGGGTTTGCCAGCCGTCAGGATCACGCCGATCAGCTGAAGGACGGACCCTCTGTTTTGGAATTTGCCGTGCTGGACGCCCGGATTTTGACCGTCGGACCGGATCACGTCATGCTCAGCTATCAGGCGCGTTTCGCACGACCTGAGAAGGCGGAAGAGCGGATGTTCGTCAGCTCTCTCTGGGTACGCGGCGATCAGGGCTGGCGAAACGTTTTTTCACAAGACACCCCTGTGGCTGAGTGATTGACCTTGCCAGACGCCAGCCGCACAGTCGCGCAATGAGTATCGATGCCTGGATAACCCGCACACCGCGTGCCTTCGACCCTGAACTGGGAGAGGCCGCGCGGCAGGCCGTGCCGGGCCTGTCCAAACCGATGGGGGATCTGATCGCGGGGACGGCCGGATCCAGCCCCTATCTCAACGGGCTGATCCACGCCCAGGCCGACTGGCTGCCGCAAGCGCTGGCCGACCCGGAGGGCGCGCTGAAGGCCGAACGTGCCGCGCTTCAGGAAACCGCACCGGATGAACTCGCCTCCGCGCTGCGCCGGGCCAAGGCGCGCCATGCGCTGGCCATTGCGCTGGCCGACCTGTCGGGGTCATGGGCGGTGGATCAGGTCACGTGGGTGCTCACCGAATTTGCCGATCAGGCCACCGATCTGGCGCTGAAAGCCGCGCTGGCCCCGCTGATCCGGCGCGGCAAGCTGCCGGGCCAGACCGAAGATGATCTCGAGACCGCCGCAGGCATGACTGTGCTGGCCATGGGCAAAATGGGTGCGCATGAACTGAACTATTCCTCGGATATCGATCTGATCTGTCTGTTTGACGAAACCCGCTATGATCCGGACGACTTCTTCGAGGCGCGCCAAAGCCTTGTCAAAGCCACGCGCAACATGTGCGCAATGCTCAGCGACCGGACGGCCGAAGGCTATGTGTTTCGCACCGATCTGCGGCTGCGGCCCGATCCGTCGGTCACACCGGTCGTGATCGCGATGGAGGCGGCCGAGCGATATTACGAAAGCCTGGGCCGCACCTGGGAGCGCGCCGCCTATATCAAGGCGCGGCCCTGCGCGGGCGATCTTGCCGCCGGTGAGCGCTTCCTGAAAACGCTGACGCCCTTCGTCTGGCGCAAACATCTGGATTTCGCCGCCATCGAAGACGCCCATGACATGCGCCTGCGCATCCGCGATCACAAGGGATATGTCGGTCCGATCAACGTGCCGGGCCACGACATGAAGCTGGGCCGCGGCGGCATTCGCGAGATCGAGTTCTTCACCCAGACCCGGCAGCTGATTTCCGGCGGGCGCGATCCCGATCTGCGGTCGCGCATGACCTGGCAGGGGCTGGCAACCCTGGCCGACAAGGGCTGGGTGCCAACCGACGTGGCCAGGACGCTGATCGATCATTACCGCGCCCATCGCGAGGTCGAACACCGCATCCAGATGGTGCATGACGCGCAGACACATATCTTTCCCAACACCGCTGACGGGATCGCGCGGGTGGCCTGTCTGATGGACAGCGATCCGGCCGATTTGCAGAACCAGATCAAATCGCGCCTGACCGAAGTGCACGAGCTGACCGAAGGCTTTTTCGCGGGCTCTGCCCTCAAATCGGCGCCCGCGCCTGACGCGGATCTGGGCGATCTTGACCCCGATCTGCTGGCGCGCTGGCTGACCTATCCGGCCTTGCGGTCGGAACGGGCGCGTACGCTCTTTGACCGGCTGAAACCTGAATTGTTGGCGCGTGTCGCCAAAACCGCCAAACCTGAAGAAACTCTGGCGGCGCTGGATGGCTTCCTGCGCGGGCTGCCTGCCGGTGTGCAGATCTTTTCGCTGTTTCAATCGAACCACCTTCTGATCGATCTGCTTGTCGATATCGCCGGCACGTCGCCCGCGCTGGCCAGTTACCTGTCGCGCAATGCCTCGGTCTTTGATGCGGTGATCGGGGGGGATTTTTTTGCCGACTGGAAAGAGGGGGCCGAATTACGCGACGAACTCGCGGAAAAGATGGCGCGGGACGAGGATTACGAGCGCAAGCTGGACACCGCGCGCGCCTGGACCAAGGACTGGCATTTCCGCATCGGCGTGCACCATCTGCGCGGGCTGCTCGATTACGGCCGTGAGGGCCATTACTACACCGTGCTGGCGCGCGCAGTGATTCAGGCGCTGTGGCCGGTGGTTATTGATCAGTTCGCGCTCAAACATGGCCCGCCGCCTGGACGCGGGGCCGCGATTGTCGGCATGGGGTCTTTGGGATCGGGCCGGATGACGGCAACGTCCGATCTGGACATGATCGTGATCTATGACCCCGGTGAGGCGGAATATTCCGAAGGGCCGCGCCCCTTGGCCGCGCGACCCTATTACGCCCGTCTGACCCAGGCGATGATCACCGCGCTGACCGCCCCGATGAGCCAGGGAAGGCTGTACGAGGTTGATATGCGCCTGCGGCCCTCGGGCAATCAGGGGCCTGTGGCGACCAGCCTGACCAGCTTCCGCAATTATCAGCAGGACGAGGCCTGGATATGGGAACATCTGGCGCTGACCCGCGCACAGGTCGTGGCCGGCCCGCCGGATCTGGCCGCCGATATCGAGGCGTTTCGCAGCGAACTTCTGGCCCGCCCGCGCGATCTGAAAGAGGTTCTGCGCGCCGTCGACGACATGCGCAAGCGCATCGCCGATGCAAAGGCGCCCGATGGGATCTGGGACACCAAGACCGGGGCAGGGCGGCTGCAGGACATCGACCTTGTGGCGCAGGCGGCCTCGCTGTTGTCAGGCAAGGGCAGTCGCGAGGTGCCGGGCTCCCTCCTGGCGGGCAAGGCGGTGGGCTGGCTGACAGCGGACGAGGCGGTCGAGCTTGCCAAGGCCTATTGGCTTTATGTCAGAATTCTTTACGCCACGCGCCTGCTGACACCGGGGGCGGTATCGGATGACACGCTGGGCGAGGGGGCGCTTGCGTTTCTTTTGCGCGCAAGCCCTGCTGAAAACGTCGAGGCCTTGCGCGCCTCGCTTCAGGATCATTATGAGCGGGTGGATGCGATCGTCAGCGCAGCGATCAGGCGGGAGATCGACACATGAAAAAAGGTGATCCCAGAACAGACCCCAAGGGGCTGATCTTCGAAAGTTACCAGATCGAAGGGATCACGGCCGAAGAATGCCGGTCGATCTTTCTGGACTGGGCGCTGAGCCTGCCCGTGGATGCCGACACGCCCGAGGCGCTGAGCGCCCTTCTGGCGCAATACGAACCCGGCCACCCGGGCCATCCGATGAACCAGGTGATGCGCGACGGGCTGGTCGGCATGGCCAAGCCCAGGCGGCGCGGGGGCTGGAAAAGCAGGAATCGCCCGTGATCCTGCGTGGCTTGGCCGGCCCGGCCCGGACGGGCAGCGCTGCCCGAAAGCCCTGATTTTTCACGGAATCTGTCTCAAATTCGCCTCAATCCGTCGTCATTCCTTACCGTGAGCAGGACTATCATGCGGTCCCTTCGGGCCGTGTAAGGAGACAGATATGAACTATGTGCGCATCATTGCATTGCTGGCGGTTGGCCTTGGCCTTTCTGCCTGTGCCGCGGTCGATACCGTAACGCGCAATGCCCCGTTCGAGACCCAAACAGTCAGCCAGGCGCAGCGCGTGTCCGTGCCGGCCGCAGATGTGACAGCTCCGGTTGCGCAAGCGCAGGCGCCGGTGCGTATCCAGAACGTGCTTGTGAATGTGCCGCGTTCGCTGAAAGTGTCCGAAGCCAACCGGTATCTGCCCGCAGGCGATATCGTCTGGCGCGGTGATCCCATCGGGGACCGTCACGCGCAGGTGCAGGCAATTTTCGAAACCGCCATGCTGCGCGGTGCGCAGACCATCCAGGGCGAACGCCCGGTTGACCTGCTGATCAATGTCAAACGCTTCCATGCGCTGACCGAAAAGGCGCGTTACACCACGGGCGGCGTCCATAACATCGTGTTCGATCTGGCCCTGGCCGATCCCGTGACCGGCGACATTGTGGCCCCTTGGCGCGAAATCCGCGCAGATCTGGATGCCTTCGGTGGCCAGCAAGCGATCCTGGCCGAGGCCCGGGGTGAGACACAGAAAGTGCGGATTACCGCCTTTTTGGCCGAGGTCTTGCGCCAGGAACTGACCGTTCCAGGCGGGTACAAAACCGCCAATCTGGGTCTGATCCAGGTGCTCAACCAGTTCTGAGCCCTTTCGCAGTTCAGACAAAAGGATTACGAGGGCGCCATGACGGCGCCCTCTTTGCATTCCCGACCCACTGTCCGGCTGAAACCCAAGGCCAATGCCCGCGCGATCCGGCGCGGCTTTCCCTGGGTGTATGCCAATGAACTGGTCACCGACCGGCGCACCCGCGCGCTGGATCCCGGCACGATTGCGGTGCTGGAGGATGACGCGCGCCAGCCCATGGGGCTGTTCGCGGTCAATCCGGTGTCAAAAATCATCGGGCGGTTTCTGGATGCCAATCCCGAGGCGGAAATTGATCGGGCCTGGTTCGCCGCGCGGCTGGCCCGTGCGTTGTCGCTGCGCGAGCGGTTGTATAATGCGCCTTTCTATCGGCTGGTCCATGCCGAGGCCGATGGCCTGCCCGGCGTTGTCATCGACCGCTTTGGCGACATCGCGGTGCTGCAGCCCAACGCCGCCTGGGCAGAGGCCTGTCTGAACGATCTGGTCGCCGCCCTGACCGAGGTGACGGGCGTGCGAACGGTTCTGAAGAACGCCAGCGGCCGCACGCGGTCGCTGGAGGGGCTGGACGATCTGTCGGTGACGCTGGTGGGCGATGCGCCGGAGGCTCCGGTGCCGGTGCCGATGAATGGTGCGATTTACATGGCCGATCTGACGGGCGGGCAGAAAACCGGCCTGTTCTTTGACCAGCGGCCCAACCACGCCTTTGCCGCGCGGCTGGCGGGGCAGGGAAGCCGGGTGCTGGATGTGTTTTCCCATGTGGGCGGCTTTGCACTGGCCGCGCTGGCGGGTGGTGCCGGGCAGGCCCTGGCGGTGGATGGATCTGCGCCGGCACTGGATCTGGCGCGCAAGGGGGCCGAGGCGATGGGCGTGTCGGATCGGTTCGACACCCGGCAGGGCGATGCTTTTGACGTGCTGCAGGCGCTGGGGCAGGAGGGTGCGCGGTTCGACGTGGTGATCTGCGACCCGCCGGCCTTTGCGCCGTCAAAACCGGCACTGGAGGCGGGGTTGCGCGCCTATGAGCGCGTGGCGCGGCTGGCAGCACCCCTTGTGGCGGAAGGCGGCTATCTGGTGCTTTGTTCCTGTTCGCATGCGGCGGATCTGCCCAAGTTTCGCGGCGCATCATTACGCGGGATCGGGCGCGCGGGGCGGATGGCGCAGCTTTTGCATACGGGGGCTGCGGGGCCTGACCACCCGGAACTGCCGCAACTGGCCGAAAGCGGATATCTCAAGGCGCTGTTTTTCCGGCTATGAGACTGGTTCTGGACGCCTGCGTTCTGTATCCTACGGTGATGCGCGAGGTCCTGCTGGGCGCAGCCAAAGCGGGCTGTTTCGAGCCGATCTGGTCTGCCCGTCTGCTGGAGGAATGGGCGCGCGCGGCGGCGCGTCTGGATCCGGCGCAGGAGGCACAGGCGCGCGGCGAGATTGCCCTGGCGCAGGCCGCTTTTCCGAAAGCCGAAGCTCCGCCCGCGCCGGGGATCGAGGCGCGGCTGTGGCTGCCTGACGCGAGCGACCTGCATGTGCTGGCCGTGGCGGTGGCATCATCCGCCGACGGGATCGTGACGCTGAATGCCAGGGATTTTCCCCGCAACATCCTGGCCGAGGAAGGCCTGATCCGTATCGACCCGGACGGGTTGATGATGCAGTTCTGGCAGGAACGCCCCGAAGAGATCGCCCGGATCGGCACGGCGGTTCTGGACGAGGCGCGCGCGTTGTCGGGGCAGGACTGGGATATGCGGCGGCTGATGAAGAAGGCCCGCCTGCCGCGCCTGGGCAAGGCGTTGGCGCAATAGGGGGCGCTGCCCCCGGCCCTGCGGGCCTCCCCCGCCGGTATTTGGAAAGAGAAGAAGAGAGGGGCGCGCAAAATGTTTCGCGCGCGAAACATCCCGTTGAGTTTTCATCAAATTGTTCGGGGTTTCAGGTCAGTTCCTGCTGCCAGCGCGCCTCCAGCGCTTCGAGCGCCTTGATGCGGTCATCGGTTTTCGGGTGGCTCATCAGCCAGGCGGGGACAACGCCCGCGCGCTGCTGGGTCAGCGCTTCGAGTTTCTGAAAAAGCGATTTTTGCGGACCTATGCCAATCCCGGCTTTGGTTAGGAGCGCGGCGGCATAGGCGTCGGCCTCGTATTCATCGCCGCGCGAAAGGCGGGCGGCCAGAAGCGTGGTCAGCATATTGGCGATCCACATACCGATACCGGGAATGATGCGGCTGAGGATCATGCCAAGCGCGGCGCGCATGGCGTTCTGGCCGGAAAAGTCGATCATCCGGCGGCGCGCATGGCCAAGCGCCACATGGCCCAGTTCATGGGCGATGACGCTGGCCAGTTCCTCGGCCGTGACCTCGCCCTGCTGGAATTTGCGGTAAAAGCCGCGTGTGATGAAAATACGCCCATCGGGCGCAGCGAGGCCATTGACCGGGTCAATCTCGTAGATGTGGACGCGGACCTTGGGCAGATCGAGGGCGCGGGCCAGCTGATCGGTCATGGCCTTGAGTTTGGGATCGGCCAGTTCGGTGGACCGGGTATCGAGCTCCTTCCGGGTGCGCCAGACGGAGAAGCGATACATCACAATCCCATAAAGAAGGGCCAGAAGGATCGGGGTCACTTTGATCATGGGGCTGATATGGGCCTGTGTTGCGCCCGCGGCAAGCCGTGGGAGAGGGGTATTTTTGGCCAGAAAGAAGCAGGGGGCGGTCAGATATCCCAGGCCACGGGCAGTTGGGTCGGGCCCCGGAAGGCCCAGCCTTTGAAGATGGGCGTGCCGTCGAGGCGGAGATTTGGCAGGGCGGCGAGGGCCGCGGGGACCGCATGCCGGGCCACGAGGCAGCGCGAGGCGGCGGCGCCTGCGCAGAAATGCGGGCCTGCGCCGAAAGGGATGGCGGGGCCGGTGTCGCGGGTGAGATCATAGGCATCGGGATTTTGGAAATGCGCCTCGTCCCGGCAGGAAGAGGAGAACATCAGGAAGATGGTTTCTTCCGGCTCAAACCGGATGCCGCAGGCTTCGCCCTGTTTGGCGACGCGGCGGGGGACCATGCCGATGGGGTCACCAGGCGGACATATTCGTCAAAGGCGTTGTCCCAGGTGGCCTGGCCCGCGTCGATCAGCGCGCGCTGCTCCGGGTGGGTCAGAAGCGCCCAGATCGTGCCTGCAATCGCATCGCGCGGTTCGTTCTGACCGCCGCCGATGATCACCTTGATATTGCCTGAGATCTGCGCGCGGCTGAGCCCCGCCTGATCCAGCACCGAGATCACGGAATGATCGGGGTTGGCGCGCAGGGCGTCCATGCGCGCATCAATCGCCGCGTCCACATTGGCAGAGGCCGCATAGGCGCGGGCGGCGATATCCGGGTCGCCTGCGTAATTGGCGCAGCCGTCGATCATCTCCTGGCTGGCGGCGTTCATTTGCTCGGCGGTGATGTTGGTGAGCCCGGTCATGACGCGCAGCGCATCGGCGGCGACAGGCAGGGCATAGTCCGTCACCAGATCGGCGCGGCCCATCGGTTTGATCCGGGCAAGATGGGTGTGGACGATCTTTTCAAAGGCGGGCGATAGGTGGTCGCGCACCGTGCGCGGGCTGAGCGCGGGGAAAAGCGCCTTGCGTTCGGCCATATGCGCCTGGGCATCCTTGCGCATGAGATTGGCGCCCATGATCTGTTCCACAAGCCCCTTGGGCTGGTGGCTGGAGAAGAGGTCGATCCGCTTTTCCTCGCGAAACACATCGTCGCGGCGGGTGAACAGGGTGGCGCGCAGTTGCGGGACATAGGTGACAGGCGCTGTCGCCCGCATGCGCGCCAGATCCGGGTAGGGATCGGCGATGAACGCGTCGAGATCGATTTCGGTTACGGGTGCGTCAGACATTCCAGACCACTGGGACAGAGGTTGGGCCGCGAAACGCCCAGCCGGTGAAGGGGACATCGCCTGTCAGCCGCAGGCCCGGCAGGTGCTCGAAGGCCAGCGGCAGGGCGATCTGGGTGATCAGGCAGCGCGAGGCGGCGGCGCCTGCGCAGAAATGCGGGCCAGCGCCGAAGGGGATGGAGGCCGCGGTGTCGCGGGTGACGTCGAACCGGTCGGGATCGTTGAAATGCGCGCCATCGCGATTGGCGGAGCCGAACATCAGGAAGACGCGGTCATCGGTGTCGAAGCTCACCCCGTTCACGGTGTCGGGCTGCGCCACGCGGCGGGGCGACATGCCGATGGGGCTTTGCCAGCGGGTATATTCGGCAAAGGCGTCCTCCCAGGTGGCGCGGCGCTGCCGGATCAGCGCCAGTTGGTCGGGATGGGTCAGAAGTGCCCAGATGGTGCCTGCAATCGCATCGCGTGGTTCGTTCTGCCCACCCGAGATGATCAGCTTAATATTGGCGCGTGTGGAATAGTCGCTGACCCCTGCGTCACGCTGGACTTTCAGGGCCGAATACTTCGCCGCGCTGTCCCACATCCTGTCGATATGGGCGTCGATCAAGGCGGTGCCTTCGTGGCAGCGCGCCGCGATCTGCGGATCGCCCGCGTAATTGGCGCAGCCGTCGATCATGGCCTGGCTGACGCCGTCCATTTCGGCAGCGGTCATCTGGGTCAGGCCGGTGATCAGCTTCAGCGCCTCGGCCGAGACCGGCATGGCGTAATCGGTGACCAGATCGCAGGCGCCTTTGGGTTTGAGGTCTGCGAGAATTTGAAGCGCGCGGGCCTCGAAAAGGGGTTTCCAATGGGTGTTCACCGTTTTGGGCGAGACGGTGGGAAAGAGCGCCTTGCGCTCGGCCATGTGATCGGCGCCGTCCTTGCGCATCATGTTCTGGCCCATGAGCAGGGTCATCAGCCCCTCGGGCTGGTCAGAGGAGAAGATATGGGTGCGCTTTTCCTCGCGATGGATGTCGTCACGGCGGGTGATCAGGGTCGCGCCCAGTTGCGGAACATAGGTGATCGGCGCCCCGGCCCGCATCTGCGCCAGCGCCGGATAGGGGTCGGCGGCAAAGGCTGCGGGGTCGATTTCGGTGACAGGGGCGTTGGACATGGAGCCAGATTAGGCCGGTCGCGAAAAAGTGCAATCGGTCATGCCTTCGGAAGCATTCGGCGGGGGTTGACCTTCCCCCTGCCGGAACCTTTACGGTTGGCGCAAATCAGCAATCGGGATTGATGTTATGAAGTTTGCTCAACGCGTCTTGATGTGTCTTGGCCTGGTCATTTGGGCCAGCAGTGCCTTTGCCCATTCCAAGATGAACGATACCGTTCCTGCGAAGGGCGCGGTGCTTGAGACCATGCCTGAGATGTTGGAATTGAGGTTCGACAAGGGGATCCGTGTGACGCGGATTGTGCAGGCCGGGCCGGACGGTGCCGAGGCGGATCTGGATCTGAGCGGGCAGGGCGGTTTCGTGACCGAGCTGTCCGTGCCCATGGCAATGAGCGGCGCGGGCGAGCACGTGATCGAGTGGCGCGGCCTGAGCATCGATGGTCACGCGATGCAGGACGAGATCCGCTTTACCGTCACCGGCCCATGATTTCCGATCCCTGGGTTTGGGCCGCCGTCCTGGCGCGGACGGCGCTTTATGCCGGTGCACTGGTTGCCACCGGGATGGTGGTGATGCGCCTTGTCTTTTCGGGCCTGCTTGGCGGGCTGGATGCCCCGTTGCGCAGGCGTGCGGGGATCTTCGCTGCGTTGGGGATCCTTGCGGCCTTGGGGGCCTTCAGTCTGCGGGGGGCTGCGCTGACCGGGGATGCGAGCGGTCTGACGGATCCAGAAATGCTGGGGGTCCTCTGGCAAACGCCGGTGGGCGATGTGCTGATCTGGCAGGTGGCCGGTCTGGCGGCGGTCCTGCTGGGCAGCCTGATCGGTGGCGTGGGGCTTTGGCTGGCGCTGGCGGGCGGTCTGGCGGCGCTTTGGTCCTTTGTGCTGCTGGGGCATGTGTCAGATACGGGCGCGCTGGCGTTGCAGGTCACACTGTTCCTGCATCTGCTGGCGATTGCTGCATGGGTCGGCGTGCTGAGCCCGCTGGCGTGGCTGGCGGGCGACGCGGAGCGACGCGCGCAGGCGGCCGAACTGGGGCACCGTTTCGGCGTGGCGGCGATCGGGTTTATCGCCGTGCTGGTCGTTGCAGGTCTGTGGATGGCGCTACGGCTGGTTGGATCGGTCGGCGCGCTTCTTGGCACGGGCTATGGCCTTGTGCTGCTGGCGAAGCTTGGGTGCGTGGCGCTTTTGCTGGGGCTGGGTGCGCGCAACAAGGTGAAGCACGTACCTGATCTGCGCGCCGGACATGCCGGGGCCGGACAAGCGCTGAGGCGGACGATCCGGGCGGAATGGGCGGTGTTTTGGGTGATTTTCCTGGTGACGGCTGTGCTGACATCGGCGGTCACCCCTCCATGACAACAGATGGGTTTGAAACGATGCGAACAGGCGTAAAGCAGACTGTACTGATGGCGGCCATGACGATATGGGCCGGGGCAGCGGCGGCCGATCATGAACTTGACGGGCGCGATGTAGCGCGGGGTGCCGGGCTTTATCAGGAACAATGCGCGGCCTGTCACGGCGCCGATCTGGAGGGCGCGCCCAACTGGCGCAGCGCCAATGCAGACGGCACCTTGCCTGCGCCCCCCCATGATGAAACGGGCCATACCTGGCATCACGATAATGTCCTTCTGTTCGACTATACCAAGCTGGGCGGGCAGGTTGCGCTTGAGATGCGCGGTGTGACCGGATTTACCAGCGCCATGCCCGCCTTTGGCGATCAACTGAGCGATGAGGAGATCTGGAACATCCTGGCCTATATCCGGTCGACCTGGCCCGAAGAGGTGCAGCGCATCCAGAAGGGGCGGAACCCCCGGCACTGAGACCTAATGCGCGGTCCAGATGCCGAAAAGGCCCACTGCAATCAGGCTGAGCGCCCAGAGGATGTCGATATTGAACCAGGCCTTTGACAGGAATTTCAGCCCCATCCAGGTGTAGACGCCCCAGGCGATAATGCCCCCTGCAAGGGTCATGGCGACCGTATGGGCCAGCGCCACTTGCAGAGCCGTCAGAAAGTTGCTGGTCATCAACGCGTTCGCAGCCCGGTGCCCGGTATCCAGCGCATCGATGTCGCAAAGGCCCAGATAAAGCGGCACCAGCATGAGCCCGGCGCCATGGGCCATGGCCGCGAGAAAGGACCACAATGCCAGGCGGGTCGGTTTGACCCGGCTGAGCGCCCTTGGATGGCGGCGGTTGATCAGCAGGTAAACCCCGGCAGCGATCACCAGCGCGCCCGCGCCGATGCGGATTTCGCGCTCGTGTTCCACCAGCACGAACATGGCTGAGAACGGCAAGAGTATCGCCGCCATTGCCAGGAAATGACCCAGCGCCAGAAGCCCCAGCGCCCTGAACAAGGCGCTGCGTTTCTGTTCGAACAAGGCCGCTGAAACCGACAGGGGCCAGCCCATGCCGGGGTTCACGCCATGGTAAATGCCTGCGGCGATGACGGCCCACCAGAGGGCCGCCACCGAAGTCTCTTCCATGGGTTAGGTGTTAGGATAGCAGAAGCTGTCGGTCGAACAGTCTCCGCCCTCCAGCCGGATCTGGTGGGAGCGGTAGCCTTCGGGGAACTCGACCCAGAAGTTTTCGGCCAGCTCCAGCCCGCCATTCGGGTTGGCGTTCGCCATCACCATCGCGGCACCACGGTCGCCGGGATAGAACTGATCGTCCCAGGTGGAATAAAGCGAGTTCGTCCAATAGACGCGTTTGCCGTCGCGGCTGATTTCCACCATCTGCGGGCCATATCCGAAGTCTTTGCCGTTGGGATGCTTGGTCTTTTTCACGATCCCGCCAATCTCGACCTTGCCTGCCAGTTTCGGGTTCATCGGGTCGGAGACGTCATATTGATGCATTTCCCCCGTGCCCCAGCAGGCGACATAGAGGAACTTGTCATCCAGGCTGAGGTCGATATCGGTGACGAGCGGCGGTACCGCCTCGAACCCTTTCAGCAGGTCCGGCAGATCGTCGGGGGAGGCCGGTTGCGGATCAATCGTGATGGTTTTCTTTGCTTCGAACGTGCCGTCTTCGTTGCGCCACCAGGTGAAGATCGCGCCTTGCAGATTGGTCGTATCGACCACCACGCCGCAGAAGCCATATTGCTTGGCGGGGTCATGGGCGGGCCGGATTTCCAGCGCCATCTGGTGGTTTTCGCCCAGATCGATCGTCTGGATGTTCTTGCGCCCGCGCAGGTCCCAGAAGTGGATCTTGTGACCGTATTTGTTGCTCAGCAAATCCTCGGCCACGATGCCGTTTTCGAACTGCGGTGGCAGGCCCCATTCGGAACTGACCATGTAATCGCGCGGCAGGTTCCACCAGAAGTCGTAATGCTTGTCCTGAATGCCGCGGTCCATCTCGTAGCGGCCGAGGATGTCGAAGGTTTCGCAATCCATGATGAAGATGCCCGGAGGGCCATCGGTGCCATCCTTGCCGCCACCGCCGAGGGTGGAGACATAGATGCCCTCGGGCCCGCAATGGATGGTGTGGGGGCGGGAATAGCCTGTTTTTTCAAAGACTTCTTCGGGTTCGATAATCTTGTGAATTTTCGCTTTCAGCGGGTCTTTCACATCGATGACGTAAATGCGCGAGGACCGGATGCCGGGGATGATCAGGTACCGGCGTTCCAGGAAGGCGTGCCCGGTAAGCGGGCTGAGGGCTGACGAACAGGCGTTCCAGCCAAAATGGTGAAATTCGTCGCCCTTGTTGGGCATGATCAGCTCATGCACGATCTGGCCATGGCTTTTCGATTTCGGATCGACATCGACCACGGCAAGCCCGTCGGGCTGCGAACCGTCGGGGCTGAGCATCAGGGTGAAGGCCAGTGTCTCAACCGGGGCGGCCATGGCCATCTGCGCTGTGGGGTGAAATGTGGGGTCTGGTCTCAAATTCATTCTTGTCTCCTCCCAAAGACTGGATAATCGGGACGACACTTGCGGGTTTTCTCCGTCTTTTTGCCGATACTGATGTTTGAAGCGCGGTGTGAGGGGCGCTTCAAATGTCAGACATTTGGCGGCAAGAAAGTGAGTCGGTGCAAGGTTTTTCTGAAATCGGGAGACGCGTAGGCGGATACCGGGCAGGGCGAGGTGCGTGAAAACCGTCTTGGAAGACGGTTTCAACGCGCGTTCGAACGCGTGTTACCAAGGCCGTTGGAACGGCCTTGCTGGCGTTGCTCGATACGTGACCTTACCGCGTCAGTTCGCGCATGCCTTGTTCCAGACCGGCCAGCGTCATGGGTACCATTCGGTCCTCGAAGATCTCGCGGATCATGCCGATGGAATGGGTGTAGCCCCAGTATTTCTCAGGCACCGGGTTGATCCAGAGGTTGGAATTCCACTGATCGCGCGCCCGCTGCAGCCAGACCTGCCCGGCCTCCTGGTTCCAGTGCTCGTTCGCGCCGCCTGGATAGGCGATTTCATAGGGCGACATCGACGCGTCTCCCACAAAGATGCATTTGTAATCCGGGCCATAGGTGCGCAGCACCTCATGCGTAGGTGTCTGCGCGTCCCAGCGGCGGCGGTTGTCGCGCCAAACGCCTTCGTACAGGCAGTTGTGGAAGTAGTAATATTCGAGATGCTTGAATTCGCTGCGGGCGGCCGAGAACAGTTCTTCCACCACCTTGATGTGGGGGTCCATCGACCCGCCGACATCAAGAAACATTACCACCTTCACCGCATTGTGCCGCTCGGGCCGGGTCTTGACGTCGAGATAGCCATGCTCGGCCGTGGCGCGGATTGTGCCGTCGAGGTCGAGTTCCTCCGCCGCGCCCTCGCGCGCCCAGCGGCGCAGGCGTTTGAGCGCGACCTTGATGTTGCGCGTGCCCAGTTCAACAGTGTCGTCCAGGTTCTTGAATTCGCGCTTGTCCCAAACCTTGACCGCGCGCTGGTGGCGGCTTTCCTTTTGCCCGATCCGCACGCCTTCGGGGTTGTACCCGTAAGCGCCAAAGGGTGACGTGCCGGCGGTACCGATCCATTTGTTGCCCCCCTGATGGCGGCCCTGTTGTTCCTTCAGCCGCTCGCGCAGCGTCTCCATCAGCTTGTCAAAGCCGCCAAGCGCCTCGATCTCGGCCTTTTCTTCGGCGCTCAGGTGCTTTTCGGCCATTTTCTCCAGCCAGTCGGCGGGGATATCCACCGCCTCCAACACCTGATCGAAACTGATGTTTTCCAAGCCCTTGAAGGCCGTCGCAAAAGCGCGGTCGAACTTGTCGATGTTGCGTTCATCTTTCACCATGGCGGTGCGGGCCAGGTAATAGAACGCCTCCACATCATAGGTGGCGAGCCCCCGTTTCATGCCTTCAAGAAAGGTCAGGTATTCCCGGAGAGAGACCGGAACACCGCCAGAGCGAAGCGCATCGAAAAAGGGCAGGAACATATCAGACCAGCGATCGGTGAATTAGGATGGTAATGATAAGCCCTGCAAGCGCAAAGGCAATTGCCGTCACAGTGCCGTATTGCAGCTTGTCCAGCCAATTGCCACCGCGCCGCTTGGCGTTCCACACCCCCAGGATGGCGCCCAGAATGGCGCCGGCCAGTACAATCATTCCCTGCTCCGTCAGCTGCGGGGCGCGGGGTTCAGACCTGAGATTTCACGCATCTTCGCCCGCACCGCCCAATCCGAGCCGAAGCCGTATCGTGCCCACCCCAGACTGTCCAGTCTGACGGAACGTGCCACGTCATATTGGCCGGTCAGCTCATAGGCTTCGGCCTGGATCAGCATCAAGGTTGCCAGAAGGGCCGCGTTTTCGGCGCGGCGCGCCACGGGCACGGCCGGTGCGATCAGGCGCAGGGCTTCCTGGCCATCGGCCTGTGACACGGCAAAGGCTGCTGTCTGCGCGGCGAGATAGGCCTGGTGCAGTTCCGTCCCCGGAGTTTGCCGGAAGAAGCGGTCGGCACTTGCGTAATGGCGCTGGGCCAGTTGCGCGTCATAGGCCTGGGTCATGCGGCCCGCGATATAGTGGCTGAAAGCGCGGCGGTGATCGGTCCAGCCATTGCTTTGCGCGATGCTGAGCGCCTTGTTCACCGCGTTGCGCCGCTCGGCCGAACTGCTGCCGGGGCCAAGCGCTTCTTGCACGGCCTCGATCCAGCTGCGGGGCGTGGCCTGCTGGCGTTCACCGGGCAGGCTGTTGCCAGCCGGGTTCAGCGCGGCGAGGATCGAGGGAATGCGCGCGGCAACCTGATCGCGCGTCATGCCCGAACGCAGCGTGGGATCGTAGGTGGCGCGCAGCACCAGCATGTCAAAGCCCGTCAGGACGGTGTGCACATTGTCGTCGTTGAACACCGATTCCCGCAGGCGGTAGAGGTCGTTGAGCGGACCCAAGGCCTGGGCCAGTTCTTCGTGCAGGCAGTCGCGCACCTCTTGCGGGCTGGCGTCATAGGGCAGGAAAATCGCCATCTGCGTGCGGTCGCGCAGGCTGACCCAGTTGGTCTTGTCCGACCGGCGGCTGCGGCGGAAATCATCCAGACTGGTGACATTGGGCACCACAAAACAGGCCGCTTGCGGAAGGGCGCGGCGGATATCGGCGCGGCTGACCGCTTCGATCACGATATTCGGGGTCTGGTTGCTGGAGCCAATGCTGCGGATGTCGATCCCGGCCTCGTTGCGCAGCCGTGCCAGCAGGCGCGACAGATCCGGGCCCAGGCTGGCGGGCGGTTTGCCGGTAACGCCCACGGTGATCGGCCCTTCGAACCGGGTGAAGTGCGTCAGTTCCCGACCGCTTTCCAGCTGAAAATGCAGCGACAGGAAATCGGCGGCGATCGTGCCGTTTGACATGCGCGGCATCACCGGCGCCGGGGCTTGGAACACTTTCATCGGCGGCAGGGCGCTTTCGGCAACCACGGCGCGGGTGACGGGTGTATCACCGGGAGAGGGAATGGAACAGGCGCCAAGCGCCAGGGCAGCGAGCAGAGAAAAATACTTCATAACGGTCTTTGATACCTAATAAACGGGGTCAGAACGCCGATTCGGTCGTAGAGCTTGCGCGCCTCTGCGTTGAAATCCTGCGTCAACCAATACACCGACGGGGTGCCATTGGCATCCGCCGCCGCATAGACAGCCTCAATCAGCTTGCGGCCCACCCCGGTTCCCCGAACCGACGGGTCGGCGTAGAGATCCTGCAGATAACAGACATCCTCGACCTTCCAGGCGTGCCGGTGGAACAGGTAATGCACCAGACCCACCAGTTTGCCGTCGATTTCGGCCACGAAAGCGTTGAAATCGCGGATGTCGTTTCCCAGAAGCCGCGCAAAGGTGCTGCCATAAACCTCGGGCGCCACGGAGGTCTTGTAGAATTGAAGATAGGCGTCCCACAGGCGCGCCCAACTGCTGCGGTCCGCAGCGGTCAGGGGGCGAATGGTGACTGTCAATTCGGCAGACATCGCGGATTCCGTAGGTTGGCAGCAAATACGGCGTGATTGAGATTAACTTGGCCAAGAAACGTTTGAAATGGGGCAAAAATGGGGCAGCGTCACAGTTCTGTCAGGAAACAGATTGTTTCCGCCATGATTTTGACACCTGTTCCTGGTTATCACCGCCGCGCTGAGAATTTGATGTCGTCTCAAGCTCTGTGTGGGGCCAAGTTAAGCCAATGTAAACCTCTGCCGCCGATGAAATGAACCCAATTCCGAACCGGAGGGACCATGCGTTTGAATTTTGTTCTCTACCGCAGCGAAGCAAGCGGACGTATGACCGAGGAGATGATCCTCGATATTCTGATGGACAGCTACCGCAACAATTCGGGTGAGGGGCTGACAGGTTTTCTGCATTTCGAGCGGGGACAATTCCTTCAATATATTGAAGGTCCGAAACTGACCCTGATGCGCAGGCTGGCACGAATCCAGCGCGACAAGCGGCACCGCCATTTCATCATGCTGGCGGATGGCGACCTGGATGAGCGGATCTTTCCCGATTGGGAGATGGGCGTGCTGAGACCAGATACCGAAGCGGCCAGGCAGTTGTTGGCGACGCTTCCAACCCTCGCTTCGGATGCGGATATTGATCCGCTGCCCCTGCTTTACAGCTTTGCCGCGCAGGCCGGAGTGTCAGGCGGTTTGTCGTTCTTTCCAGCCGCCTGACTGGCCTGGCGCGACCCGGCCTTACCGCCCTGCGCGCGCCATGAACGCCAGCCGTTCGAACAGGTGCACGTCCTGTTCGTTCTTCAGTAGCGCGCCATGCAGTTTGGGCAGGGCATTCGCGCCGTCGCGCTTGAGGTCTTCGGCGGTCAGATCCTCGGCCAGAAGCAGTTTCAGCCAGTCCAACACCTCGGAAGTAGAGGGTTTTTTCTTCAGACCGGCGGTTTCGCGCAGTTCATAGAATTGCGTCAGCGCGGTGGTCAGAAGGGCTTCCTTGATGCCGGGGTGGTGCACCTCGACGATCTTGCGCATCGTGGCCTCGTCCGGGAAGCGGATATAATGGAAGAAACAGCGGCGCAGGAAGGCGTCGGGCAGCTCCTTTTCGTTGTTTGACGTGATGATCACGATGGGCCGGGTTTCGGCGCGGATCGTCTCGCCCGTCTCGTAGACGAAGAACTCCATCCGGTCGAGTTCCTGCAGAAGGTCATTGGGAAATTCGATGTCGGCCTTGTCGATCTCGTCGATCAGAAGCACGACCTTCTCGTCGCTTTCGAAGGCCTCCCAAAGCTTGCCCTTCTTGATGTAGTTTTTCACGTCGTGGACGCGTTCTTCGCCCAGCTGGCTGTCGCGCAGCCGCGAGACGGCGTCATATTCGTAAAGGCCCTGCTGGGCGCGGGTGGTGGATTTGATGTTCCATTCGATCATCCGCAGGCCCAAAGCCTCGGCGACCTGCCGGGCCAATTCGGTCTTACCGGTGCCGGGTTCGCCCTTGACCAGAAGCGGGCGTTCCAAAGTGACCGCCGCATTCACCGCGATGGTCAAATCATCGGTGGCAACATAGTCCTTGGTGCCTTCGAATTTCATACCGTTCCACCCTTTTCTGGTTGTTGAGCCCATCACTTAGCGCTTGGCGGCTTTTAGACCAAGACCGTCGGGATTGTGTAGTGACAATCGGTGCGCCATCGGATACACGCTGCGTCATTAGGGGGCGTCAATGACCAGTTGGAACGAGTGATCACGCGTCATGGATGGTGTTGACCAAGCCGAGGGAGCCAAAATGAAGCAGGAAGCTTTTCTGCCGGATGACTATCGTCCTGCCGAAGACGAACCGTTTATGAATGAGCGTCAGCTCGAATATTTCCGCCGCAAATTGTTAAACTGGAAGGCCGAGCTGCTGGCGGGCAGCAAAGACACGATCGAAGGCTTACAGGACAGCACCCGCAACATTCCCGATGTGGCCGACCGCGCCAGCGAAGAAACCGACCGCGCCCTTGAACTGCGCACCCGGGATCGCCAGCGCAAACTGGTGGCCAAGATCGACTCGGCGCTGCGCCGGATCGACGAAGGTGAGTATGGCTATTGCTCGGTCACGGGGGAGCCCATCTCTCTCAAACGGCTGGATGCACGGCCCATCGCCACGATGAGCCTTGAGGCGCAGGAGCGTCACGAGCGTCGCGAGAAAGTCCACCGCGACGATTGAGACCCGCGCCAAGGGTTTGAAAAGGATTTAGAAAGGCGTCAGGCGCAAGCTTGGCGCCTTTTGCTTTGAGGGACGTGCGACATGAAGCTGAGCGGAATGCGGGTTGCGGTGATCGGGGGCGGCATAGGCGGCATGACCGTGGCGACGGCCTTTGCCCAACGCGGCGCGCAGGTCGAGGTTTTCGAACAGGCCGCCGCCTTGGAAGAGGTGGGCGCGGGCCTGCAGATCAGCGCCAACGGCCAGCGCGTGCTGGCGGCGCTGGGCATGTCCGCCAGGGCACGGGCGCAGGTGTCGCCGGGCACGCAGATGCGCGATGGGCATTCGGGGCGGAAGGTGGCGTTCATTCCGCAGCCCTCGGCCGGGGCCACCTGGTACATGCATCGCGCCGATCTGTTGGATCTTCTGGTCGCCGCGGCGACAGAGGCAGGGGCGTCCATCACGCTCGACCGTGTGGTCACGCCCGGGTCCGTTGACGCCGATCTGGTTATTGCTGCCGATGGCACGCAAAGCCTGTGGCGCAGTGTCGTGGATGGCCCGGTCAGCCCCGCCTTTACCGGGCAGGTGGCCTGGCGCGCGCTGGTGCCGGTGGATGGTGCGCCGCTTCCCGACCAGCCCGCGACGCTGTCCATGGGCAGCAGGGCGCATGTGGTCAGCTATCCCTTGCGGGGCGGCAGTCTGATGAACCTTGTCGCCGTGGAAGAGCGCAGCGGCTGGATGGAAGAAGGCTGGCGGCAGGAGGGCGATATCGCCGAGTTTCGCGACAGGTTTGCCGATTTCCGCGGGCCGGAGAGGGAATGGATCCAACGCGCCCAACAGGTGCATCTTTGGGCGCTGCATCTGCGTCCTGTGGCGCGGCAATGGGTGCAGGGCCACACCGCGCTTCTGGGCGATGCGGCACATCCGACATTGCCCTTTATGGCGCAAGGCGCGTGCCTGGCGCTGGAAGACGCCTGGGTTCTGGCCGAAGCCATCGAGGCCGCGCATGACGTTACCCTGGGCCTCGAGGCCTATCAGGCTGCCCGCCGCGCACGGGCGGAACAGGTCGTTGCGCTGGCCAAGGGCAATGCCTGGCGGTTTCACTTGCCCCGGCCGTGGTCCTGGGGCGCGCAGATGGTGCTGGCACTGGGCGCCGGCGCGTTGGCGAAACGGCTGGACTGGGTCTATGAGTATGATGCGACGGGGGTGATCCGGAGAGTATGAGATTTTTCCAAAAATCTCACCCGCCAGGGAGACGCGTTTTCGAAAACGCGTCCGCGCTCAGAGATCCAGCTCGACCCAGACCGGAACATGGTCAGAGGGTTTGTCGTGGCCACGGATTTCGGCATCAATGCCGCAATCGGTGATCAGATCGGCCGCTTGCGGGGTCAGCAGCATGTGGTCGATGCGAATCCCATCGTTCCGGTTCCACGCGCCGGCCTGGTAATCCCAGAAACTGTAATGCCCCGGTGACTGCACCCGCGCGCGGAAGGCGTCGGTAAAGCCAAGGTTGAGGATCCTGCGAAACGCGGCGCGGCTTTCGGGCATCGCCAGCGCGTCCTTCTGCCAGGCTTCGGGGCGTTTGGCGTCTTCGTCCTGCGGGATCACGTTGTAATCCCCGGCCATCATCGCGGGCATCTCATCGGCCAGCAGATCCTGGGCGCGCTGATGCAGCCGGTCCATCCAGGCCAGCTTGTAATCGAATTTCGGACCCGGCGCCGGGTTGCCATTGGGCAGGTACAGCCCGCAGATCCGGATGGCGGTCTTGCCCACGACCGTCGCTTCGATCCAGCGGGCCTGTTCATCCTCGGGATCGCCGGGCAGGCCACGGGTCACGTCCTCAAGCGGCAATTTCGACAGGATCGCCACGCCGTTGAAGCTTTTCTGCCCGTGGGTTTCGACATTGTACCCACGTTCTTCAAAGATCTCGCGGGGGAAGGCTTCGTCCACGGATTTGATCTCTTGCAGAACGACGACATCGGGTGCCGCCGTGTCCAGCCATGCGGGAAGAGCGCTGATCCGGGCCTTGATCCCGTTGATATTGAAGGTGGCGATCTTCATGGCGGTCCCTTCGCGAATGTGGTCGTCCCCTTCTATCGCCGATCCCACAGCGCGCCACAAGATGGCCACCTGGCTTTCGCAGAATCTAGCGAGTTGATTCCCCGCATTCGTCACCTGATTCGCGCACGAAAGCCGTCAGAATCTGCAGATTTTCGATGATTTTGCGCAGTGTTGATAAGTTTTTTTCGCCTCGTGTATCAATTCAAACTTGATCGTCAGGTCCAGATCTTGGCACGCAACCTTGATGTGGATAAGCCGAGGATAATACAACCTTAGCAAGAAAAGTGTTTTGTAAAATACCGTACAGGCTGCACCGTGACGGGGTGTTTGAAACCCCTGAAACCACGGAGAACCACCATGTCTGCACTGAAGAAAATCCAAGAGAAAACCGCCGCTCATCTGACCGAAACCAGCCTGCTTGACGGTGACCACACCGCGCTCTACTCGACCAGCATGGGTCCTGAGACGGCGGCGCACGCCTTTGACGGGGACGCAACGGCGCTTTTCTCGACCTCGATGGCCCCTTCGGCCCAGTCGGACACAGTTTCCGGTGAAGGTACAGCGCTTTTTTCGACCTCCATGGCCCCCAGTGCGCGCGGTGACGTTGTCTCCGGCGAAGGTACTGCGCTGTTTTCGACCTCCATGGCGCCCGAGATCACGGCGGATGCATCCGCAGGCGAAGGCACGGCGCTCTTTTCCACGTCGATGAGCCCCGAAGCGAAGGCCACCACCACCGATGGGGAAGGCACGGCGCTGTTCAGCACCTCCATGGCACCCGAAGCGACCTCCGAGGCAATCGACGGTGAGGGCACAGCGCTCTTCTCCACGTCGATGGCGCCCAAGCGCTAAGCCTCTCCCTGCGGGCGAGTTCATTCCCCCGTTTTGACCGTCGAAGGATCCATCCAATGTCGAATGTCATCCGATTGAACCTGCCCGTTTCTCGCCAGCCTTTGACCCAAAGGCTGGCGGGCCTTGTCCATTGCTTTGCCGAAGAACGCCGCTTTGGCGAAGATGTTTTCTGGCTGAAGGAAAACGCCGAACTGCTCAGCATTCTGGACTGCACCGGCCTGACGCCCGATGACAGCGCCCTTGCCCCGATGGAGGGGTTTTATGCCCAGGTCCTCGACCGGATGGCGTTCTTTCCGCAATATTACCGCTTTCTTCTGTCGATCACGCTGGATCTGGAAGACCTTGGCCTTCCCGGCAACCATGGGGAGGCGCTTGTCAACTGGGCCGCCGATCAGGGCCTTGCGCAGGCAGAACTGTCCGATCTGCAGCGGGCCGAGGCGCGGCGTCTGATGCAGCGGCGCGGACGCGATCCGATGGCTGCGGATAAGGGGCTGGATGACCGTCTGCGCGCGTTCATCAACCGGCCTGAGACCTTTGCGTTGCCCAACAAGAAGGCCGCCTATGAGCTGACGCATATCGTCTTTTACCTCAGCGAATATGGCCGCCGCGATCCCGGGCTGGACGCGCCGGCGCTGCGCGCGCTGAGCTATGCGGGCACGCTGGCCTATCTGGACCAGAACCTGGATCTGGTGGCCGAGATCTGCGTCGCTCTGCGCTATGCCGGGCAGGAGCCGCCGGTGCTGTGGGAAGACTGGGTCGCCCGCGAGGCGACGGGCTTCCGGATGACAGAAGGCCCGCGCGCGCAGGTCGGCGACAATTACCATGAATATTTTGTCTGCAACTGGCTGCTGGCTGCGCGCGGTGACGAGTGCTTCCAAAGCGCGCCGAATTTCTGCCGGGCGCAGTTCACCCGCGACAGCTGGCCCGGGCCGCTGCGCGCGCTGTCGGAAACCCTTTTCGGGCTGGGTCCGCTGCGCCAGGCAGACTGGTCGGTTATGCGCCATCAGATGTTCGAAGTGCTGGATACGCGCGGTCAGGACATCCTGATGGAGGCCGAAGCCAATTGCGTTGATTTCGACCATTTCTTTTCGGTTTTCGCGCGTGCTGCATATCTGCAGGCCGCATCCCGGCAGGAGGCTATGGGATGAAAGCCGTGGTGCAAAGCACAGCTCTGACCGGCGCGGCGTTGGTCGCTCTTTATACCGCGCTGATGTCCGGTGCCGACGGGATCACGAAATTCATCGCAGGCCAGTTCGAAGCACCGCAGCTTTACGCCATTTCGGGCCTGATCGTTGTGGCCCTGTCCCTGCTGGCCGACCGCCATCCGGGTCAGCGGCGCGGGTTGAAGACCACATGCCCCAGGGCGATGGCGCTGCGCGCAGGTGCAACGGTTCTTGCCGTGGTGGGCTTCTTTTATGCCTTTCGGCTGTTGCCCTTTGCCGATGTGTTCCTGTTTGTCGGCCTGATCCCGATCTTTGCCGGGCTGATGTCCGGCCCGATTCTGGGCGAACGGGTACGCCCTTCGGCCTGGGCGGCGCTGTGTGCGGCTTTTGTCGGCGTGCTGTGTCTGTTTCCCTCGGGCTGGTCAGGGGTGCAGGCCGGGCATCTTTGGGCGCTGTCCGCCTGCCTTCTGGGCACGTTTTCGATGGTCATGGCGCGCTATATCGGACGGTATGAGACCAACGCGCTGGCGCAGGTCTTCTATCCGAACCTTGCGATTGCTTTGGTGATGGGGGCGGTTCTGCCGTTTGTCTGGAAACCCATGGGGCTGGGCGATCTGGCGTGGATTGCCGGTTATGCCGGGTTGTTGTTTCTGGCGCGCTGGGTGCTTGTTATCGCTTTGGGCCGGCTTGAAGCTTATGTGGTCACGCCGCTGATGAACCTGCAATTTGCCTGGATGGTCCTGATAGGGGCCGCGTTTTTCGGCGAATACCCAAGTGCCGGCACCTATCTGGGTGTGGCGATCGTGGTTGGCTCGGGCCTTTATCTTCTGTGGGATCAGTACACACCGGAAAGCGCGCGCAAACCGATCTGGTCTGCGCGGGGCCGGTTCCGCACCGATCCGTGATTACATCGAAAAGGATGTTCCGCAGCCGCAGGAACTGGTGGCGTTCGGATTGTCGATGACGAACCGCGCGCCGATCAGTTCTTCGGAAAAGTCGATCACGGCATTTTCCAGAAAGGGCAGGGAGACGGCGTCGACCACAACCTTCTGGCCCTTGCCTTCCAGAACCAGATCGTCGTCCTTGGGATCGTCCAGCGCGATCTCATATTGAAAGCCCGAACAGCCGCCGCCTTCGACGGCCACACGCAGGGCTTGGCCCTGATCGGCCGCACCGATTTCGGCCAGACGTTCAAATGCACGCTCGGTCACTTTGGGAGGCAGGTTCATTTCCGTGTCATCCGGTTTTCATAATGCTCTGCCTGCAATATAGAAATCCTCGGGACCCAACTCAAGGACAGGAGTGTCGCCAATGCGCGCGCCCTATGCCTCGGACCCTGACAGCGCCCGGGGACGGCGCGTCAGGGAAGAGGAGAGCAGCTTCAGATCCTGCTTCCAGCGGGATCGAGACCGGATCATTCACTCCAGCGCCTTTCGGCGGCTGAAGCACAAGACCCAGGTGTTCGTGGAACACGAGGGGGATTATTACCGCACGCGTCTGACCCATTCGATCGAAGTGGCGCAGGTGGCGCGGACCATTGCGGGCGCGCTGGGCCTGAATGGTGAACTGACCGAAGCGGTCGCCTTGGCCCACGATCTGGGCCACACGCCCTTCGGTCATACCGGGGAAGATGCGCTGCACGCGCTGATGGAGCCCTATGGCGGGTTTGATCACAACGCACAGGCCATTCGCATCGTGACAAGGTTAGAGAGGCACTACGCGGATTTCGACGGGCTGAACCTGACCTGGGAAACGCTGGAGGCGATCGCCAAGCATAACGGCCCCGTCACCGAAGATCCGCTGCCCTGGGCGTTGGCCGATTACAACGCGCTGCATGATCTGGAACTGGACACCTATGCCAGCGGGGAGGCGCAGGTGGCCGCGATTGCCGATGACATCGCCTATAACCACCACGATCTGCATGACGGGCTGCGGGCCGAGCTGTTCTCAACCGATGAACTGGCCACGCTGCCCATTCTGGATGCCTGCTTTGCCGAGGTCGATGCCAAGTACCCCGATCTGAATTACTATCGCCGCAGGCATGAGGCGCTCAGGCGTTTCTTTGGCGTTCTGGTCGAAGACGTGATCCGCTACGCCCGCGCTGAACTGGCCGAGCTTGATCCGCAATCGGTCGCCGATATCCGCGCGGCAGGCAGGCCGCTGGTGCAGTTTTCCAACGATCTTTTTCAGGATCTCAAGACCATTCGCGCCTTCCTGTTCGAACGCATGTATCGCGCGCCGTCGGTCGTCGAGATGCGGCGCGAGGTGACCCATGTGGTTCAAGAGCTGTTCCCCTTCTTCCTGGCCCATCCCGAACATCTGCCAAAACAATGGCGCAAGGACGTGGCCGAGGCGGAAGGGGAGGTGGCACTGGCCCGCATCGTGTCGGATTACATCGCCGGCATGACCGACCGCTTTGCCCTGCAGGAACATGAACGGCTGGTGCGCGGCGATTGACCCCTGCCGGCGCAGTGGTTGACCATGCAAGCGCACCTGTTAAACGGTGCGCAGACTTCACAAGGTGATCTGAGACATGAACCTTTTTGCCGATATCCGTGCCGCCGTCATTTCCGCGCTGGACGCCATGGTTGCCGAAGGCGCGCTGCCGGATGGCCTGAGCTTTGACAATGTCACGGTTGAGCCGCCGCGCGATGCGGCCCACGGGGATATGGCGACGAATGCGGCCATGGTTCTGGCCAAGCCCGCCAGAGCCAAGCCCCGTGACATCGCCGAGGCGCTGGCCGCAAAGCTTGGCGAAGATCCCCGGATTGCCTCAACCGAGGTCGCAGGCCCCGGCTTCCTGAACCTGCGCCTTGCGCCGGATGCCTGGCAGGGTGTGCTGGCGGCGGTGCTGGCCGAAGGTACGGCCTATGGCCGGTCCGATATGGGGGCTGGGCAGAAGGTGAATGTCGAATATGTTTCGGCAAACCCCACAGGGCCCTTGCATGTGGGCCATACGCGCGGCGCGGTGTTTGGCGACGCGCTGGCCAGCCTGCTGGATTATGCTGGCTTCGACGTGACGCGCGAATATTACATCAACGATGGGGGCGCGCAGGTCGATGTGCTCGCCCGTTCGGTCTATTTGCGTTATCTCGAAGCGCTGGGCCAGGAGGTCGCGTTTGAGGACGGCACATATCCCGGCGATTACCTGATCCCCGTAGGTGAGGCGCTGGCCCGCGAAAAGGGCAAGGCCTGGGTCGGTCAGCCGGAAGAGGTCTGGCTTGAAGAACTGCGCAATTACGCCACTGATGCCATGATGGACCTGATCCGCGAGGATCTGGCAGCCCTTGGCGTGAAGATGGACAAGTTCTTCTCGGAAAAATCGCTGTATGGGACTGGCCGGATCGAGGCCGCGCTTGCGGATCTGGAGTCCAAGGGTCTGATCTATGAAGGCGTGCTGGAGCCGCCCAAGGGCAAAACGCCCGAGGATTGGGAACCGCGCGAACAGACGCTGTTCAAATCCACCGAACATGGCGATGACGTGGATCGTCCGGTCAAGAAATCCGATGGCAGCTGGACCTATTTCGCGCCTGACATCGCCTATCATTATGACAAGGTGTCCAGGGGCTTCGACGCGCTGATTGATGTGTTTGGCGCCGATCACGGCGGCTATGTCAAACGGATGAAGGCGGCGGTGTCGGCGCTGTCGGGGGGCAAGGTGCCGCTGGATATCAAGCTCACGCAGCTGGTGCGGCTGTTCAAGAATGGCGAGCCGTTCAAGATGTCCAAACGCGCGGGCAATTTCGTGACACTGCGCGATGTGGTCGATCAGGTGGGCCCGGATGTGACGCGCTTTGTGATGCTCACCCGCAAGAACGACGCGCCCTTGGATTTCGATTTCGACAAGGTGCTGGAACAAAGCCGGGAAAACCCGGTCTTTTACGTCCAATACGCCCATGCGCGCATTATGAGCGTGCTGCGCAAGGCGGCAGAAGCGGGGGTTGCCGTCGATGATGCCACGCTGCAGGCGGCGGATCTGTCCCTGATCAGCGACGAGGCGGAGCTGACCGTTGCCCGCAAGCTGGCCGAATGGCCGCGCCTGGTCGAGATCGCGGCACGCACCAACGAACCGCACCGCGTGGCGTTTTACCTGTATGAACTGGCGGGCGATTTCCACGGTCTGTGGAACCGGGGCAATGATGACCCGTCGCTGCGCTTCATTCAGGAGGGCGACGCCGCCACCAGTCAGGCAAAAATCGCCCTGGCACGTGCTGTATCCGTTGTGATTTCCGCAGGTCTTGGTATTCTTGGCGTCACACCGGCGCAAGAAATGCGGTAAACGCACACGAAAGACGCCGGGTCTGAGGCAGAACCGAAACCTGGGTGGCACCGCCAATGGCATGTGCATCCCGGGCAGTGAGGCAGACATGGCGGATATTGAGTACACAGCCGATGTGGACCAGACCCGTGCCGCGCCCGCGCAGGGCGGCGGCTTGGGCTTTGTTGCAAACCTGGCAGGGGCTACGATTTCCCTTGGGCTTCTGGTTGGTGTCGGGATCTGGGGATATAAACTGATGGTGCGCGACGTGTCCGGCGTGCCGGTGGTGCGCGCCCTTGAAGGCCCGATGCGCATTCAGCCGGAAAACCCCGGGGGCCGCCCGGCCGATCACCAGGGGCTTGCCGTGAATGCCGTTGCCGCAGCAGGCTCCGCCGCCGCGCCGGCCGATACATTGATCCTGGCGCCGCGTCCGCTGGATCTGAGCGAAGAAGACGTGCCCACCGCAGATCTGTCTCGCCCCGCCGCCCGTCCTGAAGCCGCGCCTGTTGCGCCCTCACGGCCCGCCACGCAAAAGGATGAGATCGAGGCGCTCGTGGCCCAGATCACCGAGAATGCCGCGGCCCGATCTGCGCCTGACCCAGCGTCGCAACCCAGCGCGCCAGAGATTGTCGCGCCTGAGCCGGTTGTTGTTGAGGCCTCTGCGGCTGCCGCCGCTGCGAACGATGCGACACCTGCGGTTGCCCGTGACGTGCCCGGCGTCGCCGTCTCCCTTCGGCCGCAGCTGCGTCCGGCAGGCGGACCGCCCGAAACCGTGACACAAGCCGCGTTGCAAAGCGCTGAGCCTGCGCTTGACATCGATCCGGCAGAGGTTCCGACAGGCACGCGCGTGGTCCAGCTGGGCGCCTATGAAAGCGGAGAGATCGCGCGCACCGAATGGGACAGGCTGGCCGTGCGCTTTGGCGATTACATGCAAGGCAAACGCCGCATCGTGCAGCAGGCCACCAGCGGCGGGCGCACCTTCTATCGTCTGCGGGTCCACGGCTTTGACGATCTCAGTGATGCGCGCCGGTTCTGTTCGGCGCTGGTGGCGGAAGGGGCCGATTGTATCCCCGTGGTCACGCGGTGAGGTTTGGCGCCACGATCCTGGACGCGGACGGCCTGCGCCTGAGCGCCGAGGAAAAGGCATTCTTTCGCGATGTGAACCCGTTCGGTTTCATCCTGTTTGCGCGCAATATCGACAACGCCGATCAGATCCGTGCGCTGTGTGATGATTTCCGCAACGCCGTGGGGCGCGACGCGCCCATCACCACCGATCAGGAGGGCGGGCGCGTTCAACGGCTGCGCGCGCCGCTGGCGCGGGAATGGTTGCCGCCTCTGGATCATGTGACGCGCGCCGGGCAGGGGGCCACGCGGGCGCTTTATCTTCGCTACAGGCTGATCGCGCATGAGCTGCACGGACTGGGCATCGACAGCAATTGCGCGCCCATGGTCGATCTGACCTTTCCTGACACTCACGATTTCCTGCGCAACCGCTGCTATGGCAGCGATCCCGACACCGTCAGCGCTCTGGGCCGCGCGGCGGCGCAGGCGCATCTGGATGGTGGGGTTCTGCCGGTCCTGAAACACATACCGGGACATGGCCGCGCGACCCTCGACAGCCATTACGCCCTGCCGCGCACCTCCGCCGCGCTTGAGGATCTTGAGGCGCGCGATTTCGTCCCCTTCAAGGCGCTGAATGATCTGCCTTTGGGGATGACGGCGCATGTGGTCTATGACGTGCTGGATGACAGCCCGGCCACGCTGTCGCCAAAGGTGATGGGGTATATCCGTAACAAGATCGGCTTTGGCGGGCTGATCATGACTGATGATATCTCGATGAAGGCACTTTCAGGATCGTTGACAGAGATTGCAAAGGCTTCTCTGGCCGCGGGCTGCGACGTGATCCTGCATTGCAACGGCACCCTGACCGAACGCGCCGAGGTCGCCCGTGCCGCCGGAGAGATGACGCAGGCCGCACAAGCCCGCGCCGAGGCCGCTTTGGACGCGCGGAAACCCCCCATGGATATTGACATTCCTGCCTGCGAGGCTGAGCTTAAAACGCTCATGGGCGGGCAGGTATATGGCTGAAAACATCTTTGAAGAAGACGAGGTGTCGGTCGCCGAACGGATGGCGGCGGAACAGCTTGTCGTGGATGTCGACGGATTTGAGGGGCCGCTTGACGTTCTACTGATGTTGTCGCGCACGCAGAAGGTGGATTTGCGCAAGATCTCGGTCCTGGCGCTGGCGCGGCAATACCTGGCTTTCGTGGAACGCGCCAAGGCGCTCAGGATCGAATTGGCCGCCGATTACCTGGTGATGGCCGCGTGGCTGGCCTTCCTGAAATCGCGGCTGCTGCTGCCGCCCGATCCGGAAGAAGACGGCCCCTCGGGCGAGGAACTGGCCGCCCATCTGGCCTTCCAGCTTGAACGCCTGCAGGCCATGCGCGACGCCGCCGCCCGCCTGATGGCGCGTGACCGGCTCGGGCGGGATTTCTTTGCCCGCGGTGTGACGGAAGACGTTACGCGGGTCAAACGCGTGACCTATACCGCAACGCTTCTGGATCTGATGCAGGGTTATGCCCGTATCCGCACCCGCGACGATTTCCGCCCCTTCGTGATGGATCGCGAAGCGGTCTTCACCATGGAACAGGCTTTGGAACGGATGCGAGGGTTGATCGGGTATTCGCCCGACTGGACGGATCTGTCCGCCTATCTTCCCGACGGATGGGACGTCGATCCGGTCCGCCGCCGGTCTGCCACGGCCTCGACCTTTGCGGCCACGCTTGAGCTTGTGAAGGAAGGCCGGTTAGAAATCCAGCAAAGCGAGACATTCGCGCCCATCAGGCTGCGCAGCAAGGATAAACCCCAGTGAGCAACGAAGCCGAACAAACGGTCGAAGAAAGCCTGTTCGAAGCCCCGCCCATGGCCGAACAGGAACGTATGGTTGAAGCGATCCTGTTTGCCACCGCCGAACCGATCACCGTGCGCGAACTGCAGGGGCGCATGCCCCATGGCTGCGACGCGGCCGAGGCGCTGGTGCATCTGAGCAAACGCTATGAAGGGCGCGGCGTGCGCGTGGTGAAGGTGGGCGACGCCTGGGCGATGCGCACCGCGCCCGATCTGGGTTTCCTGATGCAGAAGGAAACGGTCGAGACGCGCAAACTCAGCCGCGCCGCCATCGAGACGCTGGCGATCATCGCCTATCACCAGCCCGTCACCCGGGCCGAAATCGAAGAGATCCGCGGCGTGTCGGTCAGCCGCGGCACCATCGACCAATTGCTTGAGATGGAGTGGATCCGCTTCGGCCGCCGCAAGATGACGCCGGGCCGGCCGGTGACCTTCGTGGTCACGCAGGATTTCCTGGATCACTTCGGGCTGGAAAACGCGCGCGATCTGCCTGGGCTCAAGGAACTTCGCGCCGCAGGACTGTTGGAAAACCGCCCACCCCCCGGATCCATCGCCGCGTTGGGCGCGGATGATGAGGACGAAGAAGAGATCGACGGCGACCAATCCGAGCTTTTCGAGGATTAATCGTCAGAAATGCCCTGAAATCGTCAAGATTTCTTGCTATATCACTGGTGAGAGCAGGAAAGGGTATCAGCGATGAACGCGAACCAAATCATCAACATGATCATCCGCCGGGTGATGCGCATTGCCGTGAATAAAGGCGTGGATATGGGCATCCAGGGTGCCTCGAGCGCTGCAAAGAAGATGCGCAACGGGAAGAAAGCGCAGGGCGATGACGTCTATATCGACGATTACGGCAACCCCGTGCACCGCAAGGATAACTCGCGCGGCTAAGCGCGTTTTGCACTGACTGACATGTGACCGGGCCAGACCTGCAGGTGTGGCGCGGCCTCAGCCGTCTTTGAAGGCCACGACACGGGCATGGATGTAATCCATCGCGTGCCCTTCGGGCTCTGCCGCCACGGCATCCTCATAGCTTTGATAGAACCGGTCGATGATCGGCGCGATCTCTTCCGCAGGGCGCGTGCCGCTGAGGCCTGCGACAAAGGTGGGTTCTGACCAGGATCTGAGCGTCGGAATATAGTCCTTCGCAAAGCGCGCCGCGTCCTTGTGATCTTCGGTGAAGCTTTGCTCAAAGGGGCAGCGGGTGTGCAGCGTGCCGATCTCTTCCAGCCGCAGACCGGCTTTGTAGACGGGGTTATCCGTGTTGCGGAAGGGTGCTGCGAATTCTTCGACCGTGCGGTAATGCTGCGGGAAATTCGTGGCGCGGTACTCGTCTTCGGTGATGGTGCCGTCTTCGACCAGAGCGCGCCACAGACGCGCGAACATGTCGAACATCGACTGCCCGCCGGTATGACCCAGATACCGGCCCTGTTCATCGATCCCGAAATTGTACAGCACCAGCCGTCCGCCGGGCGCGAGTTCCTGCGCGCGGGCCAGCAGAAAGGCCTCCCAGTCGCGGGCGCCCTGCGCCCTGAACGCGTCGCGAACCGCGCCCGTTGAACCCACCATATGCACGTGATCGGGGATCTGCGCCGGCGTTTCCGATATGTAATGGCTGGCCGTCGCCGAAAAGCCCAGGTTCAAAGTGCCGGGCGGCACAATCGGATGGTGAAAGGACGTGGCCGACGCCATGATGTAAAGGTTGTCGATCTTGTCCGCGTAAGAGGGCAGATCGGTCAGCCCATGCACGATTTGGAAGAGCTGGCTGAAATCGTTCTTCGGCAGATCCGTATAGGTCAGCTGGAGCGCGTGCCCGGGAAACTCCGCGCGCAGATCGCCCAGCACAGCCCCCCACATGTCAAGCGACGTGCCGCCATCCGCGCAGCCCATATCGGTGAAGGTGATCGCGCCGGTCTGCGTGCCCAGATCCTGCGCGGCAAGGGCCGCTTTGACCACAGGGATCGCACCGGTGATCACGTTGCGCGCGCCCACAGTGGCCTGGCTGTAATATCCAGCCCCCTTCATCGCCATGAATCGGCTGGTATCGTCCGCCATCCCGTATCCTTTCCGCGCGCCCCGAATTTTCGAAAATTCGGACCCCGCTTCACATTCCTGGTGCGCCAAGGATTTTCGAAAATCCTTGGCCCCCAGTCTAACCGGGCTTTGCCATGCGGCAAGCGGGATCAGGCGGGCATGCGGAAATGTTTGGAGAGTTTCAGCCCCTGGCCCTGATAATTCGACGCGATGTCCTGACCGTAAAGCTGATCGGGAATTTCGCTCATCTTTTCATAGACAAGCCGTCCCACGATCTGACCGTGCTCCAGAACGAAGGGCGCTTCGTGGCAGCGCACTTCCAGAACGCCGCGCGACCCGGACCCGCCTGCGGCGTCAAAACCGAAACCGGGGTCGAAAAAGCCAGCGTAATGCACGCGGAATTCACCCACCATCGCCAGATAAGGGGCCATTTCCGCTGCGCAATCGGGCGGAATGGCAATCGCTTCGCGGCTGACCAGGATATAGAAGGCACCTGGATCCAGGATGATCCGCCCGTCGCGAGTGCGGACCTCTTCCCAGTAATCCGCCGGGTCGTAATGGGCGAGTTTCGACAGATCGACCACGCCGGTATGCGGCTTGGCGCGGTATCCCACCAGATCGCCCTGCGCCGGTTTCAGATCGACCGAAAAACCCAGCCCGTCCGAGATCACCGGATCGCCATTGACGATGGGCGTGCGCGCGTGCACCGCGCGCAGTTCGGCATCGCTCAGCAGGGTCTTGCCCTGCCGGAAGATGATCTGGTTCAACAGCTGGCCCGGTTGCGCCACCACGGAAAAACTTTGCGGGCACAACTCGGCATAAAGCGGGCCATCATAGCCCTCGGGCACTCGGTCGAACTCCACCCCCTGATCGGTGATCACCCGCGTCATCAGATCTAGCCGCCCGATCGAGCTTTTGGCCGATGCCGCCGCCGTCATCCCCGAAGGCAGGGTCAGACCCTCCATCAGCGGCACCACGTATACGCAGCCCTTTTCCAGCACCGCACCGCCTGTCAGCGGCACCTTGTGCATGGTCAGATCCTCCAGACGCTCTGCCACCGTGGACGCGCCCGGCAGGAACGATGCGCGCACACGGTAGGCGACATCGCCCAGCCGCAGGTCAAGCGAGGCGGGCTGGATCTGGTTGTCGAGAATCGGGTCAGTGGCGCGGATGGCGCCGCTTTGGATCATCTGCCGGATCTGGCTGTCGGCCAACACGCCGGTTCTCATCGCGTCCATCCCCCATATGTCAAAGCCGCCCGCCGGATGTCCGGACGAGCGGCTTTGAAATTGGTCGGGCTAGCAGGACTCGAACCTGCGACCTTCCGTCCCCCAGACGGACGCGCTACCAGGCTGCGCCATAGCCCGACTTGCCAGCGTTCATACTGGTTTTGGCATCGGGGGCAAGGGGGAATTCGTCCAAACACGTGATCGGCGTGCGCTTCTGCGATCCGGGACTAGGCCCCGGCCTCGGCCATCCGGTCACGCAGAACCGCAAGCCGCCCAATCAGAGGGGCAAGGGCCCTGGCGGCATCGCTGTCCACCGCGTTCAGACCGGCCAGATGGCTCAGCGCTCCGGCGGCCGCGGTGATCTGGTCATCCGCGGGCGGATCGGGCGCATCGACGATATCGGGTTTCTTTGCCTGGGCCTCGGTCGCGCCGCCCATGGGTTGCGTCAGGAAAGCAGGAAGCGGGGAAGGGGCCTCGGGCTCAGGCGTCGTTGCCGGCGCAGGAGGAGCTGTAATGGCAGGTTCGGCCGTGGCAGCCTCTTCCGGGCGTGCGTTGAAACGGACGACGTTTTCGCCAACCTCCTGCTCAGCGGCAGTCTCTGCCGTGCCGTCTAGATCCTGGGAAAATCCCGCCACATGCGCCACGCCTTCCTCACGCAGCAGTTTCTGCACGCCCTTGATGGTCATGCCATCATCGTGCAGCAGTTTCTTGATGCCCCCCAAAAGCTGCATGTCACTGGGGCGGTAATACCGTCGCCCGCCGGCACGCTTGACCGGTTTGACCTGGCTGAACTTGCTTTCCCAGAATCGCAGAACATGGGTCTGAACACCCAACCATTCGGCCACTTCGCTGATGGTGCGGAAGGCGTCGGGTGACTTGTCCATGTGCGCGCCCCCTGGTTACTTCTTGTTCCCCGCGGCAACCCGGTCTTTCATCAGATGCGAGGGCCGGAAGGTCAGAACCCGGCGGGGCTGAATGGGCACCTCTTCGCCGGTCTTGGGGTTGCGGCCCACGCGGGCCGATTTCTCGCGCACCGAGAAGGTGCCAAAAGACGAGATTTTCACCTGTTCCCCGCGTACCAGCGCATCCGACATGTGGTTGAGCATCGATTCAACCAGCTGAGCGCTTTCATTGCGTGACAGGCCCACTTCGCGAAACACTGCTTCGCTCAGATCCATACGTGTGAGAGTCTTTTCGCCCATGCCAATCCCCTGGTTTTGGACGACGATAGGGTCTGAGCGCTTTGCGAGTCAACAACCGTATCCCGCAAGGGTTTGAATTTGCGGGGTTTCGCGCGTTACCAGCGCAGAACGACCGCCCCCCAGGCCAGCCCGCCGCCGATGGCCTCGGTGACGATCAGGTCGCCCGGCTTGATCTGGCCGCGTTCCTTGCCCACTGACAGCGCCAGGGGGATCGACGCGGCAGAGGTGTTGCCGTGGTCCTGCACGGTCACGACCACCTTCTCCATGGGCAGGCCCATCTTCTTGGCGGTGCCCTGAATGATGCGGATATTGGCCTGATGCGGCACGATCCAATCCACGTCGTCACTGGTCAATCCGGCTTTTTCCAAGGCTTTTTCGGCGGTTGCGGCCAATTTCTCAACTGCATGGCGGAACACCTGATTGCCCTGCATGCGCAGATATCCGGTGCTTTGGGTCGATACGCCGCCATCGACATACAGCAGGTCCTTGTACCGGCCGTCCGAATTCAGATCGGTGGACAGGATACCCCGGTCGTCGGACGTGCCTGCGCCTTCCTGAGCCTCAAGCACCAGCGCTCCGGCCCCGTCACCGAACAGCACGCAGGTGCTGCGATCGGTCCAATCCATGATCCGGCTGAAGGTTTCCGCGCCAATGACCAGCACGCGTTTGGCCTGATCGGACAGAATCAGCGCATTGGCATTGGCCAGCGCATAGGCAAAGCCTGCGCAAACCGCCTGCACGTCGAAGGCAAAACCGCTGGTCATGCCCAGCTCGGATTGAATCATCGTGGCGGCAGAGGGGAAGGTCAGATCAGCGGTCGAGGTAGCGACGATCACCGCGTCGATATCTTCCGCGTTTAACCCGGCGTCCTTCAACGCGTTGCGCGCCGCCGCAGCCCCCATATCCGAGGTGGTTTCACCTTCTGCCGCAAAATGACGCCGTTCGATGCCCGAACGCGCGCGAATCCATTCATCGCTGGTGTCCAGCGTTTCCTCGAATTCTGAATTGGGAACGATCCGTTCCGGGAGGTAGTGGCCTACGCCTACCACGACCGCACGTCGTGTCATCGGGTTGCCTGTCCTTTATTCGTCTTGCTTTTGGCTGCCCGGATTGTCCCCGTCTCCGGTCTGCGCCTCGCTATCCTGAGCAAGAGCTGCGGCAGATGCAACCCGTGCGGCCAGCTTTTCCGAAAACCCGGACTGCGCAAGCTGGAACGCCAGCTTGATCGCGGCGGAAACACCGGTCGCATCCGCACCGCCATGGGATTTCACAACGGTGCCGTTCAGGCCCAGGAACACGCCGCCATTCACACGTCGAGGATCGATGCGTTTCTGCAGCCGTTTGAGCGAGGTCAGCGCCAGAAGCGACGCCAGCCGTGACAGCGGCGTGTAACGGAACGCCTCGCGCAGCAGCGTGCCGATCAGGCTGGCTGTGCCTTCGCCGGTTTTCAGCGCCACATTGCCGGTAAACCCATCGGTCACGATCACGTCGCAGACGTCACCGGGAATATCGCCGCCTTCGACAAAGCCCACAAAGTCGAAATTCGCCTTGTCGGCAAAGGATTTGATCAGCTCATGCGCCTCTTTCAGCTCGGGCCGGCCCTTATGCTCTTCGGTGCCCACATTCAAAAGCCCGATGCGGGGGCGGTTCAAGGCCAGCCCGTTGCGCGCATAAGACGCGCCCATCAGCGCATATTGCAGCAGGTCCTGAGCATCGGCGCGGATATCGGCGCCCACATCCAGCATCACGTTGAAGCCCTGCGGATTGCTCGACGGCCAGAGAATCGCGATGGCGGGTCGGTTCACGCCCGGCAATCTGCGCAGGCGGATCATGCTCAACGCCATCAGCGCACCGGTATTGCCGCAAGACACTGCCACAGGCGCCTCGCCTTCGCGCACCGATTCCAGGGCCGACCACATGGACGTGCCCTTGCCATTGCGCATGACATGGCTTGGCTTGTCTTCCATCGTGACCACGTCGGTGGCGTTCACGATGCGCACACGTTCCGCCAGACCGCGCTTTTTTTCGACCAGCGGGCGCAGCTCGGCCTCGGGGCCGTGCAGGATAAACGCGATATCGGGATTTTTCTGTGCGGAATACGCAATGCCCGCGACAACAGCCGCGGGCCCGGCGTCTCCGCCCATGGCATCGACCGAGATGGTGATCCGTCTGCGGTCTGCCTGTCTATGCTCGGGCGAAGCCGTCATGCGTAAGCCCGTGAGGAAGCGTCTTAAGCCGCGTCTTCGTCCAGATCGATCTCATCAACCTGTGCGATGATCTCTTTCTCGCCGTAGTGGCCGCAGGCGGCACAGACGTGATGCGGGCGCTTCAGCTCACCGCAGTTGGGGCATTCGTTCGGGTTTGCGGCAACCAGCGCATCATGCGCACGACGATTGTTGCGACGCGATTTCGATACTTTGTTCTGTTGGACAGCCATGTCTCAACCTATCATGTTTGGGCCATCAGACGTCCCGGTGGACGAAAGCGGCGGGATTTCGATGTCATTTCCGTTGCGGCGTGACGCGCGTTTAGGCCAAGGCCCGTCCCGTGTCCAACCCTAAATCCGGTGAAGGCGCGAAAATACGCAGATTCTTTTATTCCGCAACCGGTTTTTTCGATGAAATTTCCGGGCGGTGGAAAGCGGCCTAATCCTCCTTCTTGGCCAGCTGGTCGCGCAGCGCGGCCAGACCTGCAAAGGGGCGCATATCTTCGTCGCGCAGGGGCTCTTTGCCCGGTTCGGTCACCACGGTGTCCGCGGGATCGGCCCCGTCCACGCGCGGATAGGCCGGGATATTCAGCGCCAGCGCCTCGGTCAGCACTTCCATCAGGTCGATCTGGGTGGGCAGCGGCTCGACGCTGTCGTCTTCGGGCATTTCCACCTCCGTGCCGTCCGGCTCGGTGAAATCGGCCTGGTAAAGCCGCGTGACAGGCTCATCAATCCGCGTCGTGACCGGTTCCAGCGTGACCACGCAAGGCTGCACGACGGTGGCCCCCAAGGTTGCGGTCAGCCGCCAGTCGGTTTTGCCCTGCGCCGCAATCTCGCCCTCGAAGCGCAGTTTGCGCAGCGCGCTCAGCTCAAGCGCGTCGGCAATGCGGGCACAGGCCGCTGCATCGGGCACTATGTTAAAGCGTGTGGGACGCCGCTGAGGCAGGTCAGCCACGCGAAAAACGGTCTGAGGCCGGTCGGGTGAAGACATGGTGAACACTTTCGTTTCTTGAACAGACGGCATTCCTTCTGTAATCGGGATAAAAGCCAGGACAGAGCGAGGCAAGAGGCGAGACATGGTATCCACAGCACCCACTTTGCGGCGGATGGCCAGATTTGGTCTGACCCTTGTTCTGATCGGCACATTGTCGGCCTGTGCAACCACCTATCGCAATCACGGCTATGTCCCGTCCGAGGATGAACTGGCCGAGGTGATTGTCGGCGTCGATACCCGCGATACCGTGGCCGAAACGGTTGGAACGCCGTCCTCCAGTGGGCTTCTGAGCGACGGGGGCTATTACTATGTCCGATCGCGCGTACGCCATCAGGGGCTGCGCGAACCCAAGGTGGTGGAACGCCAGCTGGTCGCCATCAGCTTTTCGTCCAACGGTGTGGTCGAAAATATCGAACGCTATGAACTGGAAGACGGCCAGCCCGTCCGCCTGACCCGGCGCGTTACCGAAAGCTCGATCCGCGATCAGGGCCTGATCCGTCAGCTTTTGGGCAACCTGGCCAACTTCAACCCCGGTCAGTTCCTCGAATAATCCCTGCTGGCGTCATGCGCGCGTCATGGCTTGTGCGCCAGAACCGGCCTGCGTAGTGTTCTGTCAAACAGGCATGGGGTCGAACATGCAACCACAGTTGCCGCCGCTTCAGCGTGGGCGCTACCTTGCCCGCCTGGCAGAGACCGCCACCGATCTGGCTGCCGCGCAGGCCTTGCGCACACGGGCTTTTCACACAGATCATCCCGACAGCGACCCGTTTGACAGCATCTGTGCCCATGTGCTGATCGAGGACACGGGAACAGGCCGGATCGTGTGCTGTTTTCGGATGCTTGTTCTGGATGGCGGGGCCGAGCTGGCCCGCAGTTACTCTGCACAGTTCTATGATCTTGAGGCATTGCAGGGCTTTCCCGGCCGCATGGTCGAAATGGGCCGCTTCTGCATCGACCCGGATTGCCCCGACCCGGACATCCTGCGCGTGGCCTGGGGCGCGATGACCGCTTTTGTCGATGAAAATGGGGTGGGGATGCTGTTTGGCTGTTCGTCCTTTGCGGGGACGGAAACGGCCGAGTATCTGGACGCCTTCGCGATGCTGCGCGCGCGGCATCTTGCGCCGAAACGCTGGCTGCCACGGGTGAAGGCGCCTGATGTGTTCCGCTTTGCCGCGCGGCTCAGGCGCAAGCCGGATGTGAAAAAGGCGATGCTGCGGATGCCGCCCTTGCTGAAGACCTATCTGGCGATGGGCGGCTGGGTCAGCGATCATGCGGTGGTCGATCGCCAGATGAATACGCTGCATGTCTTCACCGGGGTCGAGATCGAGGCCATACCGCCCGCCCGCAAACGGCTGCTGCGCGCGGTGGCCGGCTGAGCTTTGGGGTATTTGCAGCCAGAAAGAAGCAGGGTTTCTTGACCTTGCCACGGACCGGCTATAGCTGCGCGTCATGGCCCGTGTACCCCTGCTCCAGCTTAACGATATTTCGCTGACCTTCGGCGGAGATCCCGTTTTCGACGGGTTGGACGCGGTTGTGCAGCCAGGCGACCGCGTGGCGCTTGTGGGGCGCAACGGGTCGGGCAAATCCACGCTGATGAAGGTGATGGCGGGTCTGATCGAACCGGATCGCGGGCAGGTGATCGTGCCGCCGGGCCAGTCCGTGGGCTATATGGAGCAGGACCCGGATATGAGCGGGTTCGCGACACTGGGCGATTTCGCGGCGCATGGGGTGGAGCCGGGCGAGCTTTACAAGGTCGAACGCGCGGGCGAGGGGCTGAAGTTCGATCCGGCGCGCCCCGTGGCGACCGCCAGCGGCGGGGGAC
>NZ_JXYH01000025.1 GCF_001262635.1 Aestuariivita boseongensis
ACCACATTGACGGACGTGACCAAGCGAAGAAAATTCAAATATATAAATGTCTTATGCAGAGTCTGAGATGTTCCTGTTAAGTTTCGCGCGCTTCCGATAGTCGCGTTCTGCGAGAGGTAGAATGCAGCGCATCCCACAAGACCCTTGCGCTCCCGACAACGATCAGCGAACTGCGGTTGCGCAGTTCGCCGAGCACAGGAGACACCTCAGGCCTGTGCCCTGACCTGGATCGACCCACGCGTTTATCTTTGGCAGCCGACCAGGCTGGAGGACCACGCGTTGCGCGAGCGACGGCGGGCGATGTGCGGGGTTCAGGCGACGCATTTGGTTTCGCGCTTTTCGCTTGATGGTCAAAGGCTCGGCCGCTGACCGCTTTTCCTTTCGCGATAGGCAATCAGCAACCCGGATGAGAAGATCACCGCGCCGCCGATCCAAGTGTAGATGTCCGGTATCTCGGAGAAAACCAGCATACCGATTAGGGCGGTCCAGATCAGTTTCAGGAAATCGAACGGCATCAGGGCGGTCGGGTCGGTTTCCTTGAACGCCTGGCTTAATGACACCTGAGCCAGCGATCCGCACAGCCCGATCAGTGCCATCCATGCCAAATTCTCCCACGATACCGGTTGCCAGACCCAGATCGCGGGGCCGATGGAAAAGAGGCACAGGAAGATGCCCATATAGGCGACGATGGTGATGCTGGAATCGGTCCGCGACAGGATCTTGATCTGCATCATCGCAACGGCCCAGAGCAGGGCGGATCCCGTGACCAGAAGCGCGCCGGTATCGAGTGGGATGATCCCGGGCCGCAGGATGATCAGCATGCCCGCAAAGCCAAACGCGATCGCCAGCCAGCGGTAAATTTGAAACCTCTCACCAAGGAACAGAACGCTCAGAACCGCCATGAACACGGGCGCTGTGAAGCTGAGGGCCGTGACAGTGGCCAGCGGTGTCAGGCTGAGCGCGGTGAAAAACAAAAACATCGCGAGGATGTTGATGATGCCGCGCGCGGCGTGCAGGCCGAGGCGGGTGGTGCGCAGCATCGCGAACCGCGACCGGATCAGCAGCGGCATCAGAACAGCCAGGCCAAAGACGTTGCGGAAAAAGGCAACCTGAACCGGCGGCAGCTCTTGCGAGACAAAACGGACAAGAGCGTGCATCACCGAAAAGGCGATGGTGGAAAAGCACATCAGTTGAATGCCGCGCAGCGTGGGTGATTGCTGACGCCAGCGCGCAAAAAGGCCGGCTGTCGTCAGGGGGTCGCGGGGCACAGTGATGCCGTTTCTGCGCAAGGATTGACACGGGTCGCCCCTGAGCGGGTTCGATGCCGCGGCAAAGCAATCCGAGGTTGAATGGCAGGCGAAATGCCCAGCAACTTGAGCCTCCTGGTGTTGACAAAACAAAAAACCAAACGATTGTTAGGTTAAGGGGTGTAGCTGCTGCGGCGCAGACTGTCGAGTGTGCCATCCCGCTGAGCGTTTTTTAGGGAGGAAAACATGTTCAAATCTGCTGCGCGTTTTGCTGGCGCTGCCGTTCTGTCCTTGCTGGCATTTCAGGCAACCGCCGAAGAATATCCTGATGTGACCTTGCGCATGGCGCATCCGCTGCCGGAAAGCTGGCCTGCCGTTCAATGGGACAAGTGGTGGGCCGAAGAGGTCACGCGCCGGTCGGACGGCAAGATCAAGATCGAGATTTTCTGGTCTGGCCAATTGGGTGGTCTGTTGGAGATCAAAAACCTTGTGTCCTCTGGTGCGGTCGATCTGGGTGTGTTCGCGCAAGCTGTGCACGCCTCAGAAATGCCGATGACGTCGATCGCAGCGGGTCTTCTGAACCGGGTGTCGGCTGATGCGCCTACAGCACAAAAGCTGGCCGGTGAGGTCTATGGCGCGGAATCGACCCAAGCTGAGCTGGCCGAGCTGAACCTGCAGCCGATCAAATGGACCGTCACATCGCCCTATCGTCTGACCTGCAACAAGCCGATCAACCAGATGTCGGATCTGGAAGGTCTGCGCGTGCGTGCGGTTGGCGGGGCCTATGTTCCGATCTGGATGGAAGCCTATGGCATGGTGCCCACACGTGTGCAGGCGCCGGAAATCCGCGAAGGTCTGCAGCGCGGGACGCTGGATTGCAACTTTGGCCCCATCGAATGGGTGCCGTTCTTTTCACTGCAATCGGTGGCGCCCTATATCTCGGACATCAACACGGGCACGTTCACCACGTTCCAGCTTTATGCTCCGCAAGATCGCTGGAACAGCTGGCCGGAAAGCGTGCGTAGCCTGATGACCGAAGTGGCGCAGGAGGCGATGATGAAAGACCTCGAATGGCTGGAAGGGGCCGAGGCCGAGGCCTATGCCACCTTTGAAGAGGCTGGCGGTCAGCGCATCGAACTGGCCGATATGGACGCCTTTGTCGCCAAATCGCCCGACATGATCGCGATCTGGGAAGAGCGGATGACAGCCGACGGCATGGGCGACGCGATCGCACCGATCGTGCCGATGCAGCGCGAAGCGGCCAAAAGCTTCGAGTAATGGCTGACGCCGAAAAAAACGCCGCGGGGGGGCATCACGCCGATGCCTCCCCCAATGCCTTGGGGGCTGGAGCGACATTGGCTGAACGTGTGGCAATTTCGATTTGCGCCGCGGTTCTGTTCGTCGTGATGATTGTGGGCGCGGCCGACATCATATCGGGTGAGATCTTTGGCACGTTCTTACCCTTCAAGGTCGATATGTCCGGAACCTTGGCTGCGGCTGCCATTTTCCTCGCCTGGCCTTTGGTGCAGCGCAGGCGCGATCATATCGGCGTTGATCTGTTTCTGCCGTTCCTGCCGCGCAGCCTGCGCTTGCTGGGCTGGTGGCTCAGCCAGGCAGCGGGGCTGTTGGTCTTTGGACTGATCGCCTATGGAACGGCGCAGCTGGCCATCGACAGCGTTGAGATCTGGGAAGTGTCTGCGGCGACGCTGGGCTATCCGATCTGGCCTGCGAAAGTGGCCTGCGCCCTCGGGGCTGCGCTGACCATCATGGTCTTTGTGCTGCAATGTCTGAAGGGACCGAAAGAGGACGCATCCACCAAATGAGCGGTCTGGAACAAGGCGGTGTCGCCTTTGCCTGTCTGTTGCTGCTTTTGGCCGTCGGCGTGCCGGTGGGCTTTGCCCTGGCCAGTGTGGCCGCGATTGGCCTTTACCTGAGCGTTGGCGCGTCTTTCGTTCTGACAACCTTCAAGACCACGCCCTATACTTTGGCCAGCGATTACACCTTTGTCGTGGTGCCGATGTTCGTGCTGATGGGGGCGATTGCCGGGCGCGCGGGGATCATTGGCGATCTTTATTTCGCGGCGCAAGCCGTGCTGAGCCGGGTGCGCGGCAGCCTGTTCATGGCCACGATCATGGCGCAGGCGGGGTTTGCGGCGGCCTCGGGCTCGACCGTGGTGGCGTCGGGTGTTTTCACGCGCATGGCGCTGCCCGAGATGTTGAAGTTCCGCTATGATCCCGGTGTCTCCGCCGGCTGCATCGCGGCGGCGGGCACGCTGGCGGGGCTGATCCCGCCCTCCATCGCGATGGTGCTTTACGCGCTTTTGACGGGCGAGCCGGTGGGCGCGCTGCTGATCGCGGGCATCCTTCCCGGGGTGTTGACGGCCGGGGCCTATATGTTTGGCATCCGCCTGTTCCTGATCGTGCGGCCCGAATGGGCGCCGGAGGTGAAAGAGACGATCACCTGGCCCATGCGTTTCCGCGCCCTGTCCAAGGTGTGGAGCGTTCTGCTCCTGATGATCCTTGTGATGGGGGGCATTTATTCGGGGCTCTTCCCACCTTCGGCGGCGGGCGCAGTAGGTGCTGCGGGTGCACTGTTCATCGCGCTGTCGATGCGCCGGATCGGAGGAAACCAGATCTGGGAGGCACTGCTCGAATCCGCGCGGATCACGGCGATGATTTTCCTGATTGTCATTGGCGGTCTGGTCTTCTCGCGCTTTTTGCTGATCAGCGGGTTCATTGGCGATATCCGCGCCTTTGTCACCGCGACCGAGCTTGGCGTGGCCGGGTTTCTGGCGATGACGGTGGTGTTGTTCCTGCTGCTGGGGATGTTCCTTGATTCCGTCTCGCTTCTGGTGATCGCGGTGCCGTTTCTCTATCCGATCAGCCAGACGCTGGGCATTGATCCGATCTGGTTTGCGGTGATCATCGTCAAGCTGATCGAGATTGCGGCGATCTCACCCCCTGTGGGGCTGAACCTTTATGCGGTGTTGGCCTCGGCCGATGGGCGGGTGAAGACGGGTCAGCTTTTCAAAGGGGTGCTGCCGTTTCTGGCCATCGAAATGGTGGTGCTGGCGCTTTTGCTGGCCTTCCCTGCGATTGCGACCTTCCTGCCTGCCACAATGGGGTAAGCCATGCGCCTGATTGACTTTTTCGACCGATCCGCCGCCCTGACGCCCGAGGCGGTGTTCGTCAAACACGGCGATGTCAGCCGCAGCTATGCGCAAAGTCAGGCGGCCACCGATCGCATCGCGGCCGCGTTGATCCGCGACGGGTTTGGCCCCGGCACGCGCGTGGGTGTCTACATGCCCAATGACTGGCGCGGGCTGGAGGCGATGTTCGGCTTCTGGCGCGCGGGCTGCGTGATGGTTCCCGTGAACGCGCGCAATGCGGTGACGCAGAATGCGCAGATCCTGGCGGATGCGGGGGCCGAGGTGGTGTTCTATCACTCAAGTTTCGCGCGGGAATTGGACGAGGTGCGCGCCGCTTGCCCCAAGGTGACGCTGACCATCTGCATCGATGACGGGATGGCGGACTGGATGGCCCCCGACGGCACGCAGGCGCCGCATATCGCGCAGGCGCCTGACGATCTGTGGACGCTATATTCCACCTCTGGCACCACCGGGAAATCCAAGGGGGTGCGGCACACGCATCTGAGCAACATGGTCGCCTGCATGGATATGCTGCACGCCCTGCAGGTGCATGGGGCGGTCAATCATCTGGTCGTGGCCCCGATGACCCATTTCGCGGGGTCATTTATCTTTGCGCTGACGGTGACGGGCGGCACGCATATTCTGCTGGACAGTGTTGAGCCGGAGGCGATCCTGGCCGCGATTGAGGCGGAGCGCGCGCAGATCCTGTTTCTGCCGCCCACGATCATCTATCGGATGTTGTCCTCGCCCGATTTGGGGCAGCATGACTATTCCAGCCTGCACCGCTTTGCCTATGGCGCAGCCCCGATGGCGCCGCAGAAGCTGCGCGAGGCGATCGCTGCCTTCGGCCCGTTGATGACCAATTTCTTTGGCCAGGCCGAGGGGATTGGCCCGATCTGTTTCCTTTCGCCCGAGGATCATCGCCCCGATGCGGGCGGTGTGTGGGAGGATCGGCTGATGTCCATCGGCAAGCCGTCGATCCTGCGGCAGGTGGCGATTGTGGATGACGACGGCCAACCCCAGCCGCCCGGCACGCGGGGCGAGGTGGCGGTGCGCAGTTGGGGCGTGACGCAGGGCTATGAGAACAATCCGCAAGCCACGGCCGAGGCGTTCAAGAACGGCTGGTACCTGACCGGCGATATAGGCGTGGCGGATGCCGAGGGTTATGTCACGCTGGTCGATCGCAAGAAGGACATGATCGTGTCGGGCGGGTTCAACATCTATCCGGCGGAGGTGGAGCGGGAGCTGCTGTCGCACCCGGATGTGCAGGAGGCCGCCGTGATCGGTGTGCCGGACCCTGATTGGGGGGAGGCGGTCAAGGCCTTGGTCGAGCTGCGCGCAGGGGGAGCGGTGTCAGAGGCGGAGCTGATTGCGCTGTGCAAAGACCGGCTGGGCAGCATGCGCGCGCCCAAATCGGTGGAGTTTCGCGATGAATTGCCCCGCAACGCGACCGGCAAGGTTCTCAAGCGTGAGATCCGCGCGCCGTTTTGGGAAGGCTACGACCGCGCGATCTGACGGGCCGTCTGGTACTGCCGGGCCAGATCGTCAATCAGATCGGCGGCGGGCCGGATACCCGTCACTTGGCCCACACCGTGGCCCATGCTCCAGACCGTTTTCCACGAGGCCAAGTCCAGCGCGCCGTGATGAAGCGCCTGGCCTTTCTCGTCGATAATCCCTTCGGCGATCAGGCTGTCGCGTGCGAAATTGGCCGGGATGCCGGTGACCAGATCAGAGAGCATGATGCCGTCTGCGTCCGTCGTGGTGACCATGTCCTTGTGCCCCGGCTGGGCGAGGCTTTCTTCCGTTGCGATAAAAGGCGTTCCGGCATAGCCCAGATCGGCGTCCAGAACCTCGACCGCGTGCAGCGCGCGGCCTGTGCCGATGGCTCCCGCAACGGCGATGGGGCCGTCAAAGAACTCGCGCACCGCGGCGACAAAGGCAAATGGGTTGAGCCAACCGGTGTTTCCACCCGCGCCCGCGGTCAGCAGCACCAGCCCATCCGCGCCCGCGGCCACGGCCTTGCGCGCGTGGCGCAAGCTGGCAACATCGGAAAAGACCAGCCCGCCATAGTCATGCACCGGCCCCGTGACCGCATCGGGCGCACCGACCGAGGCCACCACCAAAGGGGCCTGCGCGCGCACGGTGGCGGCCAGATCATGTTCCAGCCGTGCGTTCGAATGATGCACGATCAGGTTGACGCCCCAGGGGGCGGCGCCGTCGGCTCCTTCTGCAATCTGCGCAAGCCACCGGTCCAGATCCTGCGGAGTGCGCGCGTTTACGGAAGGAAAAGCCGACAATGCTCCGGCGCGGGCGGAGGCGATGATCAGCTCAGGCCCCGAGATCAGAAACATCGGCGCCACAAAGAGCGGCAGGCGCAGCCGCGCCTTCAGATCTGCGCGCAGGGCGGGTCCGGTTCGATCCTCTGGCCACATGGTTTGTCCTCCGATCTGCCTTCAATATTCTAACAATCAACTGTTTGGCAACTGCGCAAAAATGCGCTAAGTTTTCAGGTGGGAGAGAGAGGCTTGTCACCGACGGTCGCGCGCATCCGGGCGCGGGGTGTCGGACGTGCCCAAAATGACGCTGACGCACCGATGCGCAGCGCACTGACAGGATGGGGAAGACGCAATCCATGACTGATCGACTGGACGACCCGCAGGTCTATTTGCCCGATCTTTTCGCTACGCATGCGCGCCACTATCCCGGCAAGGATGCCGTGATTTGTGGCGATCAGACGCGCAGCTGGGGCGATTTTGTCGGCAATATCAACCGCGTGGCCAATCACCTGATCGCGGCAGGCGTGCAGAAAGGCGACCGCGTTGCGGTGATGATGGGCAATTCAGTGGACATGCTGGAATGTCTGTTCGGAGTGGTGCGGGCGGGGGGCTGTGTCGTGCCCTTGTCGGGGCTTTTGACCGCGGAGCAGCTGGAAAGCCTGCTGAGCGATTGCGATGCGGTTGCCGCTTTTGTGTCGGCCGAGTTCGAAGAGCGGGTGGCGCCGCTGGCCGCCAAGCTGCCGGGGATCCGGACCTGGATCGCCCATGGGTTCCAGACTGACGGGTGGGGCAATGTCGCCGATATCTATGCGACATCGCCCGACACGATGCCTGATATCCGCCACGCGCTGACGGATGCGTTCAACATCATCTATTCCTCGGGCACCACGGGGCTGCCCAAGGGGATCGTGCAGACCCACCGCGCGCGCCTGCATTGGGCGTTTTCCAACGCGGTGGAGATGAGCTTTTCGTCAGACAGCCGCGCGCTGACGACCACGCCGCTTTACTCGAACGGCACGTGGTTGATGATGCTGCCCATTCTCTTTGCCGGGGGAACGCTGCATGTGATGCCCGCGTTTGATGCGGCCGCGTTCCTGAAGACGGTCGAGCGGGAAAAGATCACCCATACCTTCATGGTCCCCGCGCAATACCTGATGGTGCTGGAGCGGCCCGAGCTGGATAGCACGGATTTAAGTTCCCTGCGCACGGTTCTGTCGGCCGGATCGCCCCTGCGCCGCGACACCAAACGCCAGATTATCGAGCGGATTTCACCGGGCTTGTTTGAACTTTATGGCTTTTCCGAGGGCTTCGCCTCTATGCTGAAGCCGCATCAGCATGCGGAGAAATTCGACACCGTCGGCACCCCGGTTCTGGGGTTCGAGGTGCGCATTCTGGATGACGAGGGCAATGAATTGCCGCCCGGCGAACCGGGGGAGATCGCAGGGTACGGCGCGGGCATCATGTCGGAATACAACAAGCGCGATGCGCAAACGGCCGAGCTGATCTGGCGGGATGAGCGCGGGCGCACCTTCATCCGGTCCGGCGATGTCGGCGTGATGGATGAGGACGGGTTCCTCAAGATCGTGGACCGGAAAAAGGACATGATCATCTCGGGCGGGTTCAACGTGTTTCCCACGGATGTAGAGGCCATCGTCGGCCAGCATCCTGACGTTATGGATGTCACGGTCATCGGCGTGCCGCATCCGAAATGGGGCGAAAGCTGTCTGGCGCTGGTGATCCCGGCCTCCGGCGCGTCGCCTGATCCGGAGGCGATCAAGGCCTGGTCCAATGAACGTCTGGCGAAAACGCAGCGCCTTGTTGCCGTCGAACTGCGTGAGGACTTCCCGCGCAACGCGCTGGGCAAGGTGATCAAGAAAGACCTTCGCGCCCCGTATTGGAAAGATGCTGCGACCTGAGGGGGGTGGGGCGCCGCAGCGTATGGGAGGAAATTATGAAGACATTTGTTAAACCGCTGGCCGCGGCCTCGTTTGTTGTGTCCGGGCTTTTGGCCTCAGCCGCTGGGGCAGAGACGGCCCCGCCGCCGCCCTATCTAATGACCGGGGCCAACACCGTCACCATCGCCGTGACCTGGGATGCGGACAGCCTGGACGGTTTGCTGCCCGATGGCGTGGAACCTGCTGACGATCTGTCGGGCGGTTTGAACGTTTATGATGCCGAAGGCGGCTTTGGTCTGACGCCCTACAGCGCGGCCTATGCCTATATCAACGTGAAGGGGTTTGATTCCGCCATCGGCGCGCCGGCGCGGTATATCATTGGCGGCTGGTATGGCCCGGATCCCAAGGTCGCGGCGGCGATGAACACCCATTTCAACGCGGGCGTTGGCACCGGGGATGCCAACCAAAGCGGGTCGGGCGACACATGGACCGGCACCGGCGGCGATGGCACCGGGTCGATCACGATTGTCATCAAACCGGGCAGTGAATGCGGCCCCGCGGCAGGCACGCTGAATTACGTGGGCACAACAGGTGAGGCCGGGCTGAAGATCCCGTTCACCGGGTCCTTCTGCGGGGGCGAGGCCGTGTCCGTCGATATTCAGGGCGCAGAAGGCAGCGCCTTGGCACAGGTGAAAGTGGATCAGATCCTGGGCGGTGGCCGCCTGCTGGACGGCATCTTTACCTTCGCCGATTAAGTGAGTTTTGCGTGACGTCCCGCCGGGGCGTCACGCCGCATCGGGGCGGATGGCCCTGACAAAGGATGTCGCGATCTTCTCGGGCGATGTTCCGCGTTTCTTGGAGTACCACACAGGCACCCAGTTCAGCGCACCCAGCAGCTGAAGGCGCAAAAGCCTGCGATCCGCATCATCCGGCAGGTCGATATCCTCAAACAGGCGTTTGAAGATCTCCTCATATTCGCGGCGATGCGCTTTGAGCTTCTGGTTCAGCTCTTCACGGTCCTCGGCGAAATTGGGTGAGATGATCGTGACCAGATTGCCGCTGCCCAGAAGCGCCTTCAGGTGAGCGACGGCGGCACGTTCCAGCCGATCCCACGGCGTTGTGCCCTTGGCGATGGCGGCCTCGGTATCGGCGATCATGTCCGTGACCACCCGCTCGTGAATGGCCAGCAGCATGTCTTCTTTTGACGGGAAGTGATAATAGAGCGAGCCCGGCAGCATATCGACAGCAGCTGCGATATCGCGCATGGAGGTGCCGTCAAACCCGTGGCGCGCGATCAGTGCAGATGCTTTGCGAAGAACATCTTCGCGCTTGTTTCTGCGACGCGGTCGCTGTTGAGTTTGCGTGTCGTCTTGCGCGCGCGCACGTGCCTGTTGCGGTGCCAAAGACCCGGCCTCCCTTTTTGCTGGCCCGCGGGCGAGACGGGCGGCTGTGATCAGGCGCATATATGTACGCCTTGGCCGTTATTCTACCGATTGTTTGTTTGAATTTCGAGGATGAAAATTCTAGGCTTGGTTTGCATTTGGGGAGGTGTGAAATGTCCGGTGGTCAGACGGTTTTGACGGTCAATGGCGCGATTGCAGAGATCGTGTTTCACAATGCCGATCAGGGGTTCATGGATCGCGCGATGGAAGCCGATCTGCTGAAGGCGATAGAGCAGATTGCAGGCGATCCGTCGATCCGGGTTTGTGTTCTGTCCGGGGCTGAACCGGGCGTGTTTATCCGGCATTACGATCTGAAGGTGCTGGCCCCGCAGGCCGCGCAGATGGCTGCGCGCGAGATGGTTTTTACCACTGACCGCCCGGTGCCCGAAGCGCCCATTCATATCGCCATGCGGCTGATGGAGGGCAGCGAGACGATTTTTATCGCGGCAATGACCGGCACCGCGATGGGGGGTGGGTTCGAATTGGCGCTGGCCTGTGATCTGCGCATCGTGCAGGCGGGCGATCACGAATATGGTTTGCCGGAGATCAATCTGGGCATCCTGCCGGGCGCGGGGGGCACGCAGCGCTTGCCGCAGATTGTCGGCCAGTCGCGCGCGCTGCACATGACGCTAACCGGCGATACGCTGAGCCCGGATGAGATGGTGGCGGCGGGCCTTGCCTCGGCCTCAGTGGCCGATGCGCGGGCGGAGGCCTTGGCGCTGGCGCAGCGCATGGCGGGAAAGCCCGCGCGGGCGGCCAGTCATATCAAGCGGCTTGTGCGTCAGGCGATGTCGGCGGGGCCTGAGACTTTTGCGGATGAACGCACGCTTTTCTGCGATCTGATGGTGCAGCCGGACGCAAACCGGCTGCTGACCGAAGGGGCAGAGGGCGCGCGGCGGATCACCGACGAGCCTTGAGCCGGCTCACGCGGAGGGCGCTTCCAGAAGGATGACAGAGCAGGCGGCCTCGTCAAAGCCGATCACACCGCCGCCGTTTTCCGCCAGCGCGATGCGCGCGCGGCCCGTTTGCCGGTCACCCGCTTCGCCGCGCAGTTGCAGCGCCAGTTCATGGATCATCGACAGGCCCGTGGCACCGACCGGGTGCCCCTTGGACACCAATCCGCCCGACAGGTTGACCGGCAGGCGGCCGCCCAGCTTGGTCGCACCATCTTCGACCAGCTTGCCGCCTTTGCCATCCTCGGCAAATCCCAACATCTCCAGCTGGAAGATCTCGCAGAACGACGTGGCATCGTGGAGTTCGATCAGGTCAACATCCGCTGGCGTCAGCCCGGATTTGGCATAGGCCTTTTGCGCCGCCACGCGGCTGAGGCCCGGTTCGGATGGATCGCGATACTTGCCGCCCGTCAGGACCGAAGCGCGGACCTTGACCGCGCGGTCGCGGATGTCCTTGGGTTGGCGCGCAAGGACCTCTTCCGACACGAGGATCGCAGCGGCCGCCCCGTCGCCGATGGGCGCGGCCATGGAGCGCGTGATAGGCCAGGAGACCTCACGATCGGCCAGAGCCTCTTCCACCGGAACCTCGAAGCGATACTGCGCCTTTGGGTTCATCGATCCGTGCCAGTGGTTTTTCGATGCGGCGATGGCAATCTGTTCCTGGGTGGTGCCATAGGTCTTCATGTGCCAGGCGGCCTGCATGGCATAGGTGTCCATGAAGACGGTGCCGCCGGCGGCGTTGGGGTCAAAGGGTTTACCTGCCTCTTCCCCGCGCTTGGCGTAGTAGTCGTGCCATTCCTGCGGGTCCATCTGGTCGATGCCGCCTTCGAAAATTTCCAGCGTGCGGGCGGCGTCGCCTTGCACGAAGGTTTTTTCGACGCCGATGGCCAAAGACACATCCATATCGCCCGAGGCCACGTCTTTCCACGCGCCGTGGAAGGCCATTGACGCCGTCGCGCAGCCGCCTTCCACGTTGATCATGGGCACCCGTTCGGGGAAGAGCCCCTCGCGCACCAGTGGGGTGAAGCAGACCTGCCCGCGGATGTTGCGTTGACCAAAGGTGCCCATGCCGCAATTGCCGAACCAGGCCTGTTCGATGGCGTCGCCGTTGTCCCAACCGGCATCGGCGATCACGTCCAGATATGCCTCGCGACTCAGGTCTTTGAAGCTGTCCCCGGGGCGTTTGCCGAAGGCGGTGCAGGAGGTGGCAAGCACATAAACATCACGCATTGTGGTCTCCTTCCAGAAGGATTTTTCCGTTGCGGCCACCGCGCGCGGCATGGGCGACGGCCTCTTTGATCTGATCGAGCGGATAGCGCGCGTCCACGTCCGTTTGCAGCACACCTTCGGCCAGTTTGGCCTCAAGGAAGGCATGCAGGTCGCGCATCTTTTCGGGGGTCGCGGTGCGGTACCAATCGAAAAGCCAGAAGCCCTGCAGCCGCACATCGCGGAAGACGACATCGCGTGCGTCCATCTCGTTCGGTTGGCCCGAAAGGAGGCCATAGGCCACCACCGTGCCGCGATCGGCCAGTGCGGCGCCAAGGGCGCGGGTGGCGGTGCCGCCCACGGCATCCAGCGCGAGTTTTGGCGCGCCGTCTGCGGCAGCGGTGATGGCGGCGGCGAGGTCCTGGCCCTCGTCCACGATGACGACGTCCGCGCCGTCAGCCGTCAGCGCCTCGGCCACATCGGCGCGGCGGACGATGTTGACCGTATGCAGCCCGCGTTCACGGGCAAAGCGGATGACCATGCGCCCCACGTTGGAATTGGCGGCGTTCTGCACGACCCAATCGCCCGGTTGCAGATCGACGATATCGCTCAGCATCAGGTGGGCGGTGCCCGGATTGGCGCGCATCAGCGCCGCCTGTTCGGGATCCGCGCCCGCCGGGGCCTTTGGCGCCATGCGTTCGTGCAGGATCAGGGTATCGGCCCAAAACCCACCGCCTACGGGCAGCACGGCATCGCCAACGGAAAGCCGTGTGACCCCTTCGCCCACCGCATCCACGATACCATAGGCCCCCACGCCGGGAGTGGCCGGCAAGGTGATAGGTTCGGCGCCATAACGGCCCTCGATCGAGAGTAGATCGGCGGGGTTGATCGTCATCACCTGATTGCGCACACGCACCTCGCCGGGGCCGGGGGTGGGGTCGTCTTCTTCGATGATCTCGATCACCTTGGCCGGGTCGCCATGCTGTCGGAAGATCGCGCGTTTCATGCCTTGCTCCGTTTCTTGAGATCGCGCAGGTCCACCACGCCCGGGGCGCAGCGCGGGTCGTCCACATCGGGAAAGATCAGGCCCTTGCGCACTTTCTGCGTGCCGGTGCGCGGCAGATCATCGACGAAAGCCACCCAGCCAGGCAGCTTGTAATAGGCCACCAGTTCACGCGCGCTGTCAAAGATGGCCCGAGCGGTGTCCGCGTCGCGGGGCGTGCCCGATTTGGGCAGGATGCAGGCCATCACTTCCTCGTCGCGCATCTCGTCCACAACGCCTATGACGGCGACGGCCTCGACCGCCGGATGGCCGATCAGGGCGTTTTCCACTTCGGCGGCCGAGATGTTTTCGCCCGAGCGCCGGATGATGTTTTTGCGTCGTTCCACGAAATGCAGCATGCCGTCGGGTTCCTGCACCACCACATCGCCGGTGTGAAACCAGCCTGAGCGCCACGCCTCGGCGGTGGCGTCGGGGTTTTTCAGGTATTCGCGGAAGAAGCCTTGGCGCGGGTCGGGGCCGTGGGCGCGTACGACCAATTCGCCTTCGGTGCCGGGGCGGACGGGCGCGCCAGCCTCATCAACGACGCGGGCATCGAGATCAGGGGTCGCTGTGCCAAAGGCGCGGGTGTGGATGCGGCGCGGCTCGATGCAATCGCCGAGGAAGCGGCCGGTTTCGGTCATGCCCCAGACCTCGACCATGGGCACGCCGAAGCGATCTTCGAACTCCTGATGGATGCGCGGTTCAAGCCCTGCGCCGAGGCCGAAGCGCAGATTGTGTTGCTCCTCGGCCGGCTCAGCGTCGCGTTTCAAGAGGATTGGCGGGATGATCCCGAGGTAGTGCATCGCGGTCGCGCGGGTGGTGACGATGTCCTGCCACCAGCTGGCCGGGTGGAACCGGTCGGGCAGGATCAGGCAGTTGCCGGTCAGGATCAGCGCGGTCAGCGTGTTGATGCCCGCGTTCACGTGGAAAACCGGCAGCGGTACAAAGATGCGGTCGGCGCGCAACTGCAGCGCCAGCCGTCCGCCGAGGCGGGCATAGGCGAGGCCCACGGCGAAATGGTATTCGTGATCGATCACGCAGCCCTTAGGCCGCCCCGTGGTGCCAGAGGTGTAGATCAGCGCGGCCTCGGCCTGCTGTCCGGTGCCGCGGGGGTGAGGCGCGCTCGGCGCTTGCGGGAGCGGATCGGTCTCCAAAACCGCCGCGACGCCCAGCTTGCCCGCAACACGCTGAAGCTGATCGATATTGTGGGGCAGACCAAGGGCCAGGTCGGCCTCGGAATGCTCCAGCAGGTAGGTGAGTTCGTGGTCCAGATAGTCGGGATTGACCGGCACCTGCGTGGCCTGCAGCGCATAGAGCGCGAGCTGGGTGAAGATATGTTCGGGCCGGTTATCAAGCATCAGCGCCACGCGATGGCCCGCGCCGTAGCCTGCGGCGCGCAGCCGGTCGATGCGGCGCTGAACCTGTGCCAGCGCATCGCCGTAGGTCACCTCAAACCCGTCCGGGTGATAGGCGCGCCCCTCGCGTGGCGGCACGCACAGGAAAGGCAGATCGGGATGCATCTGAGCGGCTTCGACAAAGGCCTCATAGGCGGTGTCGCACCGGGTGGCGAGCGCCTCGGCCGCCTCGCGGGCGGGCGTGCCGTCGATCTGTGGGGGAAGCGCGCGGGCCATCGCGGTTCAGCCGCGCAACAGGACAGGCAGGCGGCGTGTGCCGCGCGGCACCATCGCGTCGAGCCATTCGGGCGGCGCAGACGGATCCAGGGCGAGGTTCGGGAAGCGGGCAAAGAGCCGTTCGACGGCGATGCGCCCTTCCTCTCGCGCGAGTTTCGCGCCAAGGCATAGGTGGATGCCTTGTCCGAAGGTCAGGTGGCGGTTCTGCTGGCGGGTGATGTCGAAGCGGTCGGCATCGTCAAACATGCGCGGATCGCGGTTGGCGGAATTGACCATCACAAAGACACGCTCGCCCTCGCGGATCTGCCGCCCGTGCAGGTCGTGATCCTGCGCGGCCACGCGCACAAGCGCATTCGTGGGGCCGTCAAAGCGCAGCACTTCTTCGATCGTGCTGTCGATCAGGGCGGGGTCGGATTTGAGCTTGGCCAGCTGATCGGGGTGGCGCAGCAGCAGAAGCGTGGCGTTGCCGATCAGGTTGGTCGTCGTCTCGTGCCCGGCAAAAAGGACAAGGATGCAGGTGGCGATCAGCTCGTCCTCGCTGAGTTTGTCGCCTTCGTCGCGGGCGTTGATCAGGTCCATCAGGAAGCCGGGCTTGGGGTTTTCCGTGCGTTCCTTGATCAGCTGGGCGAAATAGGATGACATTTTCTGGCAACCCCGCGCGGCGCGTTCGTATTTGTCACCTGAATTGCGTGCGCCGCCGATGAAGACGGCCATGTCGTCTGACCATTCCTTGAAGTCGTCCAGCATGTCGCGCGGCACATCCAGCAGGTCCATGATCACAAAGGCGGGCAGTTGCAACGCGTATTCGCGGATGAGGTCCACGTCATTTTTGCCCGAGGCTTCCAGCCGGTCCAGCAGCATATCCGTGATCTCGATAATCTGCGGGCGCATGTCTTCGATGGCCTTGGCCGTGAAGGCGTGGCGCATGATCCGACGGACGCGCGTGTGATCGGGCGGATCGCGGAAAGCAAGCCAGAGGTTGAGATAGTGGATGATGTCCTTGAGCAGTTCGGCATCGGCTGGCGGCAGGGCGTTATAAAACTGCGTCAGCCGCTTGACCGACAGATCGTCAGACAAGAGCAGGTCGCGCACATCGGTATAACGCGTGATGATCCAGGATTTCAGAGAGGGGCTCCAATGCACCGGGTCGTCTTCGCGCAAGCGGGCATAGACCGGGAACGGATCGGCCATGACGGCAGGGTCCGAGGGATCATAGATGATATCCTCTGCGGTATGCGCGGCGGTCATGTGATGTCCTCCCAGAGTAATCGCATCTACCAAACGTTCGTTTGATTAGTACAGTAGTTCTAGTCGTCCTCAGTCCAATATTCAAGCGCCTGGCCCGAGCTCATTGCAGGATCAGCGACGGCAGCCAGGTTGCCGTGGGCGGGTAAAGCGCCAGGATCAACAGGGTGAAGAGCTGCAACCCGATGTAAGGTGTGGCACCGCGCCAGATCTCCATCGTGGCCACGCTGGGCGGGGCGACGCCGCGCAGATAGAAAAGCGCAAAGCCAAAAGGTGGTGTCAGGAACGAGGTCTGCAGGTTCAGCGCGATCATCACGCCCAGCCAGACGGGATCGGCCCCCATGACGATCAGGACCGGGCAGAGCACGGGCACGAGGATGAAGATGATTTCCAGGAAATCCAGGAAGAAGCCCAGGATGAACATCAGCACCATTGTGAAGATCATCGCGCCGGTGAGGCCTGCGGGGATGCCGGACATGAATTCGTGAATGGTGTCCTCGCCTCCCAATCCCCGGAAGACGAGGGTGAAGAGCGTTGCACCGATAAGGACAGTGAAGATCATTGCCGTGATGCGGGCCGTGCGGAAGGTGACATCCATCAGCGATCCGCTGCGGAAGGTCACCCAGAGGCTGGCGATCACACCCAGACAGATGATCCCGCTGAGGGCGAAACTGGCCCAGATCGCCAGTTGTTCGCCTGCAGACGTGACCTCGCGGCCCAGGCGCATGTCGAAGATCATCAACAGGATCACGATGATCGTCGCACTTGCGACCGAGGCCATGATTAGAGGCCGTGCGCGCGCGCTTTCGCGCCAGGCCGCAAGAAAGAGCGCGCCGACCGCACCCACGCCCGAGGCTTCGGTCGGTGTGGCGACACCGGCGAGGATGGATCCCAGCACTGCGACGATCAGAAGAAGGGGTGCGGCGAGCGCGCGGATGATCAGTTGGGCGGTGGTCTCGGCCTCCATCTCGACGCCTTGCGCGTCAAGGCGGATGGCTTCGGGGGGCAGGGCGGGGGCCATGTGCGGATTGCGCCAGGTGAGTGTCAGCTGCCACAGCAGATAGAGCCCCACCAGGATCAGACCGGGGATCAGGCATCCGGCGAACAGATCCGCCACACCGACGCTGCGGCCCGACGGATTGCCCATGGTCAGGTTGGCTTGCTGGTTCGCGAAGGTCAGGAAATCGCCCAAAAACACCAGCACGATAGACGGCGGAATGATCTGGCCCAGCGTACCCGCCGCACAGATCGCGCCCGAGGCGCTGGCCGGGTCATAGCCGTTGCGCAGCATCACGGGCAGCGCCAGCACGCCCATGGTCACGACCGTCGCCCCCACAATGCCGGTGGATGCCGCCATCAGCGCGCCCACCAGCGTGGTGGCGATCAAAAGGCCGCCAGGTTTTTCGCCGAAGAGCCGCGCCATGGCGGTCAGCATCTGTTCGGCCACTTTGGAGCGTTCCAGCAAAAGCCCCATGAAAATGAAGAGCGGGGCCGCAACGATGACGCTGTTGTTCAGAACGGCCCAGACCCGTTGCGGCAGGAAATTCAACGTGGCGACGCGGAAAAGACCCAGCTCGCCCGCCAGAAAGGCAAATCCCAGCGCCACACCGGCCAGAGTGAAGGCGACCGGAAAGCCCAGAAGCATCAGGCCGATCGTTACGATAAACATCCAGATATCCGGATGGGTCATCAGCCAGTCGATCACGGTGTGTCCTCTCCGCCGGTGATCACGTCATTGAGCGCACGGAGCACAAAGGCGATGGCCGCCAGCCCCAGCACGACGCAGAACATCAAAAGGCAGGTCTTCAGAAGCCAGACATAGGGAATGCCCGAGATTTCCATCGACCCTTCGCGGGTTTTCCAGGACCGTTGCACATATGGCAGCGACCGATCCCACATGAGCCACAAGAAGGGGCCGATGAAAAACACCGTGCCAAGGATGTCGATGATCGCCTTCTTTCGGCGGCTCATCATCGAATAGAAGATGTCCACGCGCACATGTTCGTTTTCCTTCATGGCCCAACCGGCAAGGCCCACCGCAAGGATGGCAAAACAATAACCGATCGCCTCGAACAGCCACACATGGCCCAGCCCGAAGACATAACGCAGGACCGCATTGGCAAAGACCAGCAGCACAAGCGGGATCATCAGGCAGGCCAGCACTTTGCCCACCAGAACGGTGATCCGGTCAATCATGTCGGCGATAAGGAGCATTGAGAGGGTTCACATGCCTTGAAGATAGGCGCGCACCCGCACTTGGCGGATGCGCGATAGGGTGCGAGATCAGCCTTTCATCGCCTCGGCCTGTTGGGCGCGGGCACGATAGAACGGCACCTCGGCCGCCATCGAATACTCGACAGCCTTGTTCAGGTAATCCGAATAGCTGGCATAGATTTCGCCCGACATCTCATCGACCTCACCCAGCTCGGCGACGGTTTCGGCGGATTTTTCGACCAGTGCGTCGATCACATCCTGCGGATAGCTGCGCACATCGACGTTATGCTCGTTCTTCAGCGTCTGGAAGAACTGGGCGTTGTTGTAGGCCCATGCGCCGACGTTGATCGAGTTGATGGATTCGATCACGCGCTGGACGATGGCCTGGTTTTTCGGACCCAGCTCATCCCAGACATCCGCATTGATGGCGATTTCACCGGCGGAGTTGGGCTCCTGGAAGCCCGGCGCATAGTAGAATTTGGCGTGCTGGTAGAAGCCCGACACGGTATCCAGCCACGGGCCCTGCAGCTCGGTCGCATCCAGCGCACCCGATTGCAGCGCCGGGAACACCTCTTGCGCGGGGATCAGCACCGCGTTGGCGCCCACGCGGCGCATGACCTCGCCACCCAGACCGGGGATGCGCATGGTGATGCCGCGCAGGTCTTCGAGGTTGTTGATTTCCTTGTTGAACCAACCGGCCATCTGGATGCCGGTCTGGCCGCAGGTGAAGGGGATCACGCCGACCATTTCGCGGAAGGCTTTTTGCTGCAGCTCCTGACCGCCGCCGTGATACATCCAGCCCATATGTTCGACCGCAGTGAGGCCAAACGGGATCTGCGAAAAGAAAGCCGCCGGTTGCCACTGGCCGGTCAGGTAGACGGGGGTGGAGTGCAGACAGTCTGCAGCACCTGAGCCCACGGCGTCATAGACCTCGAAGCTGGCCACCAGCTCGCCTGCTGCGGCGACATCGACGGTGAGTTCGCCGTCGGTCATCTGATCGAGGAAATCCCGGAAATTATAGGCCATCGAGGCCAGGCCGGGGAAATTATGTGGCCAGGACATGACCATCTGCAGGGTGCGTTTGCCTTGCGCATATGCCGGCGCAGCCAGTGCGGCAGGCGCCGCAATGGCCCCGGTTTTCAAGAACTTACGGCGATTGAGTGTCATGCTTTTCCTCCCTAAGCATTTGCCGGAGCAAGCTCCGCTAAAGCGCTGCACGGTTTTATTTTTGCAAGACCGGATTTATGTGCAGCGTCGGTCTGGCCTTGCAGGTGAGTGTCAGTGAGATGCGGCATTTAGTCAACCAAACGATTGCTTGGTAAACTGCGCCTTGGTGTTCTTTTTTGTGTCATCCTCCCATCTGATCACGACCTGGTGCGGCCGCGCTAGCTGCCGATCTTCTCGCGTTTGACGGTGATGCCGGCGGCTTCCCTGTTCCAGGTATCCTTGGTCACCCCTGCATCGCGCAGGATGTGTTTCTGCACCTTTTGGGTGGGTGTTTTTGGCAGATCGTCGATCACGCGGATGTAGTGCGGCAGCATGAAATGGGCCATGCGGTCGCGCAGATGGTCGAACAGTGCTTCGGGGTCGATCGTGCGGCCCTTGGCTGGGACGACGACGACCAGAACCTCGTCTTCGTTGAAGGCGCTGGGCACCGGGACGGCGGCGCTTTCGGCGACATCGGGGTGGGCGTTCACCTCGGCCTCCACCTCGAATGACGAGATGTTTTCGCCGCGCCGCCGGATCGCGTCTTTGATGCGATCGACGAAATAGAAATACCCGGCCTCATCGTATTTGAACGCGTCGCCCGTGTGGAACCAGCCATTGCGCCAGGCTTTGGCCGTGGCTTCGGGGTTTTTGTAATAGCCGTGGTTCAGCCCCCAGACCGTATCGGTGCGCACGATCAGTTCACCCGCGACGCCGGGGGGCAGCTCGCAGTCGTTTTCATCCACCACGCGCGCCTCGACCCCGGGGCGCAGCACGCCGCAGGTGCCGTTTTCAGGCGGGTAGGGGTCTGACACCATGGGCGAGGAAATCTCGGTCATGTTGAAGGTGGTGCGCACCGTGATGCCGTGCCGCTTGCCCAGCTTGCGCGCATCGTCGTTCCACGGCACGCAGATGGATTTTTTCAGCGTATGATCTTGATCGTCATCGCGTTCGGGCAGCCCGTTGAGAAAGGTGATGATCGCGCCCAGAAGCAGGGTGTTGGTGATCTTTTCGCGCCGCACCGTGTCCCAGAAGACATCTGTTTTGAAATGCGTATCCAGATGGCAGGAGCTGCCGGTGCCAAGCGCGATGTTGAAAAAGACCGTTCCGCCCACATGAAAAAGCGGCAGGTTGACCAGCGTATGATCGCTTTCCTCGGTGTAGTCATGCGCCACCGGACCCATGGCGTGACCCTGCACATAAGAGGACAGCACGGCTTTGGAGGGTCCGGTCGTGCCGGAGGTGAAGATGATGTATTGCGTGTCCCAAGGCGCGATCTCTTCGGGAATGCCGGGCAGGCCGGTATCGGCTTGCAGGGCGCTGGCGGGGTGGCAGGTGAACCCGTCCAGCGTGGCCTCACCACCGGTGACGATCACGTCCGAGAGAACCCCGCAATCGATCTGGGCCAGACGGTCCAGCAGATCGGCATGGCAGACCATCAGTTTGGCGTCCGACAGCTTGACCACATGTTCCAAGAGCGCGCCTTTATAGGCCACGTTGACCGGCACATAGACCGCGCCGAGGTAATTCAGCCCGAACCATGTCAGCAGCGCCTCCCATGAGTTGGGCTGCCACGAGAGGACGTGATCGCCCTTTTTCACGCCCATCGCCTGAAAGGCTGCGGCGGCGCGGCGGGTCTGATCGAGGGTTTCGGCCCAGCTCCACCGTGGGCCACCTTCGAAACTGACGAAGAGATCATCGGGTTTGCGGGCCGCCCAATGTTCCAATTGATAGGCCAGAACACACTCTTCCTTGGCGGGTATGCGCGGGTCGTAAACCATGGTGTGATCTCCTTTCTGGTGGGGGCCTAGAGGATCTGATGCACGCGGTAGGTGACGCCGCCGGGCCGGTCCTGGCCGATGCCGACGGAAACGATGCCATTGAGCCAGGCATAGGTGTCCGCCCCGGTTTCGAAATAGGGCGTGGTGCGGAAGTAATACTCGTCTGCGCGCACGGGCTCTCCGGCGGCGATCCGGCGCATGACATCGGCCGAGCCGTGCCGCGCGCCGCGATATGTGGTGTAGATCAGCGCGCCATCATCGGTTTCCAGCGTGATGCGCACATCCAGTTGGAACACGCGGTCAGACCGCACCAACACCCAGTCACCGCCGCCCGGCAGGACGCGACCCTTCAGGCGCGGGCCTTCGAACGTGCCGCCGCGCACATAGGCGATATAGCGTTTGCCGGCCGGGGTGGCGCCCACGGGTTGGGGCGGCTCGATCTCGGCCGACATCTCGAACAGGAATTCCGATTTCAGGTGGTCCAACGCGCTCTCCTCCCAAATTGCGCGGCCGGTGGTGTCAGAGCCTTTCGACGATGGTCACATTGGCCTGCCCGCCGCCTTCGCACATGGTTTGCAGGCCATAGCGTTTGCCGCGGTCTTTCAGGGCGTGCACCAGCGTCACCATCAGCTTGGCCCCCGATCCGCCCAGCGGGTGGCCCAGGGCAATGGCACCGCCATGCACGTTCAGCCGCTCAGGGTCAGCATCGACGCCTTTCATCCAGGCCATCGGGATCGAGGCAAAGGCCTCGTTTACCTCGTAAAGGTCGATGTCGTCGATGCTCATGCCTGCCCGGTCCAGCGCCCGCTTGGTCGCCGCAATGGGTGTGTCGAGCATCACCACCGGGTCGCCCCCGTGGACCGAGATGTGGTGGATGCGCGCCAGCGGCTCGACGCCTAGGTCTTTCAGCCCCTTTTCGCTGACGACCATCAGACCGGCAGCCCCGTCGCAAATCTGGCTGGCCGACGCGGCGGTCAAACGTCCGCCCTCCTGCAACAGCCGGACCTGAGAGATCGCCTCGTAACTGGCGTCATAGCGGATGCCTTCATCCGCCTCGGCCATCGGGCCGGGCACCGATCCGTCGTGGAGGCGCTGTTCCACCGCCACGATCTCGTCCGTGAATTTGCCCGCCTTGGTGGCAGCGGCGGCCTTCTGATGGCTTTCCAGCGAGAAACGATCCATGTCTTCGCGTGACAGATCCCAGTTCTTGCAGACCATCTCGGCCCCGGTGAACTGGCTGAAGAAGACATCAGGGTACCGTTTTTCCATCAACGGGCTTTTGTAGAACCCAAGCCCCGCCTTTTCGGGCAGGTCCATCGGCGTGCCGATGGGCACGCGGCTCATGCTTTCCACACCAGACGCAATCACGCAGTCCATCGTGCCCGACATCACCGCTTGGGCCGCGAATTGCAGCGCCTGTTGCGAGGATCCGCATTGCCGGTCGACCGAAGTTGCGGGCACCGTCTCGGGCAGGGACGAAGCCAGCACAGCCCCGCGCGCCACGTTGGTGGATTGCTCTCCGATCTGGGAGACGCAGCCCATGATCACATCATCGATGCGGGCAGGGTCAGCGCCGGTGCGGCGGACAAGATCATCCAGCACCTGTGCGGCCAGATCGACCGGATGCCAGCCGGAAAGCTGGCCGCCCTTGCGGCCTCCGGCGGTGCGGGTTGCGGCGACGATATAGGCTTCGGGCATGGTCAGTTCCCCTTTTCCTGCGGGTTTGGCATGTCAGCTTTCCAGTATCACGACGACCTGACCAGCGCTGATCAGATCGCCCTCGGCGACTTTGATTTCCTTCACCACGCCGTCGCGCGGGGCGGAAATCGGGATCTCCATCTTCATCGATTCAACCATCACCAGCGGGTCGTCTTCTTCGACCGTCTCACCGGGAGAGACGGGGATGGACCAGACGGTACCGGCCAGTTCGGATTCAACATTGATCAGGCTCATCTTCTCTCCGGTCTCAAATGGGCGATATCGGTCTCAGCCGCGCTGGCGCAGGATCGGCGCGGCGCGCGGGGCTGTTGGCGAATGTGTCGATCAGGATGCGGCGCGTGTCGCGCGGGTCGATGATGTCATCGAGGCCGAAACCGCTGGCCGCATCCAGCGCGCTGGTCTGGCCCCGGATCATCTCAATCAGCTCGGTCCGGCGCGCCTGCGGGTCGGGCGCGGCCTCGTAATCCTTGCGGTAGGCCACGTCGACCGCGCCTTCGATGGACATGGCGCAGATCTCGGCCGTGGGCCAGCCCAGGGCGATGGTGGCGTCAAAAGCGCGTCCGCCGCCCATGGCATAGTACCCCCCGCCATAGCCCTTGCGCAGCACGACCGAGGCCAACGGCACGGTGGCAATCCCCATCTCGAAAAACAGCCGCCCGCTGCGGCGGCCCAGCCCGGTATCCTCGGCCGCGGGGCCGATCGAGATGCCCGGAATGTCGATGAGCGACACAAGCGGCAGGCCAAACGCATCGCACATGGCGATGAAATGCGCGGCCTTCTCGCAGGCGGCCGCGTCCAGAATGCCGCCCTTGCGCATCGGCTGGTTGGCGAAGATGCCCACGGGCCGCCCGCCGAGGCGCGCAAAGGCGGTGATCATGTTGCGGGCGTATCCGGGTTTCAGCTCGAACACGCTGCCTGTGTCGGCGATCGCCTGGATCACCTTTTTCATGTTGTAGACCTTGCGGCTGTCTGCAGGCACCAGATCCAGCAGCCCATCGTCGCGCCGGTCGGCGGGGTCGTCGCAGGGGATCACCGGGGGCGCTTCGCCCGCGTTTTGCGGCAGGTAGGAGAGGAACCGGGCGATGGCGTTCAGGCACTCTTCCTCTGTCTCCACCGCAAGATCGGCGATACCCTGCGCGTCGGCCTGGCGATCCGCGCCGCCCAGTTCTTCCTTCGTGATCTCGGTCGTGGTGCCCGCTTTGACGAGCGCGGGGCCCGCGATCCCCATGGTTGATTTGCCGCGCAGCATCACCACGAAATCGCAAAGCGAGGCATAGGCGGTTGGCCCAGCAAAACCTTGACCCATGATCGCGGTCACCATCGGCACCCATCCCGAGAGCGAGGCCAATTCGCGAAAGACCGGCGAGGCGGCGGCGAAATGCGCGGCGTTCATGCCGTCCTGAATGCGGTGCCCGCCGCCTTCGAGCAGCATTACCATCGGCTGGCCGCGCTCGCGGCTGAATTTGACCAGCCGCCCGCATTTGGCATCCGCCACCGTGCCGATGGAGCCACCCAGTACGGTGAAATCCTGCGCCAGCGCGTTGACTGGCCGCCCGCCGATGCGGCCCGTTCCGGTGACCGCGCCATCTGCCGGGGCAACCAGATCGCGGCTCATCTCATGCCCGCGATCCGGCTCCACCAACCCGCCGATTTCCTGAAAACTGCCCGGATCAAACAGCTTGTCGATCCGCTCGCGCGCGGTGGCCATTCCAACGGCCCGACGCTTGGCAACGGCCTCGGGCCGGCCCGCATCGCTGATCGCGTCGCGCGCGGCCTGCAGGGCGGCCAGTTTATCGGCTGAGGTTTCCGTCATCTTATCCATCCCCGTCGATCTGCAGCAGCCTGTCTCCGGCGGTGACCTGCAAACCCTGCGCCGCGTCGACCGCCGCCACGACACCGTCCATGTCGGCGCGGATCTCATGCTGCATCTTCATCGCCTCGATCACCGCCAGCACATCGCCCTTGGCGACCTTTGCGCCGACGGCGACGGAAACCTCCAGCACCAGACCGGGCATCGGGGCCGCGATGATCCCGCTGCCGGCGGCGTCTTCCGCGGAAGCCGCCAGCGCGATCTGGTTTTGAAAGTCATGGACTCTCCCGTCGCGCGACAAGGTGATCGCGCCCCCGTCCTGCCAAATGTATCCCATGGAGCGGGATTTTCCATCCAGCCGCACTGTGCAGCGGGTGTCGGTGAGGGTCAGCACCTCGATCATATGCCGCGTTTCGCCTGCCTCGATCCGCAAAAGCCCGTCTTTATCTGGTGTCACTGTCACGTCAAAGCGCGTGTCGCCCGCGCCCATCACGAACCGGGTGGGCATTGGCCCACCGCTGGCCCAGTTGAGAAGCTCTGCCGGGACGCCCAGGCTGGCTGCGTGATGCGTGTCGCGTTCCAGCCGATAAAGCAGGGCCGCGGCGCAAGCGGCGTCTTGCAGCGTCGCCTCAGGCGCGGCGCGGCGGGCTTTCGGGAACTGTTCATCGATAAAGGCGGTGGTGGCCTGACCGTCGACAAAGGCGGTGTCCTCCAGCACGTCGATCAGGAAGCGCTGGTTGGTGGTCAGACCGATCAGCAGGCTGTCTTTCAACCCGCCCACCAGCTGGCGTCGCGCGGCCTCGCGGTCAGGACCCCAGGCGATCATCTTGCCGATCATCGGGTCGTAGAAGGGTGAGATCTCTTGCCCCGTCTCGACGCCCATATCGAAACGCAACCCATCTGAATGGGCCGGTTCCCAAAGGCGAATATGCCCGGTGCGAGGCAGGAAGTTCTTTGCCGGATCCTCGGCGTAAAGCCGGACCTCGATGGCGTGGCCGTTCAGGCGGATGTCGTCCTGCGTCAGCCCCAGCGGGCGGCCTTCGGCCACGCGCAACTGCAACTCGACCAGGTCGAGGCCAGTCACCAGTTCGGTGACGGGATGTTCCACCTGCAGGCGAGTGTTCATCTCAAGGAAATAGAACTGCCCGTCATCGCCCAGCAGGAACTCCACCGTGCCTGCGCCGCGATACCCGATGGCGCAGGCGGCCTCTACCGCAGCGGCGCCCATATCGGCGCGTAGTTTGGGCGTCATCACGGGGCAGGGGGCCTCTTCGACCACCTTCTGGTGCCGGCGCTGTACCGAGCAATCGCGTTCGCCCATATGAACGGTGGTGCCATGGTCATCGGCAAAGACCTGCACCTCCACATGGCGGGGCCGCAGGATCGCCTTTTCCAGGATCAACTCGCCCGAACCGAAGGCGTTTTCCGCCTCCGACGCGGCGGCGCTGAGCGCCTTGGGCAGCGTTTTCAGATCCTCCACCAGCCGCATGCCCCGGCCGCCACCGCCCGCTGCCGCCTTGACCATGAGCGGCGCGCCGATCTTTTCGGCTGCGGCCAGAAGGGCGGCTTCGGACTGGTCTTCACCCTCGTATCCCGGCACGCAAGGAACGCCCGCGGCCAGCATGCGCCGCTTGGCCTCGGCCTTGTTGCCCATCAGCGCGATGGCCTCGGCGGGCGGGCCGATGAAGACCAGCCCGGCGTCATCGCAGGCGCGGGCGAACTCGGCGCTTTCCGACAGGAAGCCATAGCCGGGGTGGATCGCCTCGGCCCCAAGCTCTTTCGCGGCTTTGAGAATGGCCTCGATCGACAAATAGCTTTGCGTGGCGGGGGCCGGGCCGATGCAGGCCGCGTCATCGGCTGCGCGTACATGCGGTGCGCCCGCGTCGGCCTCGGAATAAACGGCCAGCGTGCGATAGCCCATCGCGCGGGCGGTGCGGATGACGCGCAGGGCGATCTCGCCCCGGTTGGCGACGAGGATGGAGGAGAAACGGCTCATGCCTGATCCTCCGGCGCGCGGGCCCAGGAGGGCGGGCGTTTTTCAAAGAACGAGGCGATGCCTTCGCGGCCTTCCTCAGACAGGATGCACCCGGCAAAGGCGCGGGCGGCGGTGGCGATGCCGGCGTCCTTATCATCGGCCTGACCCAGCAGGATGTCCTTGGTCACGGCCACGGCGCCGGGGGCGCAGCGGCGCAGCGCCTCGCGCAGCTTGGCTTCTTCGGCGTCCAGCGCCTCGGCATCCGCAACCACGGTGCTGACGAGGCCCAGTTTACCGGCGTCCAAACCGGTAAAGCGCGGGGCGGTCAGCATCAGTTGGCGCGCCTTGGCCAGGCCGACCCGTGCGCGCACGTAAGGTGCGATTTGGGCCGGTGGGATGCCCAGCGTGGTTTCGGTGAGGGCAAAGGCCGCGTCCTCGGTCGCGACGGAGATATCGCAGGCGCACATCAGCCCCAGCCCACCGGCCATCGCGCCGCCTTCGACCAGCGCGACCGTGACCTGAGGCATCCGATCCAGCAGGTGAAAAAGCGTGCCTGCCGCGCGGCTGGCGGCCTCGATATCGGCGCGGTCGGGCGGGCCGCTTTGGAAATCGGCCTTGGATTCCGCCAGATCGCCCCCGGCGCAGAACCATCCGCCATTGCCGCGCAGGGTGATGCCGCGCACGGTGCGATCTTCGCGCAGAGCCAGCAGCGCCTCGGTCAACTCAGACGTCATCTGCCGGGTCATGGCATTGCGCCGTTCGGGACGGTTCAGGCGGAGGGTCATCCAGTGACCATCCCGGATCAATTCTATGGTTTGAGGGGTGTTTTTCATGCCTGTCCCCCTCACATCCGCGCCACGCCAAAGGCGTTGGGGCGCACGGTCCGCCGCCGCGCCTCGGCGCAGGTTTCCAGCGCAAAGCCCAGAACCTTGCGGGTGTCGCGCGGGTCGATGATGCCCTGATCCAGCATCCGCCCCGAGGTATAAAGCGCATCCGATTGGCCGTCGAAATGGGCGATCAGGCGCTCTTTCTGCTGGGTGAGCTGGTCTTCATCCACCTCAACGCCGCGCCTTGCCGCACTGCCACGCGCCACCTGATCCATGGTCAGGGCGGCCTGCTGGCCGCCCATCACGCCGGTGGTGGCGTTGGGCCAGGAAAACAGGAAATCCGGCGCGAATCCCACGCCCGACATCCCGTAATTGCCTGCGCCGAAGCTGGCCCCGATATAGAGGGTGATCCGCGGCACCCGCAGGTTGGACACCGCCTGGATCATCTTGGCGCCATGTTTGATCATGCCCGCGCGCTCATAATCGCGGCCCACCATGTAGCCGGTTGTGTTCGACAGGAAAATCACCGGCATATCGGCCTGATCGCAAAGCTGGAAGAACTGCGCCGCTTTGGTGGCGCCGTTGGGGTCGATCGGGCCGTTATTGCCGACGATCCCGCAAGCCCGGCCAAAAAGGGCTGCCTGCACGCAAACGGTGGAGGCGCCATAGCGCGGCTTGAACTCTTCAAAGACGGACCCGTCCACGATCCGCGCGATCACCTCACGCACGTCATAGCTTTTGCGATAATCCACCGGCACCAGCCCCGCGATCTCATCCGGGTCGAGCGTGGGGGGATCATAGGCGCGCATGGAGCCGGGCGCGGAGTTTTTGTTCCAATCCAGCCGCTTGACCAGATTGCGCGCGATCAGCAGGGCGTGGGCATCGTCCTCGGCGCTGTATTCCACAAGGCCCGAGACGGTGGCGTGCATTTCGGTGCCGGCCAGATCTTCCTCATTGGTTTCCTCACCGGTTGCGGCGCGGACAAGCGCAGCGGCGGCCAGGGAGGCCCGCCCGCGCCCTTTGACGGAGATCACATAGTCGCTGAGCCCCGGCATATAGGCCCCCCCGGCTGTTGCGGGGCCGTGCAGGACGGCGATTGTCGGAATGCCCGTCGCGCTCAGCTGTGCCAGTTTGCAGAACATGCGGCCCGCAAAGGCCCAGCTTTCAACGGCATATTGCAACAGATCCGCGCCCGCGCTTTCCACCAGATGCACGAAGGGCAGTTTGTACCGCATCGCGATATCCAGGCAGGCCTGAAATTTGTCCGAGGTCTTGGCCACGGCAGAGCCTGCCGCAATGCCGCTGTCATCCACGAAGATCACGCAGCGGGTGCCGTTGATGAACCCGATGCCCGACAGTGCGCTTGCGCCGGGGATGGATGCGTCCCGATCAGCGGTGTCCACAAGGTAATTGGCCAGCGCGTAAAGCTCCAGATAGGGCATGCCGGGATCCAACAGGCGGTGTAACCGTTCGCGCGGGGTCAGCTGACCGCGTTCGTCAAAGCGCGGGCGGCGGCGTTCGGAGAGGGCGGCTGCGCGGGCTTTCAGGTCGTGCACCTTGTCCATCAGCGCCAGCATGTCGGCGCGGTTGCGCTGGAAGGCGTCGGACTTGGGGTCAATAATGGTGGTAAAGGGGGTCACGACAGAGCCTCCAAAAGCGATCTGGGCACCGTCACCGGCGTTTGCAAAAGGATCTGGGCAAAGCCTTTGCCCAAGGCATCGTTGCGCAGGCTTGCCACGCCGCCGCCGCCCAGAGCACGGGTCAGAACCACGTTCATGGCGTTGCAGCCGGGCAGGAGATAGCGCGTGACCTCTCCCTCCAGAACATGCGCGAAGCGGTCTTGGAGGGTTGTTTCGTCCAGGCTGTGCCAGATGTGGGGCAGGGCGTCGGGCGTCCGCGCGATGATGCCGATATTGGCGCTGTCACCCTTGTCGCCGCTGCGCCCCCAGGCCAGCCTTTCCAGCGGCACGGTGACCGGATCGACAGGTGCGAGCGGGCGGTTTGGCGGCGTCGGGCGGGTGAGCGTATCGGGGTCAAAGGCCTGACCCTCCGCCACGGCGCAGGGCAGGCGAGTGTTACCAAGGTCAATCTCGACCGGCACATTCGCCTTGGGCAAAAGGAAGGAAAAGAGCCGGACCAGCGGCGAGGGCCGCGCCCGCGTGCCAAAAAAACCCGAAAGCCCCGGAGGCGCGGAGAGACCCATCCCCGAGGCCGCGCGCAACAGTACGTCCAATCCGCGTTTGTCGGGATGGCGGGCGGCGTATTTGACGACGACCTCGGTTGCCTCCCCCGCCATGGCCGCATTGCCGGTCTGACTGCCCGCGCCAAGGATCTCGACACTGGTTTCGGTGAAATCGGCAAGGTTCATCCGCCGCAGCGCCATGCGGGCCCGCGAAAACACCGCGTCGCAAAAGGCCTGCGCCTTGGCGGCGGCGTCGCTGCCATAAAACGTCGCGGTGCTGCCCACGCGCCAGCCATCCAGATAGGTGGCCGAGACCTTGTAGTCGGTGGTTGGCGGGGTGCCGCGGGCCCCGGTCAGGCGCACCCGGTTTTCGGCGACTGGCGTCAGCGTTACGGCAGAGACATCGCAGATCACGTCCGGCACGACATAGGCCTGAGGGTCGCCGATTTCGTACAGCATCTGCTCGGCCACGGTGCCGACCGAAACGAGCCCACCGGTGTCATCGGGCTTGGTGATCTCGATCGTGCCATCGGCGGAGATGTCGCAGATCGGATAGCCGATGCGATCCAGGCTGTCGGCCACCAGATGCCAGTCGGTAAAGTTGCCCCCCGTCGCTTGCGTGCCGCATTCGAGGATATGGCCGGCCAGGGTGCCCGCGGCCAGGTGGTCATGATCATCCGCGCCCCAGCCGAAGGCATGGATGCAGGCCCCCAGCGTCACGGCGCTGTCCACACAGCGCCCGGTGATGACGATATCCGCGCCGGCCTCTAGCGCCCCGGCGATGGGGAAGGCCCCGAGATAGGCGTTGATGGAAAAGACCGCCTCCGCATCGGGGAAGGGCGCGCCGGTGAACATCTCTTGCGGGGACAGCATGGGCGCGTGCTCTGTCAGGTCATCGCCCAGCACCACGGCTACGGTCAGGTCCAGCCCCATTTCGGCAACCATCGCGCGGACCGCCGCAGCACAGGCCTGCGGGTTCACGCCGCCCGCGTTCGAAATCACCCGCACCTTCTGGCGCGAGATCTCGGGCAGGGTCTGGCGCATCACCACATCGACAAAATCGCGGGCATAGCCCTGATCAGGGTCCTTGGCCCGGGCGCGCGCCATGATCGACAGCGTCACCTCGGCCAGATAGTCGAAGACCAGATAATCCAGTTCGCCGGCATCCAGCAGTTGCGCCGCCGCCGTGGGGTCATCGCCCCAATAGCCGCTCGCGCCGCCGATCCTGATCACTCCCTCGCGCATCCCCTGAACCGTCTCCCCTCGGTAATCGGTATTGCGTCAGGACTGAAATGAAAGCATATTCAGTATAGATGAATCAAGTTCATTTTTTTGGAGCCCCCATGCCCGAGGCCGCATCCAAGACCCGCCGCGAGAAAGTCGAAGAGAAGGAACGCGCCATTCTTGCCGCCACACGGGCGGTGTTTCGCGACAAGGGGCCGGAGGATGCCAAGATCACGGCGATTGCGCAGGCGGCCAACCTCGCCGAAGGCACGGTGTATCTTTATTTCAAGAACAAGCAGGCGTTGCTTATGGCGGCGGTCAGTGAGTTTTACGCGGAACTGACACAGGACGCGGAAGCCGCTGTGCGGGCCGCGCATGAGACCGAGGGGCGACTGACAGCGCTGGCGCAGCTGCATTTCAGCCGGGTGCTGGATGAATGGCCCCTGATTGCCGAGGCGATGGGGCCGTATCTGCCGTCGCCCGAATACCGCGAAACCGAAGCCTATGCGCTGAACAGGCGCTATGTTGCGGTTTTTGACGGGGTCATTCGCGATGGCGTATCGCGCGGCGAAATCCGCGCCGATGTCTCGGTGGCGGTGATGCGCGACGCCTTCTATGGCGGGTTGGAGCATTTTGCGCGGAGCGCGCGGCTGCGCGACTCCCTACCCGACACACAGGCCGAGGTGGCCCAGTTCCTGACGGTGTTTACGGCGGGCATCATGGACCGTCCGTCGGCGGGTGTTCTGGACGGCGCGCGCGTGATCCGGCGACTGCAGGGTGTGATCACTGATATCGAAGACCAGTTGCGCGCAGGCCAGCAGGATGATGTAGAGATGCAAGACGGGGAGGGTACGCAATGAAGATCGACGGACAGGCCGCCATTGTCACAGGCGGCGCATCGGGCTTGGGTGGGACCACGGCAGAGAAGCTGGCCGCCTCGGGCGCCAAGGTCGCCATATTCGACATGAATGTTGAGAAAGGCGAGGCGCATGCCAAGGCAATCGGCGGCGCGTTTTTCAAGGTGGATGTCACCGACGCAACCGAGGTGCAGGAGGCGATTGCCGCCGCCGAGGGCTTGCACGGAAAGGCGCGCATTCTGGTGAATTGCGCCGGGATCGGACCGCCCGGCAAGGTCGTCGACCGCGACGGGCTGCCCGCGTCGCTTGAAGTCTTCAATACGGTGCTGAACGTGAATTTGAGCGGCTCGTTCAACGTGCTGTCGCAATTCGCCGCCGCCCTGCACAAAGCCGACCCGGTGGGAGAGGAGCGCGGCGTGATCATCAATACTGCGTCGGTCGCGGCCTTTGACGGCCAGATCGGGCAGGCGGCCTATTCTGCGTCCAAGGGCGGGGTGGTTGGCATGACCCTGCCCATTGCGCGGGAACTGGCGCGCTATGGCATCCGGGTGATGACGATTGCGCCGGGCCTGTTCCTGACCCCGCTGCTGGAGACGCTGTCGGAGGAGATCCGCGCCTCGCTGGGTGCGCAGGTGCCGTTCCCCAGCCGGTTGGGCGATCCGGCGGAGTTTGCGCAACTTGTTGGATCGATTGTTGAAAACCCCATGCTGAACGGCGAAACGATCCGTCTGGATGGCGCAATACGGATGGCCCCGAAATGAGTTTTGCGATGGAACGCAGCGGTATCTCGGACCGTGCATTGGACCTTGCTGACCGGGTAGAGACCTTCGTGCGGGAAACCGTAGTGCCGTTCGAGCGTGATCCGCGCCTTGGCGCGCATGGTCCTTCGGAAGAGCTGTCGATGGAACTGAAGGCACTGGCGCGGGAGGCGGGCCTGATGACGCCGCATATTCTGGAGGATGGTGGCCACCTGACCCAGCGCGAAACGGCGGCGGTGCTGATCCGCTCGGGCCTGTCGCCACTGGGGCCTCTGGCGTGCCATACCTGTGCGCCGGACGAAGGGAACATGTACCTTCTGGGCAAGGTCGCCTCGCCCGAGCTGAAAGAGCGGTTCCTGGACCGGATGATCACTGGAGAGATCCGCTCGGCCTTTTTCATGACCGAACCGGCCGAGGATGGCGGCGCGGGATCGGACCCGTCGATGATGCTGACCACCTGCAAACCGGATGGCAATCACTGGGTCATCAATGGTCGCAAGACCTATATCACCGGTGCCGATGGGGCGGGCATGGGCATCATCATGGCCAAGGCCGAGGAAGGGGCCTGCATGTTCCTGGTCGATCTGCCGCATCCGGATGTGCGGATCGAACGGGTGATGGACACGATCGACAGCTCCATGCCTGGCGGTCATGCCGTGGTCAGCATCGACAACCTGCGCCTGCCCGCCGATCAGATGCTGGGCGAGGCGGGTGAAGGCTTCCGCTATGCGCAGGTCCGACTGGCGCCGGCGCGGCTGAGCCATTGTATGCGTTGGCTGGGGGCCTGCATCCGCGCGCACGAGATTGCCGTGGATTACACCAACCGAAGGCAGGCTTTTGGCAAGCCACTGATCGACCACGAAGGCGTGGGCTTCATGCTGGCCGAAAACCTGATGGACCTGAAGCAGGCCGAGTTGATGGTCTATTGGTGTGCTGACGTGCTGGACAGCGGCGCGCGCGGCACGGTCGAAAGTTCGATGGCGAAGGTGGCCGTGTCCGAGGCGCTGATGCGTGTGGCCGATCGCTGCGTGCAATGCATGGGCGGGCAGGGCGTGACCGGCGATACCATCGTCGAACAGGTCTTTCGTGAAATCCGCGCCTTCCGCATCTATGACGGCCCGACCGAGGTGCATAAATGGAGCCTTGCCAAAAAGCTCAAGCGCGATTGGACGAAAGCTCAGGAGGGCTGAGCGCCTTTCAGTCCGAGGTCAGGCCAAAAGCGACCTGACCCAGGCTGATCGGAGAGTGCGCCAGATCGATGAAGCGTTTTTCATCGGCCAGCAACTCTCGACCCGCGGCGCGGCCTTCAGGGCTGGTCATGGCCGCGTCCAGATCGGCGCGGTCGGACCAGGTCATCTCGGCGAAGCCATCGAAGGGCTCTGGCGCGTTGCGGATCTCTCCTAATGCCGTGCCCATCGCATCTTCGATCGTGTGGATCTGGTTGTAGACGGCAAAACGCAGGGCCTTACGGTGTTTTTCCACCAGCGGACCATGCGTTTCGCGCCAATAGGTCTGAAAGTCTTCGCGCGTTAGGTGCGGCTGTCGCCGCAGGCAAAAAATCAGTCTCAACATCTGGTTCCATTCCTGTTTTGAACAATGCCACGAGTTTGCAAGGATCACCCCTGACGCACTTTTACCAGTGTTCCGGTCGGACGGCACGCCGCTTGTCTCAAACCTGCAAAGCGGCGGTGTCCCTGGTATTTGGGCTCGACTGCGCCGTTGGTCTTGTAGCGTGGTGTGGTCTCTGAGCCGAAACAAGGACAGCTCTGCCGCCCTTGTAGAGACGAGTTCGAACTGGTTTGCCAGCACCGCCACCCCCCCCTGACTTCGCAGTTGAGCTGGATCCGTGACAACAGGACGATGAGAGCCAGTCGGCCCAGCGAAGAGGCGGTGTTGTATGAAGACGAAGGAACCACCGGCAACACCGAATTCTCCCGGATGTTCTTGGGGCGGGCCGGCTGCTTGCGCGCGATGCGCACGCGCTTCAGACCCAGCGCTGGTGCGGATCGGGCAGCGGGATCGCCGACAGCAGCTCGCGCGTATAGTCCGCCCTGGGTGCGTCGAACAATTGGGCCGTGTCCGCTTCTTCGACGATCTCACCCTGGTGAAGCACCAGAACCCGCGTGCAAAGGCGGCGGATGACGGACAGATCATGGCTGATGAAGGCAAGGGTAAGGCCAAGATCGCGCACCAGCTCACCCAGAAAGTTCAAAACCTGGGCTTGCGAGGATACATCGAGGCCCGACACGATTTCATCGGCGAGGATGAAATCCGGCCGCAACGCGATCGCGCGGGCAATGCCCACCCTCTGACGCTGGCCGCCGCTGAGTTCATGCGGATAGCGGGCGGCGAAAGACTGTGGCAGACCGACCATGTCGAGCGCCTCTTTCACCCGCGCGTCGACATTGTCCATGCGATGCAGGCGCATCGGTCCGGCGATCAGACCGCCCACCCGGCGGCGCGGGTTCAGAGAGGACATGGGATCCTGAAAGATCATCTGGAACCGCCGGCGCATGCCGCGCAGCGCGTCTTCGTCCATGTGAGTGATGTCGGTGCCGTCGAACCGGATCGATCCGGCATCGGGTTTCAGCAGCCGAAGCATCGCCCGGCCCAGCGTGGACTTGCCCGAGCCCGACCCGCCGACGATCCCCAGCACGGTGCCCTTGGGCAAATCGAAACTGATGCCTTTCAAGACTTCGACCCGTGGCGCGGCGCCCAGGAGCGGTTTATGCGCGAGGTCCGGAAACGACAGCCGCAGATCTCGGATTTCGTACATCATCGGGTGCCCGCCCTTATGTCGTGAAACCGCACTTCCTCCTCTACCGCATCGATCACATTGGCCGGCACCGGCATCAGACTGCCTTCAGGGTCCAGATAGGAGGGCGTCGCGGCCAGAAGCGCTTGCGAATAGGGGTGAATGGGCCGCATGAAGAACCGCTGCATACGGGCCTCTTCCACCACTTTGCCTGCGTACAGCACAGACAGCGTGTCGCAGATTTTCGAGACCACGCCCAGATCATGTGTGACGAACAACAGCGCTGTGCCGTGGCGGTGCTGCATGTTCCGTATCAGGCGCAGGATCTGTTTTTGGACAGTGACGTCCAGCGCCGTGGTTGGCTCGTCCGCAATGATCAGCTTGGGTTCGGCGGCAAAGGCCGAGGCGATCAGGATGCGCTGGCGCATGCCGCCCGACAGCTCATGCGGATAGCTGCGCATTACCCGGGAGATCTGGGGAATCTGGACCTCATCAAGCAATTCGCGCGCGCGCGCATCGGCATCCGCCGCAGTCCAGCCGAGGATATCGACCAGGCGCCGGGTGATCTGCGGACCGATGCGTTTGGAGGGGTTGAGCGCGGTCAGAGGGTCCTGCGGGATCAGGGCCGCCGTTGCGCCGATGCGCCGGCGCCGGTCAGCGGGTGACTGCGACAAAAGCTCGGTTCCGTCCAGCCAGATCTCGCCCGCCGTTATCTCCATCGCGCGCGGAAGCGTGCCCAGCAAGGTCTTGCCGATCATTGATTTGCCGGCCCCGGATTCCCCAACCAGACCATGCACCTGTCCCGCCGCCACCTCCAGCGACACTGACCGCAGGATCACCGGCCCGTTCTTCAGCCGGACGGTCAGATTTCGGATGGACAGATACGCGCTCATCGCAGCACCGGGTCGAAGCGGTCTTTCAATCCTTCGCCCAATTGCGAAAAGCTGAGCACGGTCAGAAACAGCGCCACCAGCGGGAAGACCAGAACCCACCAGGCCTGATGGACTGATGTGCGGCCCTCGGCGATCATGCCGCCCCATGTGGGGCTGTCGGTAGAAATCGACAGGTTCACGAAACTCAGAATCGCCTCGACAATCACGGCAATGCCCATTTCCAGCGTGAGCAGAGCCACCACCGTGGGCAGTACGTTGGGCAGAATTTCGGCCAACATCGTGCTGAACCGCGTGCGACCGGCAACCTGCGCGCTGGCGACGTAATCCATGGCGCCTTGCGTCAGGGCCTCGGCCCGTATCACGCGCGCGAAGCGGGTCCAGTCGATCACAATGATGGCAATGATGATCGACATCAGGCCGGGGCCAAGCACCGCGATCAGAAGGATTGCGAACAGCACCGGCGGAAAGGCCATCCAGATGTCGACAAGCCGGCTGATCACGCGGTCGGCCCAGCCGCGGTAGTACCCGGCCATCAACCCCAGGCTCGCCCCGATGACGCAGGTGATCGTGCCCGCCACCAATGCCACGATCATCGCGATCTGCGCACCATGGATGATCCGAGACAGCACGTCCCGGCCAAGGCTGTCGGTGCCCAGCCAGTACCCCGGTTCGGCCCCGTCCATCCAGAACGGCGGCATGCGCCCCAGAAACAGATCTTGCGCCAGAGGATCGTGCGGCGCGATTAGGGGCGCAAAGATCGCCGCCAGCGCCAGCAGCGCAATCCAGCCGCCCGACAACCACAGGCGCAGGCCAATGGGGCGTTTGACCTCGGCGCGCGCGTCACGCATGGCGCAGCCTGGGGTTCAGCACGACATAGAGCATGTCGACCAGCAGGTTGATCACCGTGAACAGAAGGGCAAAGAGGATCACAATCCCCTGGATCAGCGGCAGGTCGCGGTTGATCACTGCGTCGATGGCCATATTGCCCAAACCTTCATAGCTGAATAGCCGTTCGATGATCACCGTTCCGCCGATCAGGAAGGTGAACTGAACGCCGATCAGCGTCAGCGTCGGAAGAACCGCGTTCGGCAGCGCCTCGCGCGTGATTACGTGCTGTTCGCTGTATCCCTTGGTGCGCGCCAGCGTCACGTAGTCCAGATGCATCGTTTCCTTCAGCGATTGCTTGAGCAATTGCGCGATGATGGCCGCCAGCGGGATCGCAAGCGCCAGTGCGGGCATGAAGGAATGCGACAGAAGATGTCCAACGACATCGAAGCGCAAGCGCAACAGCGCTTCGAACAGGTAGAAATTAGTGGCGAAATCGAAATCGAGGCTGGGAGAGACCCGCCCGGAGATGCTGAAGATCGGCCACAGCACGCCAAACAGCAGGATTAGCACCAGACCCCACAGGAAATCCGGGATCGACAAGGCCATGCCCGCCGTCACATCCACCGCCGCCTCGGTTGTCGTGTCGCGGTAAAGCGTCCCCATGAGCGCGAGGGCCCCGCCCAAGAGCATTGCCATGACCAAGGCCACGATCGACAGCTCCAGTGTGGCGGGCAGGCGGCCCAGCACCAGATCGGCCACCGGCTGACGCAGCGAGATCGAGGTGCCGAAATCGCCCTGCAAGACGCCGGCGCCCCAGATCAAAAACTGCTGAAAGATCGACTTGTCGAAACCGTAAAGCGCTTCAAGCCGGGCTATATCGTCGTCGGTGGCGCCTGGCGGCAGCATCATCGCGATCGGATTGCCCGGTACAACGCGGATGACCACGAAGACGATCACCGCCACGCCGAATAGCGTCACGGCGGTGGTCGAAAGCCGGATCAGGATGTTGCGCAGCGCTGTCACTTTGGTTCTTTCCTGTGGAACGGGGCCGCGCAGGCAGCCCCGTTCGATCTGGTATGAGGCCTCACGCCCGGGTCATCAGGTGTGGCAGCAAGGCGCCCGAGCGGTGTGGCGTGACCTTCACCGCAGCACTGTGCAGGATCGGCTGGACGTATTGCAGAAGCGGGATCACCTCGGCGTTTTCCGCAATGTGGCGGTCGACCTCTTTCCAACCGGCAATGCGCTTGTCTTCGTCTGCTTCCCCCCAGAGAGGCAGGATCATGTTGAACGTGTCCTCGCCATCCCAGACTGAATGCGGCGAAGGTCCGAACATCGCGAAACCGGTCGAGGTCGTCGGATCCCCGACCGAGTTGCCCCAGTTATAGAAAGCCGCAGGCGCCAGCTGGTCGGCGGCGCGCAGTTCGAAATGCTTGGCGATCTCATAGACTTCGATCTCGGCCTCGATACCGACCCGGCGCCAAAGACCGACAATGGCCTGGATCATCTCGTAATCCTTGGGTTTGAAGCCACGTGTCGTCTGAATGGTGAACCGCACCGGATTGTCGGGGCCATAGCCCGACTCGGCAAGAAGGGACTTGGCGAGTTCGGGGTCGTAAGGCACTTCGATGCTGGGGTCATAGGCGACATAATCCGGCGTTTGCAGCGTATCGATTGGGATCCCGTAAGCGTCAGGACCACTTGGCGATTGGCCGCATCGAGGATGGCGATTGGCTCATCCGGCGGCCTGCCGGGATTGGCATGAACCAATCCGGGGGCGATGTTGACGCGCTGTTGCTCGCCTCTGGAAAAGGGTGTCGGCGACAGAGTCCAGAGCCGCTGAGGGGTATTGAGCTGCCGCAGCAATGCACTTGAGCGAGCCCGCGCGCTTCGACCGAAACACCCATGCTGCGCAAAGGCTCGGTGACCACAACCAGCGTCGGGACCCGCGGTTCATGCGATTGCCCAAGCCCCTGCGCCACTGTCCAATCGCCAAACGCGGCACTGCCCCCGGCCCATCCTTCCTTAGGGTTTTGGACTGTTGCACCGGATTTTGCCTTTCTGTTGATCGGCCCGTGCTTTCTCCAGCCCGGTCGCGAGAAGGAAGAGAGTTACCAGTCTTTTGCAGGCCGCAGCAAACTTGGCTGCATACACCCAAACTGCTTCCGTGCCACGGCTTTGTCAGGTTTTCCGAGGGTCGTGCAGACGTGTCGTCATCTGAAGACATCCTCATCCACCGGACTGCCCGGCGATGCGGTTGATCGTGTTTGCAATGCCGTCCAGATCAAGTTCGCGCGACACTGCGCCGATTTTCTTGGCCTCCGCCGGCATTCCATAGACGACGCATGATTCCTCGTTTTGTCCAAAGGTGTGTGCGCCTGCATTGCGCATTTCCAGCAACCCCTTCGCGCCATCATCTCCCATGCCGGTCAGGATGAACCCACTGGCGTTTGGTCCGGCATATTGCGCCACGGACCGGAACAGCACATCGACCGACGGACGGTGGCGATTGACCAGCGGCCCGTCACGGACCTCAACGCAATATGTCGCGCCGCTTCTGCGCAGAAGCATATGGCGGTTTCCCGGAGCGATCAGTGCTTGTCCGCGCAGCAAGGTGTCCCCGTTTGCGGCTTCTTTGACGGTAATTGCGCAAGATGAATCCAGCCGTTTGGCGAAAGCGGCAGTGAAACTTTCTGGCATGTGTTGGACGATCACAATCGGTGGCGAAAACGGCGAGAGCCGCTCAAGCACCAAGCGCAAAGCATCTGTTCCGCCAGTCGAAGCGCCGATGGCGATCACTGTTTCTGTTGTTTTGGCCATCGCGCGACCGGTCGGGGCCGGCAGCACCGCGTCCGCGCTGGCCTTCGATCTGTGCGATGCGCCGCGGCCGAGGCGTTCGGTCCGCGCCTGCGCGGCGCCAAGGACGGCGTTCTGAATCATGATTTTCTGATCCAGAAGGGCATCTCGCACGCCCAGGCTTGGCTTTTGGATGATGTCGACAGCACCCGCGGCAAGTACGCTTTCAAGCGTGGCGGTGCCGTCGCCAACCAGAGATGAACAAACCACGACCGGCATCGGGTGCTGTGCCATGAGCCGGCGCAAGAAGGTCACCCCGTCCATCCGCGGCATTTCCACGTCCAGAGTGATGACATCGGGCTTTTCGCGTTTGAGGATCTCGGAGGCGCGGAAAGGATCCGCAGCGGTTCCCATAACCTCGAGCGCGGGATGGTCACTGATGATGCGCACCAGCGTTTCGCGTACAGAGGCACTGTCGTCCACGATCAGGACGCGGATGTTTCGCTTCGGCGTCATGTGCGATCAACCTTTGATGTAAATTGAGGGCTCGATGACCTTCAGGTCGCGATGGGAAAACCCCGTTTCGCTGTGTCCAGTAAGTAGATAGCCGCCGGGTTTGATCCGGCCGACAACGCGATTGATGACCTGTGTTTTCACATCGTCGGGAAAGTAGATCAAAACATTCCTCAAAAAGGCGACATCGGCTTGAATGCCAGTGAGACCGTCACCGGTGACCAGATTGCCCGGCCGCCATTCGGCCGCGGCCCTCAGTTCCGGAACAATGCGTAAGCGTCCGTCGCCCGACTTCGAGTGCATGAAATAGCGTCGGACCGTATCTTGCGGAATGCCGTTCACCTCATCAGCATCGTAGATCGCGCGCTTGGCAAGATCGACGACCTTCCGCGACAGGTCAGTCGCAATCAACTTGGCGCGGAACGGGGTGTTGATATTGCGCCGGACTTGGTCGGCAACCATGAGAGCCGTCCAACCCTCCTGGCCGCTGGATGCTGCGGCACTCCAGAACGTGATGGTGCTTCGTTCACGCGTCAGCCTCGGCAAGCCTTCTGCCTGCAGCCAGTCATATTGGCGTTTGTCGCGGAAGAAGCTGGTCGTATGCACGGTCAGCGCCTCGACAAAGTCGCGGCGCAGGCTCTCTTCGGTGCCCAATGCCGCAATATAGAGGCCGAGGCTGCTGTATCCGCTGCGCGCCAAGAGAGTCGGCAGGCGGCGTTTGAAGAAACCTTCATTTCGGTCGGTCAGCCGGATGCCCGTGAAGTCCAGCGCGTAGCGGGCCAGGGCAGAGACTTGCGCTGGCCCGCAGTTCAGCCGTGCTGGTTCGGACAGGTCGGTAAGCACATGCTCTTTCGGAAGCGCTGTCACAGAGCAAGTCCCATTTCTGCAAAGACATGCGACAGATCAATGATCACGACCAGCCCTCCTTCAAGGCGACACATACCCGTCACAGCGCCTGGTCTGAGGGCGCTGTCGCCGAAATCCGGCGGAGCCTCGATCTCGTTTGCTTCGATCTGACAGACATCTCGAACACGGTCTGCGACAACGCCGACCGTCAGCAGCTTGTCGCTGGCGCTAGGGGTCTCGAACACGATGATCCGGCTGTCTTCTCCCATCGGATCGCTTGATGCGCCAAGCGCCCCGCTCATATTCACGATCGGAATGCTGACGCCACGCACGTCAACCACACCCTCCACCTGATGCGGGCTGTTCGGCAGCGGCGTGACCTCCTGCATATCAAGGATTTCCCGGACCCGTGTAACCTCTACCGCAAAGATCCTGTTCGCGATGTCGAAAGTCAGGAACTTTGAAGCGGAGTCGTCCAGGTCCTCGATGGCCGCCCCGGAAACAGCCTGGTATCCGGGGCGGATCGAATGCGCCTTGTCAGCTTGCATAGCGCATGAACTCCTTGTCGAGCTCGTCATCCGATGCCGACAGATCAAGGTCGATTCCACCACCTTCATGGTTGGACCGCGCTTCGGCGCCGTCAGCTGCCGGGCTGGCCATCCGCTCAGAAGACAGAACCAGCGGTCGCTTGGCCTTGGTTTTCTTCGCGGAAGCGCCGCCCTGATCGATCGCGAAGAACCCGATCACTTCGGCCAGTGTCTCAGCTTCCTGAGCCAGCAGTTCGCTGTTCGCGGCTGATTCTTCAGCTGCAGCCGAATTCTGCTGGATCACGCGATCGAGTTCACGGATCGCCTGATTGATCTGGTCGGCACCGACATTTTGCTCGCGTGTGGCGGAACTGATCTCCTGCACCAGGTCTGCGGTCCTTTGGATGTTGGGAACCAGGGTTTCGAGCATCCGGCCGGCCTCGCTTGATACCTGAACCGTTTCGCCGGACAGCTGACTGATCTCCGCCGCGGCGGCCTGGCTGCGTTCGGCCAGTTTCCGAACCTCGGAAGCAACCACCGCGAAGCCTTTCCCGTGTTGGCCAGCCCGCGCGGCCTCAACCGCAGCGTTGAGGGCCAGAAGGTCCGTCTGACGGGCGATTTCCTGGATGATGTTGATCTTGTCCGCGATCGTCTTCATCGCAGTCACAGCGCGTTCAACGGCGTCACCGCTCTTTTTGGCTTCTGCCGCCGACTGGGTCGCGATTTTTTCGGTCTGCGATGCATTGTCTGCCGTCTGGCTGATATTGGCCGTCATCTCTTCGATCGAGGCCGAAGCCTCCTCGGCCGCCGCCGCCTGGCTGCTTGCGCCCGAGCTCAGTGATTGCGCTGTCTGGCTCATCTCGGACGAACCGGTCGACACGCGGTCGGCACTTGCATTCGCGCGGCGGATGACGTCGCGCAGACGCATCGTCATGTCGCGCAGAGCGAGACCCAATCTATCCTGTTCGGACCTTGGAGAAACCTCGACGGTCAGGTCGCCTTTGGCGATCGACTCGGCCGAGCCGCTCATGCTGTTCAGATCCGCAACCATTTTCTGCATGGCGTTCAGCAGATCACCGATTTCGTTCTTCTTGTCGGTGTGGGTGTTGACCTGAAGGTTGCCGCGCGACACGTCGTTCACCACACCAACAGCCTGGGCAAGACCCCGCCCGATGCTGACAGACAGATACAGTGCAGCGGCGATTGCGATCGCGGCGGCAACAGCGCCGACGGTGATCAATTCGGTACGTGCGCGATTGTATTCGGCAAGCGCATTCTGGCGGGTGATGCCAAGGATCTCTACCGAGCGATCAGCCATGTCGACCGCGGCATCGAACGCAGCGCCAAAGGCGGGTTCCAGTTCGTTATTCAGCTTTTCATCTGCGAGGAAGTTCGTGTTTTGCAGTGTCAGGGCAATGACTTGCTGCAAGGCCGGCTGCCATTCGCCAAAGGCGCTGCGGATGCGTTCAACTGCCGCGCTGTGAAGCGGCCCCACAGCTTCGGAGAGATCCGCCAGCTGCGTCTCGGCCGAGCGCGTCAGTTGCTCCAGTTCGGCATGAACCTGCGCCATACTTTCCGGGGACGTATCGACCATCAGGTTTGTCTTGGCGACTTTGATCTCGAACAATGTGGCTTTCAGAGTGCGCAGATTCCCTGCAAGACCCGTTGTCGCTGTGTCGAAGCGATCTTCACGGGCTTCGATCGCGCTCTGAAGCGCGGTGACTTCTTCCATGAGTGCCTTTGAAAGCGGTGCGCTTTCTGCTTTGTAGCGATTTACGGCCTGATAATTTGTGTTCTGCACGGCGATTTCGCGCAGTTCGGCCTCGATGTTGCGGAACTCGGCAATCCGATCCTCCAAATTCGCCAGAAGTGCACGGGATGCCTCCGTTTTCAGGAGCGGGCGCATCTCTTCTACATATTCGAGAGGCTTGTCCAGCCAGATGTCCGCCTTTGCCGCCGCCGCCGCCACGGCCTCGGCTTCGTCGAGGATAATGTAGCTTTTGATGAGGCTCATGGAGCGTGCCAGCGCGGCTTCGATGGCAACGCTGCGTTCCAGCTGAATGGCGGTTTCGTCGGCGAGGCCCACGATCTCATCCCGCAGGTTGGCTGTTTTTTGTAGCGCCAGGAAGCTTGATACCCCCAGCAGCAGCACCAGTGTTACGAAGACGGCAACAAGTTGCGTCTTAATTTTTAATTTGTTCAGGAACATTTAAACACTCCGTTCAGTCAAAGTGCGGCGTCCGAGCCGCGGGTATCGAGAAAGCTGAAGGTTTCTTCCAGCAGGATGATCAGGTCACCTTTGTGCTTGATTGCGCCCCGAAAGCATTCGGTCGGCCACCGAACGCCAAGGTCGGGGATCGGTTCAACTTCGGCGGTGGCGGCGTCGATCACGTCCTCCACCGCGTCGGCCATGATCGCGATTTTGGTCAGTTCACCGTCAATCGCGATTTCAATGACCAGCAGACGACTGCTGTGCAGACGTTCACCGCTCTCCATGCCAAGGCGATGACGCAGGTCGATCAATGGCACGATCGTTCCGCGAACGTTCAGCAGGCTGGGTGCGAGTGACCCGCTGTTTGGCACCCGCGTTGTGCGCTGAGGGTCAATGATTTCCGCAACGGCGCCTACGGCGATGGCGAAGCGTTCGCCGTCCATCCGGAAGGTCAGCAGCGTTTCGGTGGCGTCTACCGGCACGCCGTCCACAGTGGCCAGGCCGATGGGTGCGGTGTCAGTCTGCGAGTGGATTTCCTGTTGCATGACGAGTTTCCCTTTCAGGCTGCGATCTGCCGCACCGCGTCGGCACGGCGTACGATGGCATTGGCGTCCAGGATGAGCGCAACCGAGCCGTCCCCGAGGATCGTCGCCCCGGCCAGGCCCTCGACTGAGCGGTGAAAACGGCTCAGCGGTTTGATAACGGTCTGCAATTGCCCCACGACATCGTCGACGGCGAAGCCAATGCGGCGTCCATCCGCGGTGACGACAACGACACGGCGACCTTTCGCCCCGCTCTGGCCGAAGCCAAACAGCTGATCGAGATCGATATAGGGCACCCAGCTTTCGCGGATCTGAAGCATCCGGCGACCGTTGTCATGCACCATGTTCCTGTCGGGAAGATCGACACATTCCTCGACGGCGGCGAGCGGAATCACGAAGTGATCGTCATCGACCCGCACCATCAGACCGTCGATAATGGCGAGGGTCAGCGGCAGCCTGAGGGTGACTTCGGTGCCTTCGCCAGGGCGCGACCGGACATCAATGGTCCCGCGCAGAGCGTCAATCACTCCGCGGACGGCATCCATTCCCACACCTCGACCAGAGACGTTCGAGATGGTTTCGGCAGTGGAAAACCCGGGCTCGAAAATGAGTTGATGCAGTTCGGCGGCGCTCAGGGACTGATCGCTGCTGATCAGTTTGCGTTCGATCGCGCGCGCACGGATCGCCTCGGTATCGAGGCCTCCACCGTCGTCCGAGACGGTGATCAAGACCTCACCGCCGGCTTGTTCAGCGCGCAGGCAGATGGTTGCTGTTTCAGGTTTGCCCTGTGCGGCCCGGATGTCTGCGGATTCGACACCGTGGTCGATCGAATTCCGCACCATATGCACCAGCGGATCAGTCAGCGCGTCTATGATGTTCTTGTCGACCTCGGTCTCGCCCCCTTCGGTGGTCAGGGCAACCGCCTTGCCCAGATCGCTGGACAGGTCGCGCACAAGCCGGCGGAATTTGCCAAACACCATGGATACCGGCAGCATACGGATCGACAACGTGGTGTCGCGCAGCCCGGTGACCAGAGCCTCGATCTCTTCGGCTGTTCCAGACAAGCGGGGGTCGTCGATCTCGGATGAGATCGCCTTGAGACGTGCTTGTGCGATAACAAGCTCGCCCAGTTGGTTCATGAGATCGTCCAGACGGCTGGCCTGCACGCGCACGCTGTCGCCGCCCGAAGCCTGGCCTTTGGCGGGTGTGCTGGTCTTTTCAGCACCGCGGTCCGGAAGAGCGGCATCATTTTCCGCAGGCTCCGGCATGTCCTGCGCCTCAAGCTGTGTTTCCTCGATGGTCAGTTCAGCATCCATCTGGAACAGGAACACATCCTCGATCGCGGCGCGGTCAACCGGGCCAACCAGCTCGATGATCCAGGCGATGTAGCACTCCGCCGGGTCATAGCTGTCCAGTCCCGGCACCGCGTCGAGTTGGGGCGTCACCATTGTGCGGCCCAGCCCACTGAGTTCCGCCAACAGAAGATCAGGGCGGACACCCATGCCAAGGGAGCCCGGCTCGGGACGGAACCGGATGTGCCATCGACGTTCTATCACCGGCGCATTCGGCTGGTTGGAACTGGCGGTATCCTCTGACGGGCGGTCCGCGGCAGACAAAGTGTCAGATCCGGTGATCTCCCCCAGCTTGGCCAACAGGTTTCGGTCGGTTTCCGCCAGTTCTGGCGTAAGCGCGGTATCCGGGCCCAGGTCCAGCAACGCGGCTATGTGATCACGCGAGGCAAGAGCAACGGCAACCAGGTCGGGTGTCACAAACGCACTGCCATTGCGCACCTTTTCGAAGCAATCTTCGAAATGATGGATGAAGTCGCCCAGCGCGCGGAACCCGAACATATTGCCCGAGCCTTTCAGCGTGTGCAGCGCACGGAACGCATTTGCGATATTGATCGCGTCCTGCGGGTTCTCGTCGAGCTCAAGCAGGGCTTCTTCAAGTGCGGCCAGCAGATCGTCGGCCTCTTGGAGGAAGGTATCAGTCGGGCTGCTCATGGTGTTATCCGATCATTTTCGACACGACCGCACAGATTTTCTGCTCGTCGAAGGGTTTCACGATCCAGCCGGCCGCGCCGGCCTGTTTGCCTTCCAGCATTTTTTCCTTCTGCGACTCGGTCGTCAGAAGGACGATCGGCACGCCATCCAGCGTTCGGTCGCTGCGCACCGCGCGGATCATCTCGATCCCGTTCATGTTCGGCATGTTGAGATCCGTGATGACCATGTCCACGGCGTTCGCCTTCAGTGCGGCCAGGCCCGCGCGCCCGTCCTCGGCCTGGATGACCTTGTATCCCTTGGGTTGCAGCGCAAAGGCGATTGCGCTGCGAATGCTTGCGCTGTCGTCGACTGTCAGGACTGTCTTGCTCATCCTGTTGCTCCTGTTTGTGATGGGCGGCCGAATGCGTCCAACGCGGCCTTGGCCGTTTCGCCCAGCCGAATCCCCGATTCGGATGCCGTGTTGCTGACAGAGGCCAGAAGTTGCACGGTTGAGATCGATACCTCCTCCGTGGAATTGATCAGGTCCACGGTCAGCGACCCGGCATCAGCTTTCAGCCGTGTCCTCAAATCCTCGACAACGCCGCGCGCTTCGGCAGCGGACAAATTTGCGGGAATCTGGACGATCCCAGGCGAGTGTTCTGAATCAGGCACCGGAAGCTCCCTCAGTTGCGTTTGCCAGAACGATTAGCCGCCGAATCTTAAGCAATCGTGCAGACCGCCAACAAACTGCCCCGCATTGATCGAACCACGGCAGATCGCCTGGGATTTGCGAATTATTAAGGTCTGTCGTCGCAGCTAAGAGCCTGGGATTCGGGTAGTGAGGGTTCGCGATGGCCGTAAGAGCCAAAGTCAAAAGCATGAATTCGATCGAAAAGTCTTTCGAGGATGGTCTGAATGCGGTCCGCGCAACGTCGGATCCGCTTGTTGCAAATCTGAATGCGGTCCGTGACAGGGCTGGTGCGGTCTCAGATCGGGCCCAGTCTCTGGTGGCGTCTATCGACGCGATCAATTCCGCCGCGACGCCGTCCCAGACGGAACACGACCCGCTGGCGCTTCTGTCGATGACGCTTGAGGCGACCCAAGGCCTGCAAAGGTCTGTCTCGGCGCTGGAAACCATAAAACTTGGACATCTTGTCGACATGCTGGGCAGGCAGACCCAGACGAACCGGATGATATCGACCTGTCTGCAGGTGGAGGTCACGAAGATTTCAGCCCAGGACGCGGGCCTTGGCGAGTTTTCCGAGGCGCTGTCCGCCTTTTCGAAGCGTTTCCTGGTGCTGGTGTTGAAGGCCAAGAAATCCGTTGCAGCGATCTTCAGAAACATCGAGAAATCCCGACTTCAGCTGAATGGCGAAGTTGCGCGACAGCGCCAGCAGATCGGGGTTGTCGAGGCGCTGGTTGCCTCGCAAAAGACAGGTCACGACCTGCACCAGGAAGTGACCCAGACGCTTCAGGCGCGGGTCGAGAACCTTCTGGACGCAACGCATTCGGCCATCTGTGATCTGCTGCGCAGTCTTCAGTTCCTCGATGCATTCACCCAGCGTCTGGACAACGCACGAAAAATCGTCGGCCAGGCCAGTGACATGTCGCCGGAAATTCGTGGGCAGGCACACGCTCTTGTCATCGCACAGCTTGGTCAGTTGCTGACCGATACGCGCGACATTCGCGCCCGATCAAAGCGGGCGCTGAAAGATATCCAGGATGCGTCCCAGACGGCGCAGACGGACCTGGCCGGAGGATCGGGGTTCAACGCGCAGCTCAATACATGGATCGAATCGCAATCAAAGGTCACGGTTTCCATAGAACGCTGCGCTGCCGACAGCCGCGTTGCGCTTGAGGCTGTGTTTTCCATGATCGACGCGCTCGACCGGGAGAGTGAAGTGATGGCGACAGAGCTTGGACACTTTGCCGACCTGGCCCAGGATTTCCGCATCGTCGGAATGAACGGAGCGATTGCAGCTGCCCGGCAGAATGCCTCGACCAATGCGATGAGCAGCAGCGGCTTTCTGGCCAAGGAAGCCGGTACGCTGGCGCGGGAAGCAACCAATATTCTTGAGGAATGCAGCGGGATCGTTCACGGGCTTCGAACCCGGATATCGCATCTGGACAAGCAGACGCTTGGGGACATCGTGGCCAAGGTCAGTGCCTATAGTGATGCGACGGCGAATTCGATTGCCGAATTCCGAGAGTCCAAGATGGCGGTCAATGACGGATTGGCGCAACTCGGGGCGGCGTTGAAGGACCTTCTGCGAGCCTGCGAGGATGCGCGGTCTGTTGATTCCCAGTATGTGAAGATGGAAGCGCTGCTTGAAAACGTTGTCGCCCTGATGGATTCGCCTGGCGTGTCATTGAAACAGACCGATGCGCTTGAGTGGGTGTGGGCATGTTACACAACCGAAGACGAACGGCGTTTGCATGCGGCGTTGATTGGTCCGCGCACAGACGACGCTAATGTTCAGCTGGACGATGAATTGGACGATTTCTTGCTTTGATCTGTTCGTACAGCGCGGGTCTCAGATCGGCCGATCCGCAGGCATCTTGCGTCCCTCTCCCCCAAGACACAGCAGGGCCCATCCTGTTCTCACCGGCCCGTACCGCGTTGCTTGCTTTCGCATGCGGGGCGTCTTTTCGGAAACCCCGTGCCTTGGGCGCTGATTTCAGAACATGGCAGTTCTGTTTCGGCCGCGGCCAATCACATGAAGATCGTTCTGCCATCCCGTTAACGGTTTCTACTGTTGTGGCGGGTAACACTCAGATTCGTATAGATGGTGTTTTTGGAGGTTACTTTGAACAACAGGGTCATGATCCGCCGCGCAGATACGCGGTTTGACGCGGAAAACAGTTGTACGGCCTACTTCAACGGCCATCCGATGCACGGTAGATTGATTGACCTATCGCAGGGCGGTGCATCGTTCAGGTTGAATTTCGGCTCTCTCGACAATCTGGGCAACCAGATCGAAACCCTGATCATCGACGGTATCGGTCGGTTCAGCACAGAAAAGAGATGGTCGGCAGGCGAACGTTTCGGCGTACGGTTTATTCATGATGACGAAACCGCCGCTGCTGTCCGCGATTTCCTGAAGGACCGCCGTAGCAGCTAACACAACCGCGCCGCAATACGGCGCAGGTTGCCACCGGCCATTGCTGGGGCGGCGTTGCGGGCGCGGGGCGCATCGGCAGAGCGCCGGTTGGGCCCATCGGAAAAACACTTTCTGAAGAAATGGGTAAATAACTGATTTTCATAGTGAAATCTTGAGTGGCGTCTTTCGCGGATTGCAAACCGGCTATGAAATCCGAACCTGCCTCAAAAAAGTGCTTGATCGAATCCGGCCCGACCAATAAACGCGCCGAACATTTCGGATCCGAACCCAACTCGGAGCATGTCTCGCACAGGCTCATTCCCGGGGGGCGCTAAGGACCGGCTGGATGCGATCTACTGGAACGAAGGGGAGTGTCATGAAGGACATCGACCTCTTCCAACTGGGGCTCGGTCTGGAGACAGGCGCCCAAGAGGAAGGAACCATGTGCGGGGTAATTCCCGCCAATGAGAATGCTGCTGCCGTCGTATTGGACGACAGCCGCGACGATCACTTCATTCGCCGTGACGGCGATGTGTTTGCGGGCACGCATCTGATCATCGAGGTCGTGAATGGTCACGGTCTGGATGACGAGGCGCGCATACAGCAGGCATTTCGCGACTGCGTCACCGAATGCGGTGCAACGCTGCTGCATATCCACACCCACAAGTTCAGCCCCCAGGGCGTGAGCGGTGTGGCGGTGCTGGCGGAAAGCCATATCTCGGTCCATACCTGGCCCGAGATCGGCTATGGCGCGTTTGACGTGTTCATGTGCGGCGACGCGCAGCCCTGGCGCGCGGTTGACGTACTGAAGGCGGCCTTTGCCACCAATGACGTGCGCGTGCAGGAACTGCGCCGCGGGTCGGGCCTGGTCAGCGACGAGGGCCTGGCGGCATGACCGATTGGGTGCGCGAAAGCCTGCATCCCGACTATGCGCAATCGCTGCGCGTGGACGAGATGCTCTATGACAGCAAAACCGATCATCAACGGCTGAAGGTGTTCCAGAACGGTACCTTCGGCCGGGTGCTGACGCTGGACGACGTGGTACAGACCACCGAGGGCGACAACTTCATCTATCACGAGATGATGTCCCATGTGCCGATCCTGGCCCATGGCGCGGCTTCACGGGTTCTGATCATCGGCGGCGGCGATGGCGGTATGGCGCGCGAGGTCTTGCGCCATAAAACCGTCACCCATGTCACCATGGTCGAGATTGATGCGGGCGTGGTGGAGTTCTCCAAGACCTATCTGCCGATGCTCAGCCAGGGGGCGTTTGACGACCCGCGCCTTGAGCTGGTGATCGCGGATGGCGCGGATTTCATCCGGTCGACCAGCGGCGGTTATGACGTCATCATCGTGGATTCCACGGACCCGATCGGCCCGGGCGAAGTCCTGTTCAGCGACACGTTCTATGGCCACGCCAAGCGAGCCCTGACCCCCGATGGCATCCTGGTCACGCAGAACGGCGTGCCTTTCATGCAGGGCGATGAACTGACGAACACCATGCGTGCCTTTACCGCCCTGTTCGTGGATGCGACCTGCTACCTCGCGACGATCCCGACCTATGCAGGCGGGCCGATGGCCTTTGGCTGGGGCACTGATGGCGATGCGCGGCATACTCCGCTTGAGGTGCTGCAGGGCCGGTTCGATGCCGCGGGGATCGACACCGGGTATTACACGCCCGCGGTGCATCAGGCGGCCTTTGCCTTGCCGCGCTATGTGCAGAAACTGATGCCCTGAACGGATCGCCCCGGCCCCCGAGCCGGGGCCTTTCATTTATGCCCGGCGCCAGACGGCGTCATGCCGGCGCACCGGGCCTGCGGGCTCGGGCCACTGAGGTGGTTTTCCATCCAGCGTCACCGGAAAGGCGATGCGGCGCGCGGGGCCCCATCCGGTGTGTTCGACGTCAGGTGACAGGTCTTCGGCCCCTTCAGACTTCATACCGTCTGACAAGGGCTGCGCCCCGCCGCGGATCAGCAGATGCGCCGTGCGCGCCAGCGACAGCTGCGCCTGCAGAACCCGGCCCGAATCCGTGCGGTGGCGCAACGCGCGCAGGATGGCGGCGGCCATCAGATAACCGGTCGCATGATCAAGCGCCTGAACGGGCAGGGGGCGCGGGCGATCCGCACCGGCGCGCGCCATGCCTTCGGCGGCAATCCCAGTGCTCATCTGCATGAGGCTGTCAAACCCGCGCCGCACGGCCCAGGGGCCGCTCCAGCCATAGGCATTCAGGCTGACATCAATCAGACCGGGATTGAGTGCGCGGCGCTGGGCAGGATCAAAGCCCAGCCCCTCCAGCGCGCCGGGACGATAGCCGTGAACGAGCACGTCGGCCTCGCTCAGCAGCTCTTCAAACCGGCTGCGGTCGGCAGCGTTTGTCAGGTCCAGCCCTGCGCAGCGTTTGCCCAGCGTCACTTCGGCTTCGACCGGGGGTTCGTTCCAATGCGGCGGGTCAATCCTGAGAACGCGTGCTCCGAAGCCAGCCAGAAACCGTGTGGAGACCGGCCCTGCCAGAACGCGCGTCAGGTCAAGAATGCGCAGGCCCTGCAGATCTTTTGGCGCGGGTGCGACGCGGCCATGATCGCGCCACGCGATCAGCGGTTCTGCCGCAACCGCCACTCCTTGCGGGTGGGCTTGCCAGTCGGCCAGCCCGCGCATCTCGGCCGCGCATCCCCCCTCGGCCACGATGGCGTTTTCCAGATCCGTGCCGGTCCATCGGGCCACTTCTGACGTCACCGTTTCGCGATCCCCCGCACACCCCAGCGCCCGCAGCGCCGCATCGCGGTGATGGGGCGCATTGGTGTGCAGCCTGATCCAGCCATCGGCGGTTGGGTAATCCCCGGCAATCGGATCCCAGATCCCCGGCAGATCCCATCCCTGCGGCCGGATCGTCATGTCGAACCATTGCAGCGCATGGCGGCGATTGATCGTGACGGTGTCTGCGCCAGTCAGCGCCGCCAGCTCTCCGGAAGCGGCGGAAATCGACGCCAGCGCGAGACCATTCACGTCGAAATATGACGGCAGGCTGCCATCCCCCTCGATCCGCGGGTCATGGCTTGGCAGGTCTGTGCCAAGCGCATTGGCGATCTGGCTGTCAAACTGTGTCATTGTACGGCCTCCTGCGCCCAGCTATCCGCAGGGGCCGGGCAGAGGCAAGACCGCCGACAAGGCAAAAGCCCCGCGCATATGGCTCGTGAAACGCGCCAAACCGCAGGAAACAAGAAGTTTGGGAGACATGGTGCTGCTGGAGCGCATTTAATATCTATATCTTGGTGGTTCATCTTGCACCAATTCTACAGTGAAGCTCAGAAAAACAGTTACTTAAGTGTTCCACACTGTTTCACCTTACACCAATGTACCCTATATTTATGGGTGGATAATAAGGTGGATGTACTGTGGCCCGTCCCAAACATAAGCTTACAAGCGCAGCGATAAAGACCAAACAGCCGGGTAAGTACTCTGACGGCGGTGGGCTGTGGTTGCACAAGCGGCCCGATGGCGGTGCGCAGTGGTTTTTGCGCTATACGATATTCGGACGTCGGCACGAGATGGGGCTAGGAAGCTATCCGGGCGTATCTTTGAAAGCCGCACGCGAACAGGCCGACAAGTGGCAAGCGGTGGTTCGCGAAGGAAAGGATGCCATAAAAGAGCGAGAGCGCCAGCGACGAGAGGCTGAGCAAAGCCTGCACATATTGAATGATATTGCCCTCGACGCCTTCGAAAGCCGCAAGGCCGAACTCAAGGGTGACGGAAAGGCTGGGCGTTGGTTTTCACCTCTCGAAATTCACGTCCTTCCCAAGCTGGGCAAAATGCCCGTGTCACAAATCGACCAACGCGATATCCGCGATACGCTTGCCCCTATTTGGCATTCGAAAGCCTCGACCGCGCAGAAAGCCATGAACCGTCTGAGCATCTGCCTGCGTCATGCGGCTGCTTTGGGGCTCGATGTCGATTTGCAGGCCACAGACAAGGCGCGCGCCCTTTTGGGTAAGCAGCGGCACAAGCTGCAGCACATTCCCGCGCTGCCATGGCAGGAGGTTATGTCCTTTTATAAAAGCCTCGATGGTGGATCGATTACAGAGCTGGCATTGCGCCTTCTCATACTCACCGCAGTGCGCTCCTATCCCATCCGACATATCCACCTGGATCAGATAGACGGCGATATTTGGACCATTCCTGCAGAGGCCATGAAGGGGCGCAAGGACGCCACGAGCGCATTCCGTGTTCCCCTCTCCGAAGAGGCCTTACGCGTGATTGAGCAGGCAAAGCCATTCGCGCGCGACGGCTTGCTGTTCCCCGGTGTTCGCAAGGGCGTCATATCCGACGCGACCATGAGCAGCTTCATGGCGCGACGCGGCATGGTTGAGCGCCCCCATGGCTTCCGGTCCAGCTTCCGTGATTGGGTCGCAGAGACGCAGAACGTGCCCTTTGAGGTGGCTGAGACTGCGCTTGGCCATGTCACAGGTGGGACAGTTGAACGGGCCTACCGGCGGACGGATTATCTTGAGCAAAGGCGGGCGCTGATGGAGCGATGGGCAAAAAGAATCTCTGACAGCAGCGAAAATCTAGTGGTGCTTCACCATGCCGAATGAAGAGAGCGATTGGCCCGAAGGCTGGTCACAGTTCAGGAAGGCTCGAGACTTTGCTCTGAAAAACTTTGAAAGTTTGCCAGAACACTTTGGTTCAGACCTTAGCCGCATGGCTGAATTGAGCTTCGCTGACTTGGCAATTTCTCTAAACCCCAGAATTAAAACAGAAATACCAACGTCCAACCGAGTCTTTCATATAGTTCCAGAAGATATCGCTGGCAGGCTCTCAGGTGCGGCCCATGACAATTGGGACGCTTACATGATTGCGCGGGAAATCTGTGAGCGGAACACCTACAACGGTGCGCCCTTGCCGCCCAGCCTTCGGGCATTTGCGGCACAACTGATATCTGGTCGGTTCCCGATCCCAAAACGCCGTGGAGCGAAGCCTTCTCAGGACTTTGGGCAGCGGTGGGTTCTCTGGGAAACGGCAAATTTCTTGGTGGATGCGTTCGAAATAACTCTGACTCGCAACGATGCATCCCATAACACCAGCGCCTGTGACGCGGTCGTGGAAGCGGCGCAAGCGGTTGGTTTTGAATTAAAATACACGACACTGCGCGACTGGTGTACCCACAAAGATTACGATGGTTTTCGGGTTCGCGCCCAAGCGCTATCAGATCTGGTAAAGGATGAATTTCTTCGCCAGGCCGGTATTCTGAGGAGAAATGGCCGTTCGGGGTTATTCGATTTTCGCCCCGTATGACCGCTATGCGAATCCATGGTTCCCTATGACCGACCGGGGATGACCGGTCAGGATTAGAGCAGGAACCAAAATGAAACGCTACATCACCCTAGCCCAGTTGCAAGAAAAGCTGGGCCACCGCAGCCGCAGTTCAATCATCCGCGATTACAAGGAGACCGGCTTACTGCCGGCGCCGATTAAGTTGGGCGCGAGGCTCTATTGGAGTGAAGCGGAAGTCGACGCGGCAATCGAAGCAAAGCGGGATTGACCCCACCCCGCCAAGTAATGCGCTTGGGCGGTGGGGCGGAAATGTCCTTTGCATGGAACGATAGCACCATACGCCCAGCGTCCTTCTGAAGCAATTGAAAGGACCGCGAGATGTCTAATCAGGAAACCTCGGACCACTACGCGCGCGTTGTTGTCCGCTTGTGTCCACGCCACCGGGTGATTGTCTGCAAAGACAACATCCAGTGGATATTGCAACGCCGGAAGAACGGTGGCGGGGAGTGGCCTTGGCGCGCGCTCGGGTACTTCCGGACCCGAGACGCCCTGATCCGGCTCTCCGCCAGCTTGTGTTCGCGCGTTGACCCGTCCGCAATGGTGGCGCTCTCCGCCCTGCCGGAGCTGATCGGGGGTGCAAAATGAGTGGCCGTACAAGAAAACGCCCCGGCTCTGTGTTGGAGCACGGAACCGGGGCTTGGGGGCATTATCAAGTGTTAGGAGATAATACATGCCAGTCATACAACACTCCGACGGATCTTCAAAGACAAAGACATCTGCGCAACCGGTATGGCGTGAGCGATACGCGCGCGGCCCTCATCGCAGCCTTGGTCTTCGGGGAGGTGAAATGATGGTCTTCGATCACCTGACCAAGGACCAGGCGTCCGCCCTGCACGTGATTGCCTGCGCGATGGTTCTCAAGTCACAAGTCCCTTCAATCAATCAGGTTGCGGAGGTACTGAAGCTCCGCCTGACGGCCGAAGAACGCGCGTCGCTTTTGCGGATCTTCTTCGCGGCCGCA
>NZ_JXYH01000026.1 GCF_001262635.1 Aestuariivita boseongensis
AGCCCGCCCTACCGCACAGTTCCGTAGGGCGGGCTTCAGCCCGCCTTACACCCCAAAAGAAAGAAACCAGGATGCCCAAAGGATACATCATCGGTCACGTGACGATCAGCGATCCCGAGGCGTACCAACCCTATGCCCAGAGCAACAATGAGATCTTCCCGAAGCACCAGGGCAAGTTCCTTGTTCGCGGAGGCCAATCCCAGATCATGGAAGGCGACTGCCACACCCGCCACGTGATCATTGAATTCCCGTCTTATGAGGCCGCGCTCGCCGCCTATAACGACCCCGAATACCAAGAGAACATGAAGATCCGCCAAGCCAATTCAACCGGCACAATCATCGTGGTGGAAGGTACGGAATGACCGATATCTCGACACAAGACGGGCCGATGCTGGCCGCCGACGGCACCCCGCTGAAGAAATCCCTGGCGCGCGCCCTGCGCATGCAAAAGATGCGCGCCCTGTTGCTGGTGGCCCCCCTGCTGATCTTCGTGATGGTGACTTTCATCGCGCCCATCGCGGATATGCTGTTCAGGTCAGTCGAAAACCAGATCGTATCCGAAACGCTGCCGGAAACGGTGGTGGAGCTGGCCGAATGGGATCCTGACAGCGACGAGCCCCCTTCCGAGCGGGTGTTTGAGGCGCTCTATATTGACCTCTTCATGGCGTCCGAGAAGAAACTGCACACTCGTCTTGGCACGCGGCTGAATTATGAACAGGCCGGTATTTCCTCGGCCTTCCGCAAATCGGGCCGCCGCGTAGGCCGGTTCGACACGGACATCTATACCGACCAGATCATCGCGCAATCGCCCGATCTGGAAAGCCCCGCGGCCTGGGTCGACATGATGCAAAGCGCCGATCTGCGCGCCGACCTGCCACTGACCGCGCGCACATGGGATCGCTGGGCCGCCTATCTGCGGACCGAAGGCGACGATCCGGCGGAAGAGGATGTCGAAGATTTCCTGTATTCCACCCTCTATTTCGAGCTGCGCGACGGTGCGCAATCGGCCCATCCGCTGATCGCGCCGCTGGATGTGTCCGGCTATGAAACTGTCAGCCTGCGCGGCCAGTTCGAAGATGTGGACGAAGACTGGCTCAGCACCGATGTCTGGCGCACGATCCAAACCTATGCCCCTGATTACACGTCGGGCTATTTCCTGAACGCGATTGACATGCAGAAGGGCCCCGATGGCCCCGAGGCCCGCCCCGAGAACCAGCAATTCTATCTGATGCTGTTCCAGCGCACGCTGTTCATGTCACTGGTGATCACCTTCAGCTGTATCCTGCTGGGGTACCCGGTCGCATGGCTTTTGGCGAACCTGCCGATGCGCACCGCGAACCTGTTGATGATCCTGGTGCTTCTGCCCTTCTGGACCTCGCTTCTGGTGCGGACATCCTCGTGGAAGGTGATGTTGCAGCAACAGGGCGTGATCAACGATGTGCTCGTGTGGCTGGGCCTTGTGGATGATGCCGCGCGACTGGTGATGATCAACAACCAGTTCGGCACGATCGTCGCGATGACGCATATCCTTCTGCCCTTCATGATCCTGCCGATGTATTCGGTGATGCAGACGATCCCGCCCAGCTATCTGCGCGCGGCGAAATCACTGGGGGCCACGAACTGGACGGCCTTCTGGCGGGTCTATTTCCCGCAATCGGTGCCGGGGATCGGCGCGGGCTCAATCCTCGTCTTCATCCTGGCGATTGGCTATTACATCACGCCGGAAATCGTGGGCGGCCGGACAGGGACGTTTATCTCGAACCAGATCGCCTATCACATCTCCAGTTCTTTGAACTGGGGTCTGGCGGCCGCGCTGGGTACGATCCTTCTGGCGGCGGTTCTGATCCTCTACTGGGCCTATGACAAGATCGTCGGCATCGACAATGTGAAGCTGGGAGGGTGATGAGATGACAGCCTTAACTCCAATCTCGCGCACGCCGGTTTCTTTCTATGTACCCGTCGTGGCCGCAGCCGGGGCCTTTGCCGGACTTCTGGTCGGCACCTCGCAGGGCAGTTCATTGCTGGGCCTCCTGATCGGCGCAGCGCTTCTGGCCGTGATCGCGTTTGTTGCAACGAATGTTTTGAAGAACGAACAGGCGGCGCGCTGGATCATTCTGGCCCTGTTCACTGCCCTGGGGTTCTGGGTCGGTGGCCTGCCAGGCATCGTTCTGGGTGCGCTTTTCGGCTGGTTCTTCGGCTGGTTTACCTTCTGGCTGTTCGAGGGACGCTATCGCCGCAAACTGCCGCCCTACCTGACGCCCATGCAGGTTTTATGGCACTTTTCCTTCCGTGTGATCTGTGGCGCGATCTTTGTCTTCCTCATCACGCCGATCCTCGTGGTCATGCCGCTCAGCTTCAATGCGGAAGATTTCTTTACCTTCACGCCGGAAATGCTGCGGTTCGATCCTGCCGGATACTCGCTGAAGCACTATCAGGATTTCTTCACCAGTTCTGAATGGCAGCAGGCGCTGCGCAATTCGCTTCTGATCGCGCCGGTTGCGACGCTTCTGTCGGTGTCCTTCGGCACGCTGGCGGCAATCGGGCTGAGCTCCGAACACGTGCCGTTCCGCCGGGCGATCATGGCGATCCTGATCTCGCCGATGATCGTGCCTCTGATCATTTCGGCGGCCGGGATGTACTTCTTCTATTCCCGCATCGGGCTGCAGGGCACCTATGCCGGGGTCGTGCTGGCGCATGCCGCGCTGGGTATTCCGTTTGTGATCATCACGGTGACTGCAACGCTGGTGGGGTTCGACCGCTCCCTGACGCGGGCGGCGGCGAATATGGGCGCGGATCCCGTAACCACCTTCTTCCGCGTGCAGATGCCGCTGATCCTGCCGGGCGTGATCTCGGGCGGGTTGTTTGCCTTCATCACGTCCTTTGACGAGGTGGTTGTGGTGCTGTTCGTGGGCTCTGCCAGCCAGCAGACACTGCCATGGCAGATGTTCACAGGCCTGCGCGAGCAGATCTCTCCGACCATTCTGGCGGTGGCGACGATCCTCGTGTTCATCTCCATCGTGTTGCTAACGGTCGTGGAACTGTTGCGCCGCCGGTCTGAACGGCTGCGCGGGATGTCACCGGGGTAGGGGGCTCTGCCCCCGCTCCACAGGCGCTCCCCTCGGATATTTGAGAACCCAGAAGAAGGGCGGATCAGCGCAACCGTTTCAACACGTTGAGCGAGGCATAGCCGTCCGGTTTCAGCCCCTCGGCCAGTTGGAACGACCGCACCGCCTCGATCGTCAGCGGGCCGATCTTGCCGTCGATGCCTTGGGTGTCGAAACCTTTTTCGGTCAGGCGTGTCTGAAGCTCCTTGCGTTCCTTCAAGGTCAGCGCGCGGTCTTCGCGCGGCCAGGGCGATTGGATCGGCGGCCCGCCCTTGATGCGGTCGCTCAGATGGCCCACGCCGATCACGTAGGCATCGGCTGAATTGTACCGCTCGATTACCGCGAAATTGTCAAAGATCAGGAAGGCTGCGCCATTGCCGCCAGCAGGCAGCAAGACCGAGGCCAGGCCATGATCCGGCACAGCCCGACCGCTCATATCGACAACACCCAGCTGCGCCCAGGCGCTGGGGGCCTTGGTGATCGACCGTTTCGCAAGGGTGTAGTTGAATCCGTCGGGGATCTGCACTTCCACCCCCCAGGGTTGGCCTTGCGTCCAGCCGAACCGCTTCAGATAGGCGGCTGTCGAGGCCAGCGCGTCGCTGGGATCATCCGACCAGATGTCGCGCCGTCCGTCACCGGTGAAATCCACCGCATAATCCAGATACGAGGTTGGCATGAACTGCGTGTGCCCCATGGCCCCGGCCCAGCTGCCGGTCATGTTGGCAGGCGTGGTGTCGCCGCTTTGCAGGATGCGCAGCGCGGCGATCAGCTGGTCTTCGAAGAAGGCACTGCGCCGCGCGTCAAAGGCCAGCGTGGCCAAGGACCGGATCACGTTCGATTTCCCGCGAAAGCTGCCATAAGCGCTTTCCAGACCCCAGATCGCCACGACGACTTCCTTGTCGACGCCATACTTTGCCTCGATCGCCTCAAGTGTGGCCCTGTGACCGGCCAGCGCCGATTTGCCGTTGGCGATCCGCACGTCCGATGCGGCGCTGTCCAGATATTCCCAGATGGTCTTGGTAAATTCCGACTGGTTCCTGTCGCGCTTGATCACATCGGCATCGTACCGCAGGCCCTGCAAGGCGCGATCCAGCACGTCAGGCGATATCCCCTGCGCCACGGCGCGTTCCTTGAAGGCGCGCAGCCAGTACTGGAAACGCTGGTTTGTCACGGGGCTGTCTTCGGGTTCGGTCACGGTCTGCTTCACCGGTCTGACTTGGGGCCTGAGCGACCGCGACAGGTCAGCCGTCTGTGCCAGCGCCAGTTTCGCCGCCGGTTGCCTGAGTTCGGGTCGAATGGATGTGTCCAGAGCGTCTGCAGCGCCGGGCAAACAGCCCAGAACGCCCAAGACCGCTCCGCCTAGCATGGTTCGCATAACGCCTGCCTTTATCTGCTCTGGCGTGATTGTAGCGCAGAGGGGGCGATGCTCAAAGCACTCCCTTGCAGCGCCTGCGGCGATCCGCTGGTGCGGCGCACGCCTAGCGTCGCCGCCGTTCGACCTTGCGCTTGACCTTGGCTGCCTTGCGCTTGCCCTTGGCCTGCTTGCGCCGAACGCTGCGGCCTGCGGGGCTGGGCGCGCGGGGCAGGGCCTTGTCGTTGATCGACAACAACTCCAACTCTAGCCCGCCGGTCACCGGCGTGGCCTGAGACAGCCGCACGGTCACGCGCTGACCGATCCCGATCAGAAGCCCGGTGTCCGAGCCCATCAGCGTGCCCGCATCACGGTCGAAATGAAAATACTCCCGCCCCAGCGACCGGATCGGAATCAACCCGTCCGCCCCGGTTTCATCCAGCCGCACAAAGGCGCCGAACCGGGCGATGCCGTTGATCCGTCCGGTAAACTCATTGCCGACCCGTTCGCTCAGATAGGCGGCCAGATAGCGGTCTGTCGTATCGCGTTCGGCCATCATCGACCGGCGTTCCGTGTCCGAAACATGTTGCGCGGTCTGCTCCAGCCGGTCGATCTCATCTGGCGACAGCCCGTCCTTGCCCCAGCCATGGGCCGAGATCAGCGCCCGGTGCACGATCAGATCCGAATAGCGCCGGATGGGCGATGTGAAATGCGCATAGTTCTTCAGCGCCAGCCCGAAATGACCAAAATTCTCGGGGCTGTAATAGGCCTGCGTCATCGACCGAAGCGTCGACATGTTGATCAGTTCGGCCTCATCCGTGCCGGCGGCGGCGTTCAGCAGCGCATTCAGATGGCGGGTCTGCAGCACCTGCCCCTTGGCCAGATTGAACCCGGCCGCACCCGCCGTCTCGCGCAGCGCCTCCAGCTTTTCGGGGCTGGGTTCTTCATGCACCCGGAACAGCAGCGGGGAGCGTTTTGCCACCAGCGTTTCCGCCGCGGCCACATTGGCAAGGATCATGAATTCCTCGATCAGCCGGTGCGCATCCAGCCTGTCGCGGAAATTGACCGAGGCGACATGGCCATCCTCGTCAATCTCGATCCGCCGCTCTGGCAGGTCCAGATCCAGCGGCTGCCGCTCCTCCCGCGCCTGTTTCAACGCTTTGTAGGCGGCGTAAAGCGGTTGCAAGACCGGCTCCAGCAGAGGACCGGTCTTGTCATTGGGCGCCCCGTCAACCGCCGCCTGCACTTCCTGATAGTTCAGCGAAGCAGGCGAGCGCATCAGCCCCCTTACAAAGTGATGCCCGATCTTGTCACCCTGCGCGTTGATCTGCATGCGCACCGCGATACAGGCGCGCGGCACGCCTTCGTGCAGCGAACACAGATCGCCCGACAACCTGTCCGGCAGCATCGGCACGACCCGGTCCGGGAAATAGGTGGAATTGCCCCGCTTGCGCGCCTCGGCATCCAGCGCGGTGCCGGGGCGGACATAGGCCGCAACATCCGCAATCGCGACCCAGATGACGTGGCCGCCGGGGTTCTTGGAGTCGTCATCTGCATGGGCGTAACAGGCATCGTCATGGTCGCGCGCGTCCGAAGGGTCGATGGTGATCAACGGCATGTCGCGCAGGTCTTCGCGCCCTTTCAGGCCCAGCGGTTTGGCCTTGTCGGCCTCAAGGATCGCGGCCTCGGGGAAGTCGTCCGGGATGCCGTGCTGATGAATCGCGATCAGCGATACCGCCCTTGGCCCGCTCGGATCACCCAGACGCGACACGATCCGCGCCTTGGGCAGGCCCATGCGATCTTTCGGGCCGGATTGTTCGCCCTCGACCAGCTCACCATCCTTGGCACCCAGCGTATTCGCAGCGGCCACCAGCCATTCGTTCTGGCCCGCCTTGTCGATGGGCACGATCCGCCCGCCTTCGGCTGTTTTGCGGAACACACCCAGGATCTTGCGGGGCGAGGTGCCGATCCGACGGATCAGCCGCGCCTCGTAATTGTGGTCATCCTCATGCACAACGGTCAGCCGGGCCAGGATCCTGTCACCGGGCTTCAGCGCCGGGTCGCTGGCGCGTGGGACGATCAGAACGATCGGCTCCACCCCCTCGCCATGCCACTCCATGGGCCGGGCGAACATGTCGCCATTCGCGTCGGGTTCTTTCACCTGCAGAACGGACACGGGCGGCAGGCGATCCGGATCGCGATAGGTCTTCTTGCGCTTCTCCAGATGGCCTTCGCCTTCCAGTTCTTTCAGCAGCCGTTTCAGATCGATCCGCGCCGCGCCCTTGATGCCAAAGGCCTTCGCGATATCGCGTTTCGAGGTCAGCGTGGGGTTGGCGGCAATCCAGTCGAGGATTTCTGCCTTGGTCGGAATACGGCTCATGGATTCGGTCTATACCAAGCCGATGGACTTAGAAACCACATCCGTAAGCTACAGGAAAAATCCCGCCCCACCCACTGGAAAGGGGCTACGCTTTGGGTGGCGTATCGCCCCGCGACACGCGCAAAAGATCCGCTTTCGTGTCCACGTCCGCCAGAACATCCACCTGCCGGGAAGACATGCCCGCAAGCGTCTTCAACGTGTCGGAAAGCGCATGGGCGCTGCTCCACCGAACGCCCTGAAACAGATCGGGAGGCACCGCGCGACTGCGCTTCAGGCCTACCAGCCAATACCCGCCATCCTCCGCCGGGCCAAAGACGGTGTCCGCCCGCCCAAGGGCGGCGAAAGCTCTTGCGATATGCGCACGCGTGATGCCCGGAATATCCGCCCCGATCACGCAGACAGACCCCGGTGGCATCGACCGTAACAACCTGCCCATCCGGTCCCCCAGATCGCCTTGGCCCTGCGGGACGCGGGCCACGCTTTCGGGCCAGACCCGGCTCATCATCCCTGCCCGGTCGGGGGTCACGGCCAGCACAATCTGCCAGCGCGGATCATCCAGCCGCCCGATCAGTGACAGCGATTGCCGCCTGAACCACCGCGCGGCCTGCACCATGCCGATCTCCTGCCCCAACCGGGTTTTCACCCGTCCGGGCAGGGGTTCCTTGACCATGATGACCAGCCAGCGCTGTCTCACCTTGCCGAAGCCTTATGCAAAGTAATCCCGCAGGATCCGGCCATAGATGGCTTTCAACTGGTGGATCTGCTCAACCGGGACGCATTCATCGACCTGATGCATGGTCTTGCCCACAAGCCCGAATTCCACCACCGGGCAGTGATCCTTCACGAACCGCGCATCCGAGGTGCCGCCCGTGGTCGACAAAACCGGGTGGCGCCCGGTTTCCGCCTTCACCGCCCGCGCCACCAGATCCGACAGCGGCCCCGGCGGCGTCAGGAAGCTTTCGCCGGACACTTTCAGCGCCATCTCGATTGCCACGCCGAACTCGGCTGCGACCACATCGGCCTCGGCCTGCATCCATTCGGTCAGGCTGGCGCTTGTGTGCAGATCATTGAACCGGATGTTCACGGTGGATCGCGTCTGCGCCGGGATCACGTTGTTTGCGGGATTTCCGGTGTCGATCGTCACCACCGCCAGGGTCGAGGCATCGAAATGCTCTGACCCTTCGTCCAGCGTATGCGAGGCCAGCCGGTCCATCAGCCGTGCCATCGCAGGCAGCGGGTTCTTTGCCCGATGCGGATAGGCCGAATGCCCCTGCACGCCGGTCACGGTGAAATAGGCCGTCATCGACCCGCGACGGCCAATTTTCATCATCTCTCCCATCTCATTGGGGCAGGTTGGCTCACCCACCAGGCAAACGCTCATCTTCTCGCCCGCCTGTGCCATGTGATCCAGCAGCGCGGCCGTGCCATCCAGCGCGTCGCCTTCCTCGTCCCCGGTAATGGCGAGGATCACCGCGCCATCGGGTGGGGTGTTGGTCACAAAATCAATCGCCGCCGCGGCAAAGGCCGCGACGCCCGATTTCATATCGGTGGCTCCACGTCCGAACATCACTCCGTCATGCACCTCTGCCCCGAAAGGCGGGCGAGTCCAGGCGGCCTCATCTCCCACCGGGACGACATCCGTATGACCGTTGAACCCGAAGCTACGCGGATGTCCCTTCTGCCCCCAACGGGCAAACAGATTGGCAACACCACCGCGATCCGCGCGGGTGCACGCAAACCCTGCCCCGGCCAGCACTTTTTCCAGCAGCACAAGTGCGCCGCCTTCCTCGGGCGTGACCGAAGGACAGCGGATCAGATCGGCGGTCAAGGCGGCGGCGTCGGTGTCAGACAAGGAACCCTCCTGCATCACTTTCTGAGCATTTGAGGCCACAGTTGAGCCGAATTCCCACGAATGCCAACCCCTTAAGGGGACAAATACGTTCCCGCCCCAGTCCCGTTATGGTAATTTCGTGGCATGAAAGACCCACGCATCACGTGGGCTGGGCACAAATACAGGCGCTGATCACAGCATGGCTTGGATCGCGATCGCGGATCACACCGACGCGCAGTTCGATGCGCAGGGTCTCGGGCCGAACGGCGCGCGGCCCAATGCGCATTACGAGGCCTTGCCAGCCACCCTGCTGGTGCCAAAGGGCAGCCTTGTGATCGAAACCGGTCTCAGCCCGCAGCGCCGCCCGCAACCCCTGCTGACCTTTCGCCAAAGCATTGCCGGTCCGCTGCAGATCAGTCTTCAGGCCATTCCCGGCGGCGGTCTGACGCTGGTGATCGCCAATGGCGATGACCTTCAGCATTGCGCCATAGGCCATGCCGAAACCGGCCGCACCGACTTGTTGCGCATCACCTATTCCTGGGATGCACCCGCGCGCACCGGACTGATCGCGGTGGAACGTACCGGAAGCTCGGCCGTCACGCTTTTCCCGGTCAAGGCGCCCAAGCCGATCCTGATGCGCGACTTACGCGCGCTTTGCCTTGGCGATGGCCAGCGCGAGTTTTCTCAGGACGTGGTCTATTTCGCCGCAGCCACTCATATCGAGCCGGTGGGCCCAAGCCCCACTCTGACGCCGGAAACTCCCATTGCCACACCGCAGGGCTACAAGCCCGCAGGCAGCCTGAAACGGGGTGACACGGTTCTGACCGCATCGGGTCAGGTCGTCCCTGTGCTGCACCGCGTCGATTGCGAAAAGCCCGCGCGCGGGCTGAACCGCCCGGTCATCCTGCGCGCGCCGTATTTCGGATTGCAGCAGGACATCACCGTTGCCCCGGATCAGCGCCTTGTAATGGAAGGGTCCGAGGTGGAATACCTGTTTGGTCATGAAGCGGTCCTTGTGCCCGCGCGCCATCTGGGCGGTGCGGCGGCCGTCGCGGCTCCCTACAGGTCCGGAACCATCCGATATTGCCAGCTGTTGCTGCCTGGGCACGAGGCGCTGAATGCCGCCGGGACCGCCGCCGAGAGCCTTTACATCGGGCGGATCCGACGCAAGCCGCGCCTGTTGGCGGCCAGCCATCTTGCCAATCTGGATCAGGCGTTTCTGCCGGATCACGGAAAGTCGCTTTACCCGGTGCTGCGCGCCTATGATGCGCAGGTTCTGGCGGATTACAGGGCGGCCTGATCCTCGTCTCCGAAGAACGGAGTCATCTGCGCGACGATCACTGCGTTTTCCTCCAGCGCCCGCGCCATCAGCGCGCGTTCTTCTTCATTGATCTCGTGACCCTGCTCCAGCCGCTCTTCCAAAGTCCCATAACCGGTCACATCCAGCGGCGCGGTATCGGCTTGCTTGAGGATTGCCACGGTTTCGCGCACCGCCTCGGCCTCATCCACGCCACTGGCAAAGATCATCAGCGCAGCCCCGGTCGATCCTTTGGGCAAACCGTCCCCCTCCTTCCGGCCGATCTGAACCAGAAGTGTGAACACCTGTTGTTTGCTGTCGCGTTTCGCCATCGGCCGTAGGGCGGGACGTATCCCGCCGCCCCCAATCAGTCGCGCAGAAGCTCGTTGATCCCGGTTTTCGAACGTGTCTTCTCGTCCACCCGTTTCACGATCACCGCACAATAGAGGTTGATGTTATTCTTCGACGGCATCGACCCGGCGACCACCACAGAATAGGGCGGCACTTCGCCATACATGACCTCACCCGTTTCGCGATCCACGATCTTGGTGGATTTCCCGATGAACACACCCATCCCCAGAACCGACCCTTCGCGGACGATGCAGCCCTCAACCACTTCCGACCGCGCGCCGATAAAGCAGTTGTCTTCGATGATCGTGGGGCCCGCCTGCATCGGCTCCAGCACCCCGCCGATGCCTACGCCACCTGACAGGTGCACGTTCTTGCCGATCTGAGCGCAGGAGCCGACTGTGGCCCAGGTATCGACCATAGTGCCTTCGTCCACATAGGCGCCAAGGTTTACGAAAGACGGCATCAGCACCACGCCCGGTGCGATATACGCGCTTTTGCGCACGACGCAGTTGGGCACGGCACGGAACCCGGCGGCTTTCCACTGGTTGTCGCCCCAGCCTTTGAACTTGCTGTCAACCTTGTCCCACCAGCCGCTGCCTTGCGGGCCGCCATCTTGCTGTTCCATATCCTTGATGCGGAAGCCCAGCAGCACGGCCTTCTTCGCCCATTGGTTCACATGCCAGCTGCCGTCGCCTTGCTTTTCCGCCACACGCAGGCTGCCGCTGTCCAGCGCGTTCAGCGTGTCTTCGATCGCCTCGCGCGTCTCGCCCGTGGTGGTGGGCGTGATGGTGTCGCGCGCCTCCCAGGCGGCTTCGATTGCGGTTTCCAGCTGAGCGTTTGACATGTGATTTCCCCGTCGGTCCAATTTCCTTGCGCCCCTATATCGGCGGGGGCAGGGCGGGGCAATGGATTCGCTGTCTCCTAGCCCAGCGGATCAGGCGCGGGGTTTGCGCCGCAGACCAGAACGGCCACACGTTCATCCTTCGCGGGCGCATAGGCCCCACTCATCACCGCGGCCAGCGCCGCCGCCCCGGCAGGCTCCACCAATTGGCGCAGCCCCCGCCACAGGCGCAGCTGCGCCTCGGCAATCGCATCATCGGTGACAAGAACCGACGTCACCTGGGTTTCAACCGCCAGATCATAGCAGATCTGCCCGATCCGCTTGGCCCCCAGCGCATTCGCGGCAATCCCCGAAACCTCCACATCCACAGGGCCGCCCGCCGCCAGCGCCGCGTTCAGCGCGCAGGAGGTTTCTGGTTCAACCGCGATGATGCGGCGCGCCCCGGCCCAATGCGCCATGGCACCGGCGACCAGACCACCGCCGCCCACGGCAATGACGACCGTATCGGCGTCCAACCCCTGCGCATTCCATTCTGCAGCCAAAGTGCCCTGACCCGCGACCGTGCCCACGGCGTCATAAGCATGCACCTGCATCGCCCCGCTTTTCGTCTCGAAGTCTTGCGCGGCCTCCAAAGCGTTGGCGTACGCGCCGGGAACCACATGCAGATCGGCCCCCGTTTCCCGGATCAAGTTGATCTTGGCGGGGCCCGCCATCTCGGGCACGAAGATCGTTGCGGGATATCCCAGCGCCCGCGCGGCGAAGGCCACCGCCGCCCCGTGGTTTCCACCCGACGCGGCCACTACGCCCGCCGCAGGCACGTCTGACGACAAAAGCGTGTTGAAGGCACCGCGCGGTTTGAAACTGCCGGTGTGCTGCATCTGTTCCAGCTTCAGGTCAATCGGCCGGTCCAGACCCAGATCGCACCCCATCAGCACCGGGGTCACCCGCACATGGCCCTCTATCCGTGACTGTGCCGCCGCGATCTCGGCTGTCCAATCCATGCCTGTCTCCTTCCCCATAGCGCTTGATCATCCAACCCTATATCGATGGCACGACCGCCCAGGAAGGACCAGACCGATATGAGAGATCACCGCCACAGCCGCTTCCGCGATGCCCGCGAAGACAAGATTACCGCGGGCGAATTGCCCAGCTCTCCCCAAACGGAATCCAGTGCCTACAGGCTTGCGTTCGCCGATGAGGATTTCCTCTGCCGCGATGAACTGCGCCCGGTACGCCTCCAGCTGGAACTTCTGAAACCCGAATTGCTGCTGGAAGAGCGCGGCATCGAAAGCACCGTGGTCCTGTTCGGCGGGGCACGCATCCCAAGCCCCGAGAAGAAAAACACCGCGCGCACGAAAACCCTCGCGTCCCTCTCCGAATATTACGAGGAAGCCCGGCGGTTCGCCCGCCTGATGACTGAAAAATCAGTGAAAACCGGCTGCCGGGAGTTCGTCATCGCCACCGGCGGCGGCCCCGGTGTGATGGAGGCGGGCAATCTGGGTGCGCATGAGGCGGGTGGGGTGTCAGTAGGTTTCAGCATCGTGTTGCCGCATGAGCAGATGCCGAATACCTATGTGACCCCCGACCTCAGCTTCAATTTCCACTATTTCGCGATCCGCAAGATGCATTTCCTGATGCGCGCACGGGCGATCTGCGTTTTCCCGGGCGGGTTCGGAACCCTCGATGAGATGTTCGAGTCGCTCACCCTCATCCAGACCGGCCGGATGGAGCGTGTGCCGTTCATTCTGTTTGGGAAAGACTTCTGGGAGAAGATCATCAACTGGAAAGCGCTGGCAGATGCCGGCACGATCTCGGACGAAGACCTGGATCTGTTCCGCTTCGTCGATACAGCCGCCGAAGCGGTCGAGATCATCGACAATTGGGATCCCGCTCCGGCGCGGACAGAAATACCGGGGCGGTAACGTGCCTTGGGCGATCTGAACTGCACTCACCCAAGGCACGTCGTTTTCAGGATCACGCGAAGTTCTGCGGCAGAATGCCCAGCGTGATGCCTTGCGGCAGTTTGGTGACGACCTGGCGGCTGCCTTGTTCACGGATGCCGTATCCATAGCCTTTCATGCGAAAGTGCCATTCCCGCTTGGACAGCGACTTGCGCCGCTCTGCCGCCAGGAAATCAAGGGTCGATGCTTCCAGCATCGGGGTGCCTGTATCTGCGCTCAACATTGGTGCTCTCCATCCAGTGCAGTTGTTTATGAGATGGAAACTGATTGTTGATCAGGGCCGCAATGGTTCCACAAAAGGGAATTTTCGCGGCCACTGTTCCGCATTTTGACACAATTGGTTGCGGCCTGCCTGCTGCCGGATTGGGTATTTATGGTCAGAAAGAAGCAGGTGCCCCCCTGGTCCTTCTTCTCTTTCCAAATACGGAACTCCGGCGGCGGCCACGGGGCCGTCAGCTTTGCAATCCGGCCTCGGCGGCGATTTCCTTTCGGGATTTGCGCGCGCGTTCCGTGGCCGATTTCAGCTGGCCACAGGCCGCAAGGATGTCCTCGCCCCTTGGAGTGCGGATCGGGGAGGCATAGCCCGCCTTGTAAATGATGTCGGCAAAAGCCCGGATCCGGTTGTTCGAGGATCGCTTGTAAGGCGCGCCGGGCCATTCGTTGAACGGGATCAGGTTCACCTTGGCCGGGATCCCTTCGATCAGCTTGATCAGGCGTCGCGCATCTTCGTCGCTGTCATTGACCCCGTCCAGCATCACATATTCAAAGGTGATCCGTTCGGAATTGGTCAGCCGTGGATAGGCGCGCAGCGCCTCCAGCAGGGTTTCGATGTTCCAGCGCTTGTTGATCGGTACCAGCTTGTCGCGCACCTCGTCGGTGGTGGCGTGGAAGGACACCGCCAGAAGGCAGCCGATCTCTTCGGCGGTGCGGGCGATTTCCGGCACAACGCCGCTGGTGGATAGCGTGATGCGGCGACGGCTGAGTGAAATGCCTTCGCCGTCCATCGCGATCTTCATCGCATCACGTACGTTTTCGAAGTTATACAGCGGCTCGCCCATGCCCATCAGCACGATATTCGACAAAAGCCGCGTTTCGTCCTTGGGCACGCCCGGCACGGGCCATTCGTCCAGATCGTCGCGTGCGACCATGATCTGGCCCACGATTTCCCCGGCGGTCAGGTTGCGCACCAGTTTCTGCGTGCCCGTGTGGCAGAAGGAACAGGTCAGCGTGCAGCCCACCTGCGACGACACACACAGCGTGCCGCGCCCCTCTTCGGGGATATAGACGACCTCAACCTCATGTCCGCCCGCGATGCGCACCAGGTATTTGCGCGTCCCGTCGGTCGAGACCTGTTTGGACACCACCTCCGGAACCTCGATCACGAAACGCTCGGCCAGCTCGGCGCGATAGGCTTTGCTCAGGTTCGTCATCTCGGCAAAGTCGCGCTTGCCCCATTGGTAGATCCACTGCCAGATCTGGCCCACGCGCATCTTGGCCTGCTTTTCCGGCGTGCCATGGGCGATCAGCGTCTCGCGCAGCTGGTCGCGGGTCAGGCCGACAAGGTTCACAGGCCCCTCCGGCAGTTTCCGGGGGATCGTCATGACGTCTTGCGTGATCGGCGCATTGGCTGACATGGTTTCAGGTCCAATAGGTAAGAAGATGCGCCTCTATATAGGAGCGCGCGCGCGATGCAAAAGGGAATTGTCCCTGCGGCCTATCCGCTGCAGCGGGCTTCCGCATCCTCGATGGCGGCTGTGAAGCCCAGCAACGAGAACGTATCGACCGTCTGCGTGCCGCGCGACGACCGGGCCGTCAGCACTGCCTGCGCGCCGCGCTTCATCGCCGTGATGATCTTGGCATCATCGGCTTCCGACGCGGGCCAGGCCCATTCGCCCTCGGTGAAAAGCTCGAAGGAATTGCTTCCGATCTGCAGGTTCACGGTCGATCCATCCGCGAAGGGATAGCCGCCGGTGAATGTCACCTGGCCTTTCACCTCCTCGCCGGGGCGATAGAACACGAACAGCAGGATATCCCCCCGCCGCACCGCCACGACGCGTCCATCGCGCGTGTTTACCGTTTCCTTGGGCGCAGAGACGCCCCAGCACTCGGTCGGATCGCTTTCGACAAACACGCTCCAATCGGTCTTGGCGGCGACGCGGTTCGTGCTTTCTTCCTGTGCCAGTGCAGCGCCTGAAGCCGTTGCAGCCATGCTCAGACCCGCAATCCAGCGCGTCAGATGTGTTCCCCAGTGTACAGCCATATGTCCAGCCTCCAGCTGTCCTTAACCTCAATAACTACAGCCAACCGTCCTATGGTTTTTGTTCTGCGACCGGCTTGTCTCGACAAATGGCATATTAACGTAATATGCGCAGCAGACGAAAGAGCGATTGGCGTGAATTCGCCAAGAATTGAGGTATCCGATGTCACAAGCCGTTCCAATGGTCGAAGTCTGGCGGGGTGATCTGCTGGAAAGCCTGCATAGCGGGCATGCCGTGATTTGCGACGATACCGGCCAGATCGTCGAAGCCTGGGGCAATCCGCACCAGCTGATCTATCCGCGCAGTTCCTGCAAGATGGTGCAGGCGCTGCCGCTTCTGGAAAGCGGGGCGGCAGATCGTGCGGGGCTGACATCGGAACACCTGGCTCTGGCCTGTGCCTCGCATAACGGCAATGCGATCCATACGGACCGGGTGCAGCGCTGGCTGGCCGATCTGGGCATGAATGACGACGCCCTGCGCTGCGGCACCCAATGGCCCCAGCCGCAAGAGGCAGAACATGCCATGGTCCGCGCGGGCCAGACGCCCTGTCAGTATCACAACAACTGTTCGGGCAAGCATTCGGGTTTCCTGACCCTGTCGAAGGACATGGGCGCCGGCCCGGAATATGTTGACCCCGATCACCCCGTTCAGCTGGCGGTGAAAGACGCCTTCGAACGCGCCACGGGCGAAGACACGCCCGGCTTCGGGATTGACGGATGTTCAGCCCCCAATTTCCAAAGCAGACTTCTGGGCCTTGCCCGTGCAATGGCCCGTTTCGCCTCGGCTCCCGACGGGAGTGCCGAGGCGCGCCTGCGCAACGCCATGATGCAGCACCCCGATCTGGTCGCGGGTGAAGGGCGGTCCTGCACCCGCCTGATGCGTGCCATGGGCACCAAAGCCGCGATCAAGACAGGGGCCGAGGCGGTGTTCATCGCAATCCTCCCGGACCAGAAACTGGGCGTTGCGCTGAAGATCACCGACGGCGCCACCCGCGCCAGCGAATGTGCGATCACGGCGCTGCTGGTGCGCTTGGGCGTTCTGTCAGCTGAGGATCCGGTGGCGCGCGATTACCTGGCCGCGCCGCTTCTGAACCGCAGGGGGATCGACACCGGCGTGATCCGCCCCAGCGAAGGCTTCATCTGACCGCGTCTTGCAGGCGCTGCCACAGCGGCCCGCGTACGCTCAGCTCTTCGGCCAACAGGTCAAACACCAGACGGATACGCCGGTTCGTCTGCAGCTCCCGGTGGCTGACCAGCCAGGTTTCCACATTCATGGGGGTGAAATCTTCGGTCACAAGCTGCAGATCGGGAACCATCCCCGCCATATCTTTTCCCATCATTCCAATCGCTTCCCCCAGGCGCACGATTTCCAGCATCGCCAGTGTGCTGGCCGAGGAAAACCGCAAGTTGTCGCGCGTCATCGCCAGCCCCATGGCCTGCGCGGCGGCCAGATGCCGTTCCACCGGCTCGAACCCCGCGATGATGTGCCCTTTGAGGTCGCGGACACTTTTCGGCACGCCAAATATCTCAAGATACCTCGGCGTCGCGTAAAGCCGCACCTCATCGTCACGCAGCTTTTGGGCGATCAGTTCCGGCTGGTCGGGCCGCACATGGCGCAGGGCGATATCCGCTTCCCGTCGCCGCAAATCCTGCACATCGTTGGACGAGATGATTTCAACCGTAATGCCCGGCGCAATCTCTCTCAGCCGACGCAAGGCGCGGGGCAGAATGTACACCGCCGTCCAATCGCCGGCCGTGATCGTGACATGGCCCTCGATGGCGCGGTTGCGCCCGGACGCGGTCAGCGAAAAGCCGTGTGCGGCGTTTGCCATGGCGCGCACATGTTCGACCAGATCCAAGCCAGCCTCGGTCAGGGTCAGGTTCCGCCCGGTGCGGTTGAACAGAAGAACGCCCAGGCTCTCCTCCAGCGCCGCAACCTGACGGCCCAGCGTGGGTTGGGTCAGACCCAACGCCCGCGCGGCGGCCGACAGCGATCCTTCCTCCGCCGTTACAAGAAAGGCGCGCGCCTGGTTCCAGTCAAAATTGATGCCACTCCAATTCATGCAATTTTGTATACATAGACTACGTATTTTCGCAATTCCGAAACGGATATGAATATGTCACCAAAGCGGCAAGACAGTAATCGACCTCGTATGAAAGCAAAGAAAATGACAACCAGTGCCGTGTTTTGGGATCGCATCGCCGACAAGTATTCCCGCCAGCCCGTCAAGAACCAGACGGCCTATGAACAAACCCTCGACGCCACGCGCGCGCACCTGGGGCCCTCCGATCATGTGCTCGAGCTTGGCTGCGGTACTGGGTCAACCGCCCTGACGCTGGCCGGGGATGTGGCGCGGATCACCGCGTCGGATATCTCTCCGCGTATGATCGCCATTGCTGAACGCAAGCGGGCCGAGGCTGGGGTCGACAATGTCGAATTCATGCCTGCCGAGGTGGGGGAGCAGGTTCTGAACTGGCAAAGCTATGATGCGGTTCTTGCTTTCAACCTGCTGCATCTGGTGCCGGATCTGGACCGTACCCTGTCCGATATCCATGCGCAGCTGCGCCCTGGCGGGACCTTCATCTCGAAATCCGCCTGCTTGGGTGAGATGTCGTTCCTGATCAAAGGCTTGGTCCGTGGCATGCAGTGCTTTGGCCGCGCGCCGCAGGTGCTTTACTTCAACACGAAAGAACTGGAAGACGCGATGCGCTGGGCCGGGTTCGAGGTGCTTTCGTCACGGACCTTCGACAAAGCGCCCACCGCCCGTTTCATCGTGGCACGCAAACCGCTGGCCGGAAAATGACGCATTTTCCGGCAGGACGCTGACGCAGCGTCCTGAGGCCAGACATCCGTGCCAAGGAATTTGCGTCAAATCCCCGGCGGTTTCTGCGTCAGAAATCGGCCACTCACAAAACAAACTCATCCCGGGCATAACCCTGGATATACAGCAGCGCGGTGAGGTCTCCGAAATTGATGCGGATATCGCACTGGGCCGCGACAGCGGGCTTGGCATGCAGCGCCACGCCTGCGCCCGCCCGGCTGAGCATCCCCAGATCGTTGGCGCCATCCCCAACGGCCAACACCTGGTCTTCCCCGATGCTCAGCCGGGCGGTAATCTCTTCCAGAGCGGCGACTTTCGCCTCTTTCCCCAGAATCGGGCGACCCACATCGCCGGTCAGTACACCGCCATCCGCCAAAAGCGTATTGGCGCGGTTCTCGTCAAATCCCAGCCGCGCCGCGATCTCCGAGGTGAAGGACGTAAATCCACCTGACACCAGCGCCGCATAGGCGCCATTCGCCCGCATCGTGGCAACCAGCTCCGGCCCGCCCGGCATCAACGTGATCCGGTTTGCCAGAACGCTTTGGATCACCGTCTCGGGCAGGCCCTTCAGAAGACCCACGCGTTCGGTCAGCGCCCCTTCGAAATCCAGCTCTCCGTTCATGGCCCGCGCAGTGATGTCCTTGACGCGGTCACCGACACCGGCTTCCTCGGCCAGTTCGTCGATGCATTCCTGCTGGATCATGGTGCTGTCCATATCGGCCAGCAGCATCTGCTTTTTCCGGCTGTCAGCGGGTTGCACCACCAGATCCACCCCCATCTTCTGCAGATCCTCCCACACGTCCCAGCGGTTGCCCGGCACCTGCGGAACCGGAAACTCCGCCGCCTCGTCCGGAGCAAGCCAGACCGCATCGCCGCCACCCCACGCGTTGCGCAGCGAGTCGATCAGCGCGGGATCAAGGGCATTCGATTTTGGGGCGGCAAGTACTGTGACGGTAAACATGAGACCTCGGGAGCAGTTTGCGCCCCCTTAAGCCAGCAAGACCTGCATTACCAGACCCCGACCTGTACGGGCGTCTAACAGGCGTCCAGAAGTTGCACCCGCACTGCGCCGTTCGGCCAGTCGATGCCCGGCGTGCTGAGTATCAAAAGGTCCTTACGGATCGTCTGATACTTCTGGGGCGTCATCACCCCGACCTGGATCATCGTCTGTTTCGCCCAGCAATCCGCCTGGCGCTCACCACCCGGACCGTAAGCACCCAGGGCATGACCCAACGCGTGATGGGCGCATTCGTGGTAATAGAAGAATTCCTGCGTCGCAGCCGGTCGAGGCATCAGAATGCTTGGATTCCACAGCACGATCGGTTGGCCATTGGGTGACGTCCGCGCAACCGCGATATCGGGAATGGACGGGTCCGGGTAATAGTGCACCTGGACATTCTGGATGTTGTAGCAGGCGGGATAAACGGTCTGGGCTGTGCTGGGCGTGGCATGCAGGGCAATGGCAATCCCCAGAAGCACGGAAAGGCGAAAAAGCATCGAATGAACTCCTTTAGGTTGTAATCACACCTAAACCTCAGCCGAAAATGCCGGCATGTCAAAAGTTTCCGATCATAAACCCATGTGTCGGTTTTGCACGGTAAACCGGCGCAAACCCTGCATCTTTTGTCTTGCGCGCCGCGCGGCATGCACGTAATCCGATCTGTGGGACACCCCTCCCCAACGAGGGGCGCTTATCTGGAAGGGTAGCATTGATGGCTATTGATCAACCGGCAACGCGGCCGGCAAATCCGCGTTTTTCCTCTGGCCCCTGCGCCAAACCCCCCACTTTTACACTGGATTCGCTTGCTGACGCCGCTCTGGGCCGGTCGCACCGCGCTGCCATCGGCAAGGCCAAGCTGAAAGCCGCAATCGAAGAAACGCGCGAGATCCTGGGCGTACCGGCAGATTACAGGATCGGCATCGTACCCGCGTCTGACACCGGCGCGTTCGAAATGGCGATGTGGAACCTTCTGGGCGACCGCGGCGTCGAAATGCTCGCCTGGGAAAGCTTCGGCGCGGGCTGGGTAACAGACTGCATCAAACAGCTGAAACTCGATGCCGAGGTCAAAACCGCCGAGTATGGCGAGATCGTCGATCTTGCCACCGTCGACTGGGCGAAAGACGTCTGCTTCACCTGGAACGGCACCACCTCTGGCGTGCGCGTTCCGAATGGCGATGCAATCCCGGCTGATCGCGAGGGGCTGACGCTCTGCGACGCGACCTCTGCCGCCTTCGCTATGGACCTGCCCTGGGACAAGCTGGATGTGACCACCTTCTCCTGGCAAAAAGTGCTGGGCGGTGAAGCGGCCCATGGAATGCTGATACTGTCGCCCCGCGCGGTGGAGCGTCTTGAGACCTACACCCCCGCATGGCCCCTGCCGAAGATCTTCCGTCTGACCAAGGGCGGTAAGCTGATCGAAGGCGTCTTCGTGGGTGAAACCATCAACACGCCGTCCATGCTGGCAGTGGAGGATTACCTGCAGTGTCTGGCCTGGGCGCGCTCGGTCGGGGGGCTCAAGGGCCTCATCGCCCGTGCCGATGCCAACGCACAAGCGATCTGGGATTTCTGCGCCACGCGCGACTGGATCGACAATCTGGCCGTTGACGCGGCCACGCGGTCGAATACCTCGGTCTGCCTGAAATTCACCGATTCCCGCATCACGGATGGGGCGGCTTTCGCCAAGGCCGTGGCCAAACGTCTGGGCGATGAAAACGTGGCCCTCGATATCGGCGCCTATCGCGACGCCCCTCCGGGCCTGCGGATCTGGTGTGGCGGCACTGTTGAAACCTCGGATATCGAGGCGATGCTGCCCTGGCTCGAATACGCGTTCGAGGCTGAAATCGCCGCGCAGTCCCAAGCCGCATGACAGATGCCGGGGTGAAGCCCGGCCTACCCCACATCCTGTAGGCCGGGCTTCAGCCCGGCACCCGCTCTCAAAAGGACCAAAACCATGGCCCCAAAAGTACTCGTCTCCGACAAGCTCTCGGAAACCGCTGTTCAAATCTTCCGCGATCGTGGCATCGACGTGGATTTCCAACCCGACCTAGGCAAGGACAAGGACAAACTCCTTGAAGTCATCGGCCAGTATGACGGCCTCGCCATCCGCTCGGCCACCAAGGTCACCGACAAGATCCTGGCCGCCGCCGACAATCTGAAAGTCGTCGGCCGCGCCGGTATCGGCACCGACAATGTCGACAAGGACGCCGCATCGAAAAAGGGTGTGATCGTGATGAACACGCCCTTCGGCAACACCATCACCACCGCCGAACATGCCATCGCGATGATGTTCGCCGTGGCGCGCCAGATCCCCGAAGCCTCCGCCTCCACCCATGCGGGCAAATGGGAGAAGTCGAAATTCATGGGGGTCGAACTGACCAACAAGACCCTCGGCGTCATAGGCGCGGGCAATATCGGCTCCATCGTCTGCGACCGCGCCCGTGGTCTGCGCATGAAGGTCATCGCCTATGATCCCTTCCTGAGCGAAGAAAAGGCCCAGAAAATGCAGGTGGAGAAAGTCGAACTCGAAGACCTGCTCAAACGCGCCGATTTCATCACGCTCCATGTGCCGCTGACCGACGCCACCCGCAACATCCTCTCCCGCGAGGCGCTGGAGAAAACCAAGAAAGGCGTGCGCATCATCAACTGCGCCCGTGGCGGTCTGGTGGACGAAGAAGCGCTGGCCGATCTGCTGAAATCCGGCCATGTCGCCGGTGCGGCTTTCGATGTGTTCAGCGTCGAACCGGCCACCGAAAACCCGCTTTTCGGTCTGCCCAACGTGGTCTGCACCCCTCACCTGGGCGCCGCGACGACCGAAGCACAGGAAAACGTCGCCCTGCAAGTGGCCGAGCAGATGTCGAACTACCTGCTGACAGGCGCGGTGGAAAACGCGCTCAACATGCCCTCTGTCACGGCGGAAGAAGCCAAGGTCATGGGCCCCTGGGTCAAGCTTGCGGGTCATCTGGGCAGCTTCATCGGCCAACTCACCGATGAGCCGATCAAGGCGATCAACATCCTTTACGACGGCACCGTCGCCGAAATGAACCTCGAAGCGCTCAATTGCGCGGCCATCGCGGGCATCATGAAGCGCGTGAACCCGGATGTGAACATGGTCTCCGCCCCGGTGATCGCCAAAGACAAGGGCATCAAGATCTCGACCACCAATCAGGACAAATCGGGTGCCTTCGACGGGTACATCAAGATGACGGTGGTGACGACGAAACGCGAACGCTCCATCGCGGGCACGGTGTTCTCGGACGGCAAGCCACGCTTCATCCAGATCAAGGGCATCAACATCGATGCCGAGATCGGCGCGCATATGCTTTACACGACGAACGAAGACGTGCCTGGCATCATCGGCCTTTTGGGGAACACCATGGGCAAGAACGGCGTCAATATCGCCAACTTTACCCTTGGCCGGAACGAAGTCGGCGGGGAGGCGATTGCCCTTCTCTATGTCGACAACGCCATTCCGCAGGACGTGCTGAAGACGCTGGAAGGCACCGGCATGTTCCGGCAGGTCGCGCCGCTGGAGTTCGACGTGGCTTAACTCGCTTCAAAACTGCCCCAGGCGCTGTGGAGATCACCCGGTGCCTGGGGCGCGGCATGCCGCCTGCTGCATTGCCGAAGACAGGCGCGCCAAAGCCTTTGCCAATCCTCCCCATCTGACAATCAACCCCATCCTCGCCTGATTTTTGATCAGGGCGGCTTCCTATTGCCTAATCCGCAGGCAGCACTATACCGCAATGCATTGGAAGGGGCCCGCGCGCTGGCGTATCGGTTCCTTCGGGACAACAAGGTGTTCGGCTGAACGAAACACCACCAACAGGAGGATGCTGCCCCATGTTTCATCGCGCTCTTGCTGTCGCCGCCGGGCTTTTCGCCGGAACGGTCGCCAGCGCTCAGACCGAAGTGCCCTTTGCGCTCGACTGGAAATTCGAAGGCCCCTCGGCCGCCTATTTCGCCGCCATCGACAACGGCCATTTCGCCGCCGAAGGCCTGTCAGTCACGATCGAGGCCGGATCCGGTTCTGTCCAGACGATCCCAAAGATCGCAACCGGCGCCTTCCCCATCGGCTTTGGCGATATCAACTCGGTCATCAAGTTTCTCGACCAGAACCCGGGCGCGCCTGTCACGGCCGTGATGATGGTCTATGACAAGCCGCCGTTCGCCATCGTCGGCCGCAAAAGCCAGGGTGTTTCCGAACCCAAGGATCTTGAAGGCAAGGTGCTTGGCGCACCGCCGCCTGATGGCGCATGGGCGCAATTCCCCGTCTTCGCCCGCGAAACCGGCATTGACCCTGACGCCGTGAAGATCGAACCGGTTGGCTTCCCCACCCGCGAACCGATGCTTGCCGAAGGCAATGTCGATGCGATCACCGGCTTTTCCTTCTCCTCCGTGGTCAACCTCAAGCGGCTTGGCGTGCCGGATGACGACATCTCGAACATCCTGATGGCTGACCATGGCTTGCAGCTTTATGGCAACGCAATCCTCGTGAATACCGATTGGGCCGCCGAAAACGGCGATACTGTGCGCGCCTTCCTGCGTGCGGTCGCGGCAGGCTGGCAGGACGTGATCAACGACCCCGCCGCCGGCATCACATCGCTGGTTGAACGTAACCCTGCCGCTGACAAGGCGCTGGAACAGGAACGCCTGCAAATGGCCATCGACCAGAACGTCCTGACCGATTACGTCAAGGCCAACGGAATGGGCGGCATTGACGCGGCCCGGATGGAAAACGCCATCTCGCAGCTGGGCGAAACCTATGATTTCCAGAACACGCCCGATGCGTCGCTTTACTTCACCGATACCTACCTTCCCGAAGGCGGCTTCACGCTGAACTAAAAGGACAAAGGCACGGGCTGGCCCACCGGCCCGCGCCACCGCTTTCCATGACAGACTGGCTCATCGACATTAAAGACGTCCATCACGCTTATGCGACGGACGCAGGGCCGCTTCCGGTCCTCAATGGCTTGAACGCCTCCGTCCCCGAGGGTGGCTTTGTCGCCGTCGTCGGCCCGTCTGGCTGCGGAAAATCGACCCTGACGCGCCTTATCGCCGGTCTGATGAAACCCGACACCGGAGAGGTCTGGCTGCACGGCGAACGCGTGAAATCCCCGCGTTCCACCGTCGGCATGGCCTTCCAGAACCCGGTCCTGCTGGAATGGCGCACGATCCTGAAGAACGTGATGCTCCCGCTTGAGATCGTGCCGACCAAGATGACAAAGGCGCAGCAGGAAGAGCGCGCGCGCCACCTCCTTGACCTCGTGGGCCTCAAGGGGTTCGAAGACAAACGCCCCTCAGAACTGTCCGGGGGCATGCGCCAGCGCGCCTCGCTCTGCCGTTCCCTCATTCACAAGCCCGAGGTTCTGATCCTCGATGAACCTTTCGGCGCGCTCGACGCCTTCACCCGCGAAGATCTCTGGCAGACGATGCACGCGCTCAAGGCCGAAGAACCCTTTACCGGCGTGCTGATCACCCATGACCTGCGCGAGGCGATCTTCCTTGCCGATCAGGTGGTGGTTCTGTCCGGCCGCCCCGCGCGCACCCAGTACGTGATGGATATCCCGCGCGACGGCGCGCCAAAGATCGACGATCTTTACACAGCCGAGGCCGCCGACCGCCTGAACATCCTGCGCCACCAGATCGAAATCGCGCAAGGCCGCGCCCCGGCCGAGGACACAGTGGCATGACACTCAAAAAGATCGCCGTGCCCTTGCTTGCCATGATCGTCTTCCTGATCCTGTGGGAGCTTCTGGTCTGGGCCAATGGCTGGCCAAACTACATCATGGCCTCCCCATCCGACCTGCCCGCGGCCTATGCCCGGTTCTGGGAGCTGTTCATCGTCATGGGCTGGCAAACCCTCTGGCGCACGGTCGTCGGGCTGCTGATCGCCATCGCCTTCGGTGTGGCTGTCGGCATGATCATGGGCTTCTCCCGCACCATGCGCGACGCGCTCTATCCGCTTCTGGTGGGGTTCAACGCCATTCCCAAGGCGACCGTGGTGCCCATCGTGGCGCTGCTCTTTGTGGGCGCGCATGACTTCAACACGATCCTGATCGCCTTCATGATCTCGTTCTTCCCCATTGCTGTCTCCGTCTCCATCGGCCTCTCGACGCTGGAACCCGAATACCGCGATATCCTGCGTTCGCTTGGCGCCAGCCAGGCCACCATCTTCTGGAAGATCGCCCTGCCAAAAACGCTGCCGGAATTCTTCGGCGCACTGAAAGTGTCGGTCACGCTGGCCTTCATCGGCACCAATCTGATGGAAATTGTCTCGCCCCACGGGCGCGGCCTTGGCGCGCTTTTCGACAGCGGCAAGACAAACTCCGACTACCCGCTGATGTTCGCCGTTCTCATCGCACTCGCCTTCCTGGGCATCGTCCTCTACTATGTGGTTGTCGCGCTGGAAAAGATCTTCGCAGGCTGGGCCGAACGTTAATCCAGGCGCTCCCTGCCGCTTCTGCCGGGCTACAGACAGTCAAGGACCCTCCCATGACCCGCCCCCTCTATGCCATCGGCGATATTCACGGCCAGCACGGCATGCTGGAAGACGCCCTCGCCCGGATCGAGGCAGATGGCGGCCCCGACGCGCCCGTGGTCTTCCTAGGCGATTATGTCGACCGTGGCCCCGACAGCCGCGCGGTGATCGATACGCTGATCAAAGGCCAGTCCCAGGGCCGCAACTGGACCTGCCTGAAGGGCAATCACGACCGCCTCTTCCAATGGTTCATGGAGGACACCCCCCGCCACGACCCCCACCTTCTGGTAGGCTTCCACTGGTTCCACGACCGGATCGGCGGCACCGAAACGTTGGCCTCCTACGGCATCACCTTCGATGATCAGACCCGACTTGCGGCGCTCCACGAAGAGGCAAAGGAAACCATCCCCCCCGCGCATGTCGCGTTCCTCAACAGCCTCCCGGTCCTGCACGAAGCCAACGAGCTTCTTTTCGTCCACGCAGGCATCCGCCCCGGCATCGCGATCAAGGACCAGACCGAAGAAGACCTCGTCTGGATCCGGCAGGAATTCCACAGCCACAAAGACCCGCACCCGAAACTGGTGGTCCACGGCCACACCCCGGTGAACGAGGCCACCCATTACGGCAACCGCATCAATCTCGACAGCGGCGCGGGCTATGGCAAACCGCTCAGCACGGCGGTATTCGAAGGCGCCGATTGCTGGCTCCTTACCGAAGCGGGCCGGCAACCACTCACCCCCTGACCCTGCTTCTTTCTGGCCCTAAATACCCCAAACCAACCAAAGCCGCCGGGCACGCCAGCCGGAAATCCGGGCCTACCGCCAGTCCAGCACCACCTTGCCGCTCTGGCCCGACCGCATCGCGGCAAAACCGGCCTCGAAATCCCGTGCTGCAAAACGGTGCGTGATGACGCCCGACACATCCAGCCCGTTCTGCAGCATCGCAATCATCTTGTACCAGGTCTCGAAAATCTCGCGGCCGTAGACACCCTTGATGGTGATCGCCTTGAATACAATTCGGCTCCAATCGACCGGAGATTTACCGGGCGGGATCCCCAACAAAGCAATCCGCCCGCCCATGACAAGGTTCTCCACCATCTGGTCCAATGCGGCCTGCGATCCCGACATCTCCAGCCCCACATCGAACCCTTCGGTCATCTTCAGCGCGCCTTCCACCTCGCGCAACTCCTGGGTCGCGACATTCACCGGCACCACGTCGGCCACTTTCGCGGCCAAATCCAGACGATCCTGATTGACGTCGGTGATCACCACATGCCGCGCCCCCACATGGCGGGCAACAGCCGCCGCCATGATCCCGATGGGCCCCGCGCCGGTGATCAGCACATCCTCCCCCACCAGATCGAAGGACAAAGCGGTATGCACCGCATTCCCCAACGGATCGAGGATCGCACCGATATCGTCGTCGATCTCATCGGGCAGCGGCACCACATTGAAGGCAGGCAGCTTCAGATATTCCGCAAAAGCCCCGTTCTCGTTCACCCCGATCCCCCGCGTCGCCGGGTCCAGATGAAACTTGCCCGCACGGCTCTGCCGGGATTTGCGGCCAATCAGATGGCCTTCGCCAGAACAGCGCTGCCCAATCTCCAGCCCTTCGACATTGCGGCCCATCTCCACGATCTCACCGGCAAATTCATGGCCGGTGATCAGCGGCACAGGCACCGTCTTCCGCGCCCAGTCATCCCAGTTCCAGATATGCACATCCGTCCCGCAGATGCCGGTCTTTTTGATGCGGATCAGCACATCATCGGGTCCGATCTCCGGCACAGGGGCGGTCTGCATCCACAAACCTTCCCGCGGTTCGGCCTTTACCAGACATTGCATTTCATTGGTCATCAGATCACTCCCACGGCTTTGCCCGCGCGCTCAAACGCACCCAGGGCTCGGTCCAATTCATCCCGCGTCAAAGCCGCGTTCATCTGCGTCCGGATCCGCGCCTGTCCGCGCGGCACCACGGGAAAGAAAAACCCGCTGACATAGACGCCTTCCTCAAACAGCCGTGCCGCCATGTCCTGCGCCAGTTGCGCCTCGCCCAGCATCACCGGAATGATCGGGTGTTCCCCTTGCAGCAGATCAAAGCCCAGCCGCTCCAACCCCGCGCGCCAATAGGCCGCGTTCTCGAACAACTGCGCGCGCAGGTCGTCGCCCTCTTCCACCAGCCGGATCGCCTCAATGCCAGCCGCGACAATCGCGGGCGGCAGAGAGTTGGAAAACAGGTATGGCCGCGCTCTCTGGCGAAGCAGATCAATCACCGGCTGAGGCCCTGCGATATAGCCGCCGATAGACCCACCCAGCGCCTTGCCCAGCGTACCGGTCAGAATGTCGGCCTTCACCCCCGCATGCGCAGGCGTCCCGCGCCCCTGCGGCCCCATGAATCCCGTCGCATGGCAATCATCCACCATAAGGATCGCGTCATAGCGATCCGCCAGCGCCCGGATCTCCCCCAGCTTGGCCAGATATCCGTCCATCGAAAACACCCCGTCCGTGGCGATCATCACATGCCGCGCCCCTGCGGCGCGCGCCGCTTTCAACTGCGCCTCAAGGTCGTCCATGTCGGAATTGGCGTACCGATACCGCTGCGCCTTGCACAGCCGGATGCCATCAATGATCGACGCATGGTTCAGCGCATCGGAAATCACCGCATCCTCGGGGCTCAGAAGCGGCTCGAACAAACCCCCATTCGCATCGAAACAGGCCGCAAACAGGATCGCGTCATCCATCCCCAAAAACCCGGCCAGCCGTTGCTCCAACGCCCGGTGCAGATCCTGCGTCCCGCAGATGAACCGGACCGAGGCCATGCCGAACCCGTGATCCTCCATCGCCGCTTTGGCGGCCGCGATCAGGTCGGGGTGATCGGCCAACCCAAGATAGTTGTTGGCGCACAGGTTGATCACCTGACGCCCGCCAACCGTGATCTCTCCCCCTTGCGGAGAGGTGATCAGCCGTTCGCGCTTCATCAGCCCTTCGGCCTCGATCTGTTTCAGAGTCTCGGTCACGTGGGTCAGAAAATCAGACATGGAGCGAATCCTTCATAGCTGAGGAAATTCTGCCATAACGGACGTCTTCCGAAAAGGCGGACATTCCGGTTTAGCGGAAATGTTCTCACTTACCGGAGGAATGCAATTGTACAAAACGGTCAAACCGGGGTCTGAACCTTGTATAAAACGCACAATTCGCAGGGTTTTCGCTCAGGCGTCCCGCACCACCAGGAACGCTCTTGCCGACCCGTTGACTGTCGAAATCCGGTGCGGAACATCCGCCGCGTATCGCGCCGTATCGCCGCTGCGCAGCACCTCTTCCGCCTCGCCCGAGACCAGCGCAATCTCTCCGTCGATTACCGTCAACTGCTCCCGCGCGCCCCGGCGATGGGGGGCGGACTCAAGAAAGCCACCCTCGGAAAAATGCAATTCGTAAAGCTCGTGAGCCCCAGCTTCTTCGGGCGGAGAAAGGATAAAGATCCGGCATCCCGCGCCACGTTTGTCGATGGTGGGCCGCTGGTCTGCACGGATGGTTTCGATCTGCTCCTGCGGGCTTGCGTCTTCCAAAAGCCCTGCAAAATCAACCTGTAAGGCCCGTGTCAGGTTCCAAAGCGTGGCAATCGTGGGGCTGCTTTCGCCGCGTTCGATCTGGCTGACCATCGACCGCGACACGCCCGACAGCTTCGCCACCGCGTCCAGCGAAAGACCCTGCGCGCGCCGCGCCTCTTTCAGCCGTGCGGGAAGTTGGCTCAGTACTGGATCAAGATCATCCGTCATACCGGATGTATCCTCCGGTTTTGCGCCACCCGTCAATCCCGCCTGCGACGCTGGGTCAGGGCTGACGCTGGCGAACAGGTGGCGCATACTCAGGCCAAGAATCGAGGGAAAGGAAGTTAACCCCATGAAAGATATCGTTCTTTTGGATGGTGCCCGCACCGCTATCGGCACTTTTGGCGGCGCTCTGTCGTCCACCGCACCGATTGATCTGGCGACCGTTGCGACCGAAGCCGCATTGGAACGCTCGGGCGTCGAACCGGGCCAAATCGGCCATGTGGTGTTCGGCCATGTGATCAACACCGAACCGCGCGACATGTACCTGTCCCGCGTCGCGGCGATGCAGGCGGGTATCCCCAATGGCACCCCAGCGATGAACGTGAACCGACTCTGCGGCTCAGGAGCGCAAGCCATTGTTTCTGCTGTGCAATCCCTGGCCATGGGCGATGCGGATTTCGCCGTTGCAGGCGGGGCCGAGGCCATGTCGCGCAGCCCCTTCATCATCCCGTCCCAACGCTGGGGACAGAAGATGGGCGACGTCAAAACGCTCGACATGATGCTGGGCGCGCTGAACTGCCCCTTCGGCACCGGCCACATGGGCGTCACGGCCGAGAATGTCGCCAAGGAACATCAGATCACCCGCGAAGATCAGGACGGCTTTGCCCTGACCTCCCAACAGCGCGCGGCCGCCGCCATCGAGGCAGGCTATTTCGATAGCCAGATCGCGCCCGTTGATGTGATGGTCAAACGCGAAAAAGTCTCCTTCACCCGCGACGAACACCCCAAGGCCACCACCGCCGAAGCGCTGGCCGGTCTGCGCCCCGTCTTCCAGAAGGACGGTACCGTAACTGCCGGAAATGCCAGCGGAATCAACGATGGCGCGGCCGCGATGGTGCTGGCCACAGCCGACGCGGCCGAGGCTGCCGGCCTCAAGCCCAAGGCCCGTATTCTGGGCTATGCTCATGCGGGTGTGCGCCCTGAGGTGATGGGCATCGGCCCGATCCCGGCGGTGCAGAACCTGATGAAGAAAACCGGTCTGTCGGTGGAAGATTTCGACGTGATCGAATCGAACGAGGCCTTCGCCGCGCAGGCCTTGGCCGTGAACAAGGAACTGGGTCTGGACGCTGCCAAGGTGAACCCCAATGGCGGCGCGATTGCGCTGGGCCACCCGGTGGGTGCGACAGGGGCCATCATCACCATCAAGGCGCTTTACGAGCTTGAGCGCACCGGCGGCACCAAAGGTCTGATCACCATGTGTATCGGTGGCGGACAGGGCATCGCACTGGCCATCGAGCGGCTCTGATTTCCGATTGAGGGAGTGGGGGCCAGCCCCCACACCCCCGCCGGTATTTGTAAAGAGAAGAAGGGCTTAGGGCTGCTCAGCCTCTAGCCGTTCCGCGCGTTTGGCCAGCTTGGCGGCCAGGTTCATTCCCACGCCTGGCCGCGACCAGGGGCAGACCGCGATGCAGATGCCGCAGCCGTGGGTCTGGTTGAAAAACGGGATGCATTTGTCGAAATCGACATACCACTTGGTTTCGCCCCGCACGGTTTTCTTTTCGGGAAATAGCGCTTCGGGCGGGCAGGCATCCTCGCAGATCCGACAGTTCTGACAGAAATCGTCGATGCCGAAATCGCGCGGCGGGGTAGGGGCGAAAGGGGCGTCGGTCAGCACCGCGGACAGGCGGAAGGACGCGCCGAATTCGGGGTTGATAATGGACCCGTGCTTGCCCAGCTCACCGAACCCGCAGGCCAGTGCAGGCGGGATCAGAGTGATCGTTCCGGTCAACGGGCCTGTCACGGCCTCGGCCGCCCAACCTTTTTCGTGCAGCCATCCGGTGATCTTTTTCGCCGCCGCCCCGGCGCGGGTGTATTGCATCAGCACTTCCATGCCGGCGGCATCTTCGGGGGCAGTCTTGATGTTGTCGTAATCATGCTGCACGCCCACCACGACGACACGTGACTGCGACACTTCCTGCCCGGCATAGGCCCAGTCGGAGTTCATTTCCGCCACGCCCACCATCTCGCAATCACCTGCCGCGACGAACTGATCCAGAAGGGCGGTCCACTCCACGGGACTGTGATCGGCGGCAACAGGGGCGACAGGGGGCAGGGGCGCTTCGTTGATCTGGCGGCGGCGTTCGCGCGCCTCGCCGAATTCCGGCACGCCGCTGGAGCGCATATAGAAATAATCCTGCATCTTCCCATGCGGGATCTTCGACGTGTCGGTGGCCCAATAGACCACGTCGGGGCGGCGGAACTCGGTCTCTCCCAAGCCGTTGATGTCGTTGCCGCTGACCTTTGGCACAAGGCGCATCTGGTCGGGGTCCGGAGTGAAAGGGCGATATGGGTTTTCGCGTGCCATAGCCCGCAGAGTACCACAGATCGCCGATCAGAGAAGTGCGTCTATGGCGATCACGCCGCTGGCCCCCAGAAGCAGGCCGATCACGCCGATCAGCATGTAGCGCCAGAAACGCTTTTTCTCGGGAGGGCTGTCAGTTTGGCTTTGCCGGATCAGCGCCGCTTCCACGAGGCCGGGCAGACGCGGGCCGAACCGGGCAACAACCTGAAGCGTATTCGTCAGGTCGCGCAGGATCGCTTTCGGTCCGATAGAGCCCTTGATGTAATCCTCGACCACCGGCTTGGCGACTTCCCACATATTCACATGGGGGTTCAGCGACCGCGCCACACCTTCGACCACGACCATGGTGCGTTGCAGCAAGATCAGCTCGGTCCGGGTTTCCATGCCAAAGCGTTCGGTTACCTCGAAGAGATAGGCCAGCACGCGGCCCATGGAGATCTGCGTGGCGTCCATGCCAAAGATCGGCTCCCCCACGGCGCGCAGGGCGCGGGCGAATTCATCGACGTCCCGGTCGGCTGGGACATATCCGGCCTCGAAATGCACCTCGGCCACGCGTTTGTAATCACGGCGGATGAAGCCATAGAGGATCTCGGCATAGACCCGGCGGGTGTATTCGTCGATATGGCCCATGATCCCGAAATCATAGGCGATGATATCCCCGTTTGCCGCGACCTTCAGGTTGCCCTGATGCATGTCGGCGTGGAAATACCCGTCGCGCAGCGCGTGCTGCAGGAACAGGCGCAGCACCCGTTCACCGATCTCGCGCCGGTCATGGCCGGCGGCGTCCAGAGCCTCGTTGTCGCCCATATTGACGCCGTCGGCCCAGGTCATGGTCATCACCCGGCGGCTTGAGAAGTTCCACAGAATGCGCGGCAGTTTGAACCCTGCGTCGCCTTCGGTATTGGCCGCGAATTCCGACGCCGCGGCGCTTTCCAGTCTCAGATCCAGCTCGCCTTGCACGACCCCGTCGAAATGGGCGATCACATCCTTGGGCCGCAAACGGCGGGAGAAGGGCGCGAAAAACTCGATCATCGCGGCGGCGAAATAGAAGGCGTCGATATCCTTCTGGAAGGCCCTTTCGATCCCGGGGCGCAGCACCTTCACGGCCAGCGCTTCGCCCGTGTCTTTCATCCGCGCCTTGTGCACCTGCGCGATGGAAGCAGCGGCGATCGGTTCACTGAATTCATCAAAGGTCTGATCGACGGGCAGGCCAAGCTCGGACTCGACCACCTTTTTCGCATCGGCGATAGCAAAGGCGGGCAGCTTGTCCTGCAGGACGCGCAATTGCTGGGCCATCTCGTCGCCCACCACGTCCGGTCTTGTCGAAAGGATCTGGCCGAATTTGATATAGGCAGGCCCCAACGCCGTGATCGCGCGGGTGACCGGCGGCATGGTCGGGTCGCCCTTGTAGCCCAGCCACTGGAACGGAAAGCCCAGAAGGCGGGCCATGAAGCGCACGGATTTCGGTGCGTCGAAAGCATCCAGCACGACGCCCATGGCCCCGGTGCGTTCCAGCGTGGCACCCGTGCGGACCAGCCGCCATATGTTGTGAGGGCCGCGCATGGCTCAGATCTTCCACCCCGAATGCAGCGCGGCGATGCCCATGGACAGGTTGCGGTATTTGGCGTTCTCGAACCCGGCGTCCTGGATCATGCGCAGGAAGGTTTCCTGATCCGGGAATTTGCGGATGGATTCGACGAGGTATTGGTAGCTGTCCCGGTCATTCGCGATCAGCTGGCCCATACGCGGGATCACGTTGAAGGAATAGAGATCATACAGCTTTTGCAGCCCGTCATTGGGCAGCTGGCTGAACTCCAGCACCATCAGGCGACCACCGGGTTTCAGGACTCGGTACGCTTCCGTCAGCGCATCCTGGGGCCGGGTGACATTCCGGATGCCAAAGCTGATCGTGTAGACATCAAAGGTGTTATCCTCGAACGGCAAGGCCATTGCGTCGCCGACGATCCAGTCCAGGCTGTCGGCCATGTGTTCTGCCTCGGCCCGTTTGCGGCCTTCGATCAGCATGGGTTCGGTCAGATCCAGCACAGTGGCGTGACCATGACCCGCGCGTTTCAAGAACCGAAACGAGATATCGCCGGTACCGCCCGCCACATCCAGCAGCTTCTGACCCGGGCGCGGGGCCAGCCAATCCATCATCGCGTCTTTCCAGACGCGGTGGATACCCACGCTCATCACGTCATTCATGATGTCGTATTTCGACGCGACCGAATTGAACACGCCCCTCACGCGCCCGGCCTTTTCGCCCTCGGGCACGGTTTCGAACCCGAAATGGGTGGTTTTGTTGCTGTCGTCGGTCATGGGGTCTTGCAAGCCTTTGGTTTCGCCCTTGTTATAGGGCGCTGCCCATCTCGCACAATGCGCCCAATTGAACAAGGATGTCACATGCCCGAACTGCCCGAGGTTGAAACCGTCCGCCGTGGACTTTCGCCCGTGATGGAAGGGCAAGTGATTACCAAGGCGGATGTGAACCGCCCGGACTTGCGCTGGCCCTTTCCCGACCGGATGGCCGAGAGGCTGACTGGGCAAAGGGTGGAGCGCCTGCGGCGGCGGTCAAAGTACATTCTGGCTGATCTCAGCTCGGGCGAGACGCTGCTCGTGCATCTGGGGATGTCGGGGCGCATGCTGGTCTCGGGTGATCCGCTTGGCGTCTTCGTCCATGACCATCCCGCACCTGAAAAACATGACCATGTCGTCTTTCACATGGAAAACGGTGCACGCATCACCTTCAATGATCCGCGTCGCTTTGGCGCGATGGATCTGATGGAAACCGCCACCGCCGAAAGCCACAAGCTGCTTTCGGTTCTTGGGCCTGAACCCCTGGGCAATGATTTCCACGAAACACATCTGATTAATGCGTTCCGGGGCAAGATGACGCCTGTGAAGGCCGCGCTGCTGGATCAGAAAATCGTCGCGGGTTTGGGCAATATCTATGTCTGCGAGGCATTGTTTCGCGCCGGGATATCACCGCGCCGCAAGGCAGGCCGCATTGCAAAACCCCGTGTCGCGGCGCTTGTTCCGATCATCCGCCAGGTCTTGCGCGATGCTATCGAGGCGGGTGGATCATCCCTGCGCGATTTCCGCCAAGCCGATGGAGAACTTGGATATTTTCAACATTCCTTCGACGTCTATGGCCGCGAAGGCGAACCCTGCCGCAGCCCCGGTTGCACCGGTACTGTGGGCCGAATCGTACAATCCGGACGCTCATCCTTCTTCTGCGCGCAATGCCAAAGATAACTTGAACCGCGCTTTTTGCAGGCTTAATGACTCGGTCTTGAACGCAAACTAAGGAAAGAACCACTCATGGCCTATGAGACGATCATCGTCGAAGTAGAAGACCACGTTTGCCTGATAAAACTGAACCGCCCCGATGCATTGAATGCGCTGAACCAGCATTTGCTGGGTGAGCTTTGCACGGCGCTGGAAGAGGCGGACAGCAACGACAAGGTCCGGTGCATCGTGATCACCGGGAACGAAAAAGCCTTCGCCGCAGGCGCTGACATCAAGGAAATGTCCGAGATGTCCTATGTCGAGGTGTTCAACCGCAACCTGTTTGGCGAACCGTCGCAGCGTCTGATGAGCATCCGCAAGCCGATCATCGCGGCTGTTGCGGGCTATGCGCTGGGCGGCGGGTGCGAATTGGCGATGGCCTGCGATTTCATCATTGCAGCCGATACCGCCAAATTCGGCCAGCCAGAGATTAACCTGGGTGTGATCCCGGGCATGGGTGGCTCTCAACGGTTGACGCTGGCCGTGGGCAAGGCCAAGGCGATGGACATGAACCTGACCGGCCGCTTCATGCCGGCGGAAGAGGCCGAGCGTGCGGGCCTCGTCTCCCGCGTTGTGCCGGCCAAGAAGCTGATGGAAGAGGCGATGGGCGCGGCTCAGAAAATCGCCGAGAAATCGCTGATCGCTTCGCTGACGGTGAAAGATGCGGTAAACCGCGCGTTCGAGCTGCCCCTGACCGAAGGGCTGAATTACGAACGCAAAGTGTTCCACGCGCTCTTTGCCACGGAAGATCAGAAGGAAGGCATGAACGCCTTCATGGAAAAGCGCACCGCGCAGTTCCGCGACAAGTAAAGCAAGAAAACGTGATGAAAGCGGGGTCTTTGCGGCCCCGTTTTTTTTTGGCACCGGCTGGACCAAGTAATCTTGCGAACCAGCAATTTCTTCTGACTGCGGGTTCCCGACCCGCGCCACTTCATTGACCCAACTCATCACCCGGCTTAGGCTGCGATCAGCCTTTCCATGTGCGGCTAGGGATCTGTTGCGTCGTCAAAGAGGACCAAGCGCCGTTATGAGCCGGTGGCAGACACCCGAGGATTAAAAGACCAGAGGGGGTGGACAGGGCGTGATGAAACACGTCTGTAACCATCTCGGAGCCAAATATGTCGATCACTGGTCTTGCCCTCGTCCTTGCGGCGGCTGTGTGCCACGCCACCTGGAATTTCTATGTCAAACGGATCAACGGCGGGCCCGAGCTGATCTGGTTGTTTTCCGTCGTGGCGGTTCTTCTCTATCTGCCGCTGGCGGTTTGGATCGTCGTCACCCAGAAGCCCGATTTCAGTTTCTGGCCGATGGTTTTCATTATCGGCACCATCGTTTTGCATCTGGGATATTTCCTGCTCTTGCAAACTGGCTACCGCCACGGGGATCTGTCGCTGGTCTATCCCGTGGCGCGATCAACGGGGCCGCTCTTGTCGACCGGCTTCGCGGTGTTGTTTCTGGGTGAGGTGATCACCCTGCAGATGGCCGCCGGGGCGTTGTTGATCATCTTCGGGGTGCTGATGCTGACCGGTGGCATCCGCTTTGGGGCGCGCCAGATCGGCGCGTCGCTGGCCTTTGGTCTGGGCGCGGGGCTCTTTATCGGCAGCTACACCGCGTGGGACACTTATGCGGTATCGGTGCTCTTGGTGCCGCCCTTGCTGTTGGACTATGCCTCCAACCTCGGGCGCGTGGTGGTCCTTGCCCCGATCGCTTTGAAACGGCGCAGCCTTGTCGTGCAGCATTGGACACATCACCGGACCGGCGTGCTGATTATCGCGGTGCTCAGCCCTCTGGCCTACATCCTTGTTCTCTATGCGTTGACCTTTACCCCGGTCGCTTTCGTCGCGCCGACGCGTGAGGTCAGCGTGCTGTTGACGGTGCTGGCAGGCAGCCTTCTTCTGGGAGAAGGACAACTGCGCCAGCGCCTGGGTTGGGCCGTTGTGATCTTCGCGGGGATGAGCATCTTGGTCACAGCCTGACCCATCGAGGGGCAGAAACGGCTTGCAAGCTGGCGATTCTTGGCTATACCGCCCCGTCATACATGCGCGTGCAGCCCGCTTTGGCTAGAACCGGTGAGAGGATCCCCTGGATCTGGTCGGCGTGTTGCATGCAGAGAGACATTCAGACGACCCCAGAGAAAGGGACCACAACATGGCAAATTCGCCCCAGTCCAAAAAGCGCGCCCGTCAGAACGAAAAGCGCTTTGCGGTTAACAAAGCTCGCCGTTCGCGCATCCGGACATTCCTTCGCAAGGTGGAAGAAGCGATCGCATCTGGTGACAAAGATGCCGCAGTTGCCGCACTTCGCGCCGCCCAGCCCGAGCTGATGCGCGGTGTCACAAAGGGTGTGTTTCACAAAAACACCGCTTCCCGCAAAATGTCGCGGCTGAGCGCGCGGGTCAAAGCACTGGGCTGATCCCGGCCACTTTCCGGACATTTTCTTTATGAATCAAAGGCGCTGCTGAACGCGGCGCCTTTTGTCGTTTCAGGGCCTGGAAAAAGGGCAGAGATTCTTTTTCGAAAAACGCTGAGTCAAGCGCAGAGTTTCGTTGCCGCTCGCCTGCCCGACTTGGTACCTATAGTCAGCGATTGATTCATTCGCTTGGGGGGACAGGCCGCGTCTCGGAAGCCAATAAATTATCCTGGTTTCAGTGACGCGTGCGTTGGACAGGTGGTACGGCGTACTGCTTTTCAACTAGATGCCTTGGTCGGTCTGCGCCGGCTGTTGGCCCTGTCATGACATATCCGTGTGACGGACACGACCAGTCTATGGGACGACTGGCTCTGTCATCACCTTCTATCCGTTTCGGATAGAACTTCATCTGTCAAGGATGAGGACGGGTGTCCTTTGCGTGTCGAATCGACTGGTCCACTGGGGGGCCGGGATGCGCAAATAACAGGCCGATAGGCCAAAGAAACGGGATGCGTGAGGCACGAATGACACAAGAAAAATGGGGACAACTCAGACAAAAACTGCTCAAAACCGTAGGGCAGAATAACTATAAATCCTGGATCGAGCCGCTGGAGTTTTCCGGACTGGAAGGGGGGGTCGCATCCTTTGATGTACCGACAAATTTCCTGGGCAATTATGTCAGCCGCAACTTTGCAGATCTGATTCTCTATGAACTGAATAACGCGGGTGAACGTGTGCAGCGTCTGGAGTTCCAGGTGTCCGCCAATTCGACCGACATGCCGTCCAAAACGGATGGGGAGCCCGATGCGACGGCCGAGCTTGCGCCCGCTTCCGCCCGTGTAGAACTTGCCGCAAAAACCTCCGAAGCTTTTCAGACCGCCCCGCTGGACAACCGTTTTACCTTTGACACCTTTGTTGTGGGCAAACCAAACGAACTGGCCCATGCCGCCGCGCGCCGCGTGTCCGAAGGCGGGCCTGTCACCTTCAACCCGCTCTTTCTTTATGGCGGCGTCGGCCTGGGTAAAACCCACCTGATGCATGCCATCGCCTGGGAACTGCGCGCCCGTCAGCCCGAGCTGAACGTGCTGTATCTTTCCGCCGAACAGTTCATGTACCGCTTCGTGCAGGCCCTGCGCGAACGCAAGATGATGGATTTCAAGCACCTCTTCCGGTCGGTCGATGTGCTGATGGTGGATGACGTGCAGTTCATTGCGGGCAAGGACAGCACGCAGGAAGAATTCTTCCATACCTTCAACGCGCTGGTGGATCAGAACAAGCAGATCATCATCTCGGCCGACCGTGCGCCGGGAGAGATCAAGCAGCTCGAAGACCGTATCCGCTCGCGCCTGCAATGCGGTCTGGTCGTTGACCTGCACCCGACCGATTACGAACTGCGCCTTGGGGTGCTGCAGTCGAAGGTTGAACAATATCGCGGCGCCTATCCGGGGCTTGAGATCGCCGATGGTGTTCTGGAATTCCTCGCGCAGCGGATCTCGACCAATGTGCGGGTGCTGGAAGGTGCGCTGACGCGGCTGTTCGCTTTTGCCTCTCTGGTCGGGCGACAGATCGACATGGAGCTGACGCAGGACTGCTTGTCGGATGTGTTGCGCGCGTCTGAACGCAAGATCACAGTCGAAGAGATCCAGCGGCAGGTCGCCGATTATTACAACATCCGGATGAGCGATATCATCGGACCGAAGCGGCTGCGCACCTATGCGCGCCCGCGTCAGGTCGCGATGTATCTGGCCAAGCAGCTGACCTCGCGGTCGCTGCCGGAAATCGGGCGTCGGTTTGGTGGTCGTGACCATACCACCGTCATGCACGGGGTCCGCCGGATTGAAGAGCTGAAGTCAACGGACGGTCAGATCGCCGAAGACGTGGAAATGCTGCGCCGGGTGCTGGAGGCGTAGGGCGGGACGTGTCCCGCCACCCTTCCCCATAATCAGCGCGCTTGGCGGGACACATCCCGCCCTCCGGCTGTGCTTTGCCCGCCACGCCTGAACGCAACGCAAGGCGCGCGCTTGACCGTTTCGCCATTCCAGCGGACAAACCGGGTACAAGACACGAAAAACGCTTGTGCTGCGGTGGCAAAACAGTAATTTGCCTGTCCCGGCGCTTGGATCATGGGAATGGCAGATGAAACTCAGTATTGAACGCGCGGCACTTCTGAAAGCGGTGTCTCAGGCCCAATCCGTGGTGGAACGGCGCAACACTATTCCGATCCTCGCCAATGTCCTGATCGAAGCCGACGGGGACACGGTGCAATTCCGCGCCACTGATCTGGATATCGAAGTGGTGGACAAGGCCCCGGCCAAGGTGGAACGGGCGGGTGCAACGACAGTCGCCGCCACGACCCTGCATGAGATCGTGCGCAAACTGCCCGATGGCGCGCTGGTCACCCTGACTGCTGACAGCGCCTCGGGCCGGCTGACGGTTGAGGCGGGGCGGTCGAACTTCTCTCTCGCGACGCTGCCTAAGGAAGATTTCCCGGTCATGGCGTCCTCGGAATACGCCTCGAATTTCTCGGCCCCCGCGCCGATGCTGCGGCGGCTCTTCGACAAGTCGAAGTTTGCCATCTCCACCGAAGAGACGCGGTATTACCTGAACGGTGTCTACATGCATGTGTCCGATGCCGATGGCGGCAAGGTGCTGCGCTGCGTGGCCACTGACGGCCACCGCCTGGCGCGCATCGATGCGGACCTGCCCGAAGGGGCCGCTGACATGCCGGGTGTGATCGTACCACGCAAGACCGTGGGTGAGCTGCGCAAGCTGCTGGATGATGACGAGATGAAGATCGCCGTCTCGGTCTCGGAAACCAAGATCCGCTTTGCGACACCGGATATCACGCTGACCTCGAAGGTCATTGACGGCACCTTCCCCGATTACACCCGCGTGATCCCGCAAAACAACACGCGCCGCCTTGAGGTGGATGCGTCGGAATTCGCCCAGGCCGTGGACCGGGTTGCGACGGTCAGCTCGGAACGGTCGCGCGCGGTCAAGCTGCAGCTGTCGGAAGACAAGCTGGTCCTGTCGGTGAACGCCCCCGACAGCGGCGCGGCCGAAGAGGAACTGGCCGTGGCCTATGGCGACGAGACGCTGGATATCGGCTTCAACGCGAAATACCTGCTTGAGATCGCCAGCCAGGTGGATCGCGAGAACGCAGTGTTCCTGTTCAACTCCGCCGGCGACCCCACGCTGATGCGCGAAGGCAATGACACCAGCGCTGTTTATGTCGTCATGCCGATGCGCGTGTAAATCGCGCTGACGCGCGATGCCTCCGGCGGAGGTATTTTGGGCCAGAAAGAAGCAGGGGCAGTTATGCTTGCCTTAACGCAGCTCACCCTGTCGCATTTCAGATCGCACAAACTGGCGCGGATCGCCGTGGACGAGCGCCCCGTAGCGATCTTTGGGCCCAATGGCGCGGGAAAGACCAATATCCTGGAAGCGGTGTCGCTGTTCTCCCCCGGCCGTGGACTGCGCCGGGCCAGCGCCGAGGAGATGACCCGCCGTCCCGAGGCGCTGGGCTGGAAGCTGAAGGGGCAGCTGACCTCTCTGGGGCAGGTGCACGAGGTTGAGACCTGGTCCGAGGGCGGCGCGGCGCGTCAGGTGCGGATTGATGAAAAGGCGGCCTCTCAGGTGGCTTTGGGCCGCATCGCGCGGGTGCTGTGGCTGATCCCGGCGATGGATCGGCTTTGGATCGAAGGGACCGAGGGGCGCAGGCGGTTTCTGGACCGCATGACGCTGAGCTTCTTTCCCGACCATGCCGACGCGTCCCTGACCTATGAAAAGGCGATGCGCGAGCGTAACCGCCTGCTGAAGGACCAGGTGCGCGATGCCCATTGGTATGCCGCATTGGAACGCCAGATGGCTGAGGCGGGCCACCGCATTCACACCGCCCGCGTGGCGGCGCTGGCGCAGCTGACCGCGGCACAGGACAGTGCTGAAACCGCTTTCCCCACCGCCACGCTGGAGCTTCAGCAAAGCGAAGGCGAGATGCCGGAAAGCGAAGATAACCTGCGCGAGGCGCTTGCCGAGAGCCGGTCACGTGACATCGCCGCCGGGCGGACGCTGGTCGGGCCGCACCGCACCGATCTGTATGGCGTCTACGCCGCGAAGGGCGTGCCTGCGCGGGATTGTTCGACCGGGGAACAGAAGGCGCTTCTGGTGTCCCTTATCCTGGCCAATGCCCGCGCGCTGGCACAGGACTTCGGCGCCCCGCCGCTGTTGCTTCTGGACGAGGTCTCGGCCCATCTGGATGCAGGCCGCCGGGCCGCGCTTTATGACGAGATTTGCGCCCTTGGCGCGCAGGCCTGGATGACCGGAACCGGGCCGGAACTGTTCGAAGAACTGGGCGATCGCGCGCAGTATCTGGAGGTGACGGAAACCGACGGCATCAGTCACGTGACAGGGCCATGACGATTTCAGCCTTTGACCTGTTTCTCTATTCCGGTGCGCTTCTGATCCTGTTCCTGACGCCCGGGCCGGTCTGGCTGGCTCTGATGGCCCGGTCGGTCAGCGGCGGGTTCAATGCGGCCTGGCCCCTGGCGCTGGGCGTGTCTGTTGGTGACGTTATCTGGCCGCTTTTGGCCATTCTGGGCCTGAGTTGGATCGTGACCGAAATCGCGGGTTTCATGACTTTGCTGAAATGGGTTGCCTGCGCGGTGTTCCTGTTCATGGGCTGGCAGGTGATCCGCAGCGCGGACAAGGCCATCAGCAGCGACAGCCGTCTGACGCGGCCCGGCATGTGGGCCGGGTTTGCCGCCGGCGTCGTGGCGATCCTGGGCAACCCCAAGGCGATCCTGTTCTACATGGGCGTGTTGCCGGGCTTTTTCGATCTGCGTGCGGTCACCAGGACCGACGTCGCGGTGATCGTGGCGCTGTCGGTCGTCGTGCCCCTGATCGGGAACCTGACATTTGCCCTGTTCATTGACCGGATGCGCCGGTTTGTGACCTCTCCCACGGCGCTGAGGCGGACCAATCTGACGGCCGGTTGGGCGCTGGTTCTGGTCGGCTTGGTCATCCCCTTCACCTGACACAAAATCTGGGGCAAATGCGTGACAATCCCCCCCAGAATTCGTATATTCAACAAAACGAATAAAGGATTTCGCGGATGTCAGACGCGGCACAGACGCCGGAAGAGTATGGCGCTGATTCCATCAAGGTTCTCAAAGGCTTAGAGGCAGTCAGAAAACGCCCCGGCATGTATATCGGGGATACCGATGACGGGTCGGGCCTGCACCACATGGTCTATGAGGTTGTCGATAACGGCATTGACGAGGCTTTGGCCGGTCACGCCGACTATGTGCATGTGAAAATTCACGCCGATTCCAGCGTCTCGGTCAGTGATAATGGCCGCGGCATCCCCGTGGGTATTCACGAGGAAGAGGGCGTCAGTGCAGCCGAGGTGATCATGACTCAGCTGCATGCCGGCGGGAAGTTCGACTCGAACTCCTACAAGGTGTCGGGCGGTCTGCACGGTGTGGGCGTGTCAGTGGTGAACGCGCTATCGGTCTGGCTGGAGCTGCGGATCTGGCGCGACGGCAAGGAGCATGTCGCGCGGTTCGAACATGGCGAAACGGTCAAGCATCTTGAGGTTGTGGGTGATGCCGATGGAAAGACCGGAACGGAAGTGCGGTTCCTGGCCTCTACCGACACCTTCTCGAACCTCGACTATTCCTTCGAAACGCTTGAGCGCCGCCTGCGTGAACTGGCTTTCCTGAATTCTGGTGTCCGCATCATTCTGGAAGATGAACGCCCGGCCGAGTTGTTGAAGACCGAACTTTTCTATGAAGGTGGCGTGAAGGAATTCGTCAAATACCTCGATCGGCACAAATCCTCGGTCATGCCTGAACCGATCTTTGTCACCGGTGAGCGCGACGATATCGGTATCGAAGCGGCTTTGTGGTGGAACGACAGCTATCACGAAAACGTTCTGCCCTTCACCAACAACATCCCCCAACGCGACGGCGGCACGCACCTGGCCGGGTTCCGGGGCGCGCTAACGCGGACGATCCAGAAATATGCGCAGGACAGCGGGATCGCGAAAAAGGAAAAGGTGAACTTTACGGGCGATGACGCGCGCGAGGGGCTGACCTGTGTGCTGTCGGTCAAGGTGCCCGATCCGAAGTTCAGCAGTCAGACCAAGGACAAGCTTGTGTCTTCAGAAGTCCGTCCGGCGGTCGAGGGGTTGCTGGGCGAAAAGCTTTCGGAGTGGTTCGAAGAGAACCCGAACGAGGCCCGCCAGATCGTCGGCAAGATCATCGAGGCGGCACTTGCCCGCGAAGCGGCCCGAAAGGCGCGTGAACTGACCCGGCGCAAGACGGCTATGGATGTGAATTACCTGGCTGGAAAGCTGAAGGACTGCGCCGAAAAAGACCCGGCGAAGTCCGAATTGTTCCTGGTTGAGGGTGACAGCGCCGGCGGTTCGGCCCAGACAGGTCGCGACCGGCGCACGCAGGCCATCCTGCCCCTGCGCGGCAAGATCCTGAACGTGGAACGCGCGCGGTTTGACCGGATGCTTTCGTCTCAGGAGATCGGCAACCTGGTTATGGCGCTGGGTACTGGCATCGGCCGCGATGAATTCGACATCTCGAAGCTGCGCTACCACAAGATCGTCATCATGACCGATGCTGACGTGGACGGCGCGCATATCCGGACGCTCTTGCTGACGTTCTTCTACCGCCAGATGCCCGAGCTGATCGAAGGCGGGTATCTCTACATCGCGCAGCCGCCGCTCTACAAAGTCGCGCGTGGCAAGTCCGAGGTGTATCTGAAAGACCAGGCGGCTTTGGATGATTACCTGATCGGTCAGGGCACCGATGGTGCCGTTCTGCGCCTTGGTTCGGGCGAGGAAATCACCAGCCAGGATCTGGTTCGTATCGTGGAAGAGGCGCGCCAGCTGAAACGCGTGCTTGACGCCTTCCCCACCCATTATCCGCGTCACATTCTGGAGCAGGCCGCGATTGCCGGTGCCTTTGTGCCGGGCGCCGTGGATGCCGACTTGCAGGGCGTGGCCGACAAGGTGGCCGCCCGTCTTGACTTGATCGCCGAGGAATATGAACGCGGCTGGCAAGGCCGGATCACCCAGGACATGGGCATCCGTCTGTCCCGCATCCTACGCGGAGTGGAAGAGTTGCGCACCCTTGACGGCCCAATGCTGCGTTCGGGCGAAGCGCGCAAGACGGGCAGCTTCACCGAAAGCCTGCAAGAGGTTTACGGCACCGCCGCCACGCTGCACCGCAAGGACCGCAGCCAGGTGATCTATGGACCCTTGGGCCTTCTGGCCGCCATCCTGGAAGAGGGCGAAAAGGGCCTTTCGCTCCAGCGCTACAAGGGTCTGGGCGAAATGAACCCCGACCAGCTGTGGGAAACCACGCTGGACCCGGACGCACGAACCCTGCTGCAAGTGCGGGTGGAGGATATGGCCGAAGCCGATGACCTTTTCACCAAGCTGATGGGCGATGTGGTCGAACCCCGCCGCGAGTTCATCCAGCAAAACGCGCTGAGCGTGGAAAACCTGGATTTCTGATCTAACCGGGGCAAACCTGCCCCGTCAGTGATGCCTGTAACTTGGCGGGTTCAGCCCATCGAGTGACTGCAATCCGGGCGCAGCGGCGATCACGTCTGGAATGCGGTTTATCAGCGTCGAACAGGTCGTGAACCGATAATTTGCGTCGTCGCATTCAAGCTGCAGGTTCGGCTCTCCGGTCACCTGCCAGAGGTTCGTGTCATTCTCACCCTCGCGGTAAATGCGCCCTTCCATCGCGAACTCGAACGAGGGCCCCTCCTGCGTGGTCACGGCGGTTCGGTCAATGGTTCCAATCACATGCCCCTTCGGGATTTCGGCCGCCAGACTTCGGCAATGCACCTGTTCGTCCGCCAGCACGGGCGTGACATCCGATTCCATTGACCCGATCTTCAGCCCCAGGCGCGCGACCAGCGCTTCCAAAACCTGCCGCGCCACGAATTCAGGCCAGCCGGATGACGCGACATAATCTTCAAACTCCGCCCGGGATTTTCCGATCAGCAGGTGGTTGGCAACCTCGGGCCCATAATCGTCCACATTCCATCGGCACCGACCAACAACTGTCTCGACCTTATGAGACGCGCCAAGCAGCGTGGTCACCATGTTCAGCCAAAACACGTCCTGCGCACCGGACGCAGCCAGCGTCACCCCGTTGGCCTTTGCCAGCGCATCCAGCCCCTGTGCGTGATCGGGTGCCGTTGTCCAGGGAAAAACCGTTTCTTCCTCAATCGTGACGACGTTAACCCCGTGCTTCAGACATGTTTCGAAATGCCTGTGCATCGAAGACAGGTAACTGCCCACACAGACCACCGCGATATCCGCACCGCGCGACAGGACAAGATCGGCATTGCTTTCCACTGACACACCCAAACGGGTGCCAAGCCCCGCCACTTCACCCAGGTCGCGGCCAACTTTCGACGGGCTTCGCCCAACAGCCCCGACAATCTTGGCGCCTTTCTCCACAAGAAGCCGGGTTGCAATCGCGCCCATCGCCCCAACGCCGTAAACGACAACCCGTATTCCTGAAAAAGGGCCGGGCATTAACCTGCGACCTGGCGGTCATACTCCTCGCCGTCGAACCACCCCAGGGCCGACGTCACCTTCATATCCTCGTCAAGCTCCCATTCCTCCCAACCCTGAACATGCAGCGGGTTGCCTGTTTCCGCGTGATGGCCGGTGAAGGTCCACATATAGACGACATGCTGCCCCGCACCGCGAATACCGTCGCAAGTCAGGTGCAAATCCGGAACGTCTGCATGAAATCCTGCAGCCATGGCCGTCAGACCGTCATGGCCCTTGGACGGCTCGCCACGATTGATGATGATGCTGCTGCTTGGCGTATGAAACGCCGCGACGTTTTCCGGAACTTTTGAATTCCACGCGGCGGTGTAACGCTGCGCCAGATCGTCCAATTCGCTTTGAGTAAATGACATGTCTTTTCCCCCCTAAATTGGGAAAGCCTAAGTCTCATCCGATTTTGTAGCAAGGTTTGAGGGTTTTCAGAGCCGAAACCGCCTTTCATTTCCACGCAAATGCAGGCTGTTCAAAATGCGCGGCCCGCGTCTGTTGCCCCCGAATGGCCACTTGGCGGAACTGGTACAGGATCGCGGCTGTCGGGGCGAAAATGTAATGCCCCAGACTTGGAAAAAAGGCCGACAGCACCGGTTGCGTTCCGTGATCGGCGTCTTTCAGTCGTGGAATGTCCGGGCTGTTCAGCTCAGCAAAGGACAGATGATGTACCTGGGCCACCTCGGACGGGTCTGGTCGCATAGCCCGGATATCTTCGGCCCACATCACAAACGGGCTGATGCAGAAACCAGACCGCGTCGGGAAATCATCGAGCCGCCCCAGAATATCCTGCTCGGTCAGGGTCAGGCCCAGCTCCTCCTCCAATTCCCGCAGGGCGGCTTGCTGGGCGGTCTCTCCGTCATCCAGCCGCCCGCCGGGCAGGGCGTATTGCCCGCTGTGGCGGTTGATCGTCTGCGGGCGCATCGTCACCAGTACACTGGCCTGGTCACCGTCATCATGGGGCGCGATCACCACCGCCACGGCGGCCCGGCGCAGCCCGTCCTGTTGCGCCCTTTCGATGGGGAAGGACCGCACGCGTGACGTAATGACATCTCGCAGGGGGACAGAAAATGAGTGATCCGTCACGGGTAACCTGTTTGGTTGCTGAAAACGCTTCTGCCTATCCATGACAAACTTCCGCTGTGCAGGCCATGCCAATCCGCTATCTCTTGGATCAGCGGAGGATTTGAGATGACCATCACAACCGATTTCACAGGCAAGACCGTCATCGTCGTCGGCGGCACCAGCGGCATCAATCGCGGAATAGCCGAGACATTCGCCCGCTCAGGCGCCCGCGTCGCCGTGGCCAGCAGATCGCAAGAGAAAGTGGACGACACGGTGACCGCCCTCACCGAAGCGGGCGCGGAGACGGCCATGGGCGTGGCCTTCGACGTGCGCGACGCGGATGCCGTGGCCAAAGGCCTGCAGCAGATGCATGAGGCGTTGGGCGATTTCGATATCCTGATCTCGGGGGCTGCGGGCAATTTCCCGGCACTCATGGCCGAAATGTCGGTGAATGCCTTCCGCACGGTGGTCGAAATTGATCTGATGGGCACCGTCCATCTAATGAAGGCCGCTTATCCGCTGCTCAAACGGCCCGGCGCGAGCGTCATCAGCATCTCTGCCCCGCAGGCATTTCTGCCTTACGAAGGGCAGGCCCATGTCTGTGCGGCGAAGGCCGGCGTCGACATGATCACCCGTACTCTTGCGCTGGAATGGTCGCCTGAGGGGATCCGCATCAATTCGGTTGTGCCGGGGTATATCGCTGATACCGAAGGTGCGCGCAGGCTGGCCCCGACGGAACAGGCGCTTGAGATGGTGCGCCGCAACATCCCGCAGGGTCGTCTGGGGGCTGTGCAGGATGTGGCCAATAGCTGTCTCTGGCTTGCGTCCGATCTGGCGGACCATGTGACCGGGCAGGTGATCTCGGTCGATGGGGGGCTTTATCAGCGCGGCTCCGGCCAGTTGGGTCAGATGATCGGCCAGATGCTGCGCAGCAAAAGCGGAGGGTAAGCCATGACAACGGCTCTGATCATCGGCGCAGGTGCGGGGCTTTCGGCCTCGCTTGCCCGGAAACTTGCGGCGCGCGGGCACAAGCTGGTGCTGGCGGCGCGCGACATCTCGGACCTGGGCGCTCTGGCCGAGGAAACCAGCGCAACCTGCGTGCCCTGCAATGCCCGCGACCGCGCAGATATGGAGCGTCTTTTCGAAGCGGTCGACGCCACCGGAACGCCCCTGTCGGTCGCTATCTATAACCCCAGCGCCCGCGTGCGTGGACCGGTGCAGGAGCTTGATCCAGAGGCGGTCGAAGACGCGATCCTGACCACGGCATATGGCGCATTCCTGATGGCGCATCACGCGGCCAAGCGGATGCTGCCACAGGGCAGGGGCGCGATGCTCTTTACCGGCGCGTCGGCGGGTGTGAAGGGCTTTGCGCAGTCTTCCACCTTCGCCATGGGCAAGTTTGCGTTGCGGGGTCTTTGCCAGTCACTGGCGCGAGAATTGCATCCGCAGGGCATCCATATCGGTCATTTCGTCATTGATGGCGGGATCACCAAAACACCCGAAGACAACCCGGGGAATGCCCGCCTTGATCCCGATGCGATCGCCGACAGTTACATGCATTTCCTGGACCAGCACCCCTCGTCCTGGGCGTGGGAGATCGAGCTGCGCCCATGGGTCGAAAGGTTCTAAGCCGGGGGTGAAACTGGCCCTATGCAAGCCGGCCCTCCAGGCGTAGCGTCGCCGCCATGACCCATGCCATCCATGACAGCGCCTATTCCTGGACGCGCCTGCTGATCACGCTGGCCATCGGCATGATTGCCAATGTGGGCATGTGGGCCATCATCGTGATCATGCCCGCGGTCGAGGTCGAATTCGAAGCGACCCGCGCGGCGGCGTCCATGCCTTATACGCTGACGATGATTGGCTTTGCCCTGGGCAACATGCTGATCGGCCGGCTGGTCGACCGGTTCGGTGTAACTTTGGCGCTGAACGGCGCGGCGCTGGGGATCGCGGCGGGGTTTCTGCTGTCGACCTTTGCGCCGTCGATGGCGGTTCTGTCGCTTACGCACCTGATTTTGGGGTTGGGCACGGCGGTGGGCTTCGGCCCGCTGATCGCCGATATCTCTCACTGGTTTCTCAAGCGGCGTGGGATCGCTGTCGCGCTGGTGGCTAGCGGAAACTACCTGTCGGGCGCGATCTGGCCCACGCTTCTTGTCGACATGCTGGCTGAAAGCGGTTGGAGGCAGGTCTATATCACTCTTGCCATTCTGGCCGTCGTGATCATCCCGCCGCTCTCGCTTCTGTTGCGGCGCAGGGTTCCGGATGACGCGCATGGCGTCGCCGATGCGGCCAATGCCCTGCGCGCGCGCAGCGTCGGGCTCAGCCCCCGCACGCTCCAGTATCTTCTGGGCCTTGCAGGTATCGGCTGCTGCGTGGCCATGTCCATGCCGCAGGTCCATATCGTGGCCTATTGCGTGGGTCTGGGCTATGGCCCCGCTGTCGGGGCCGAGATGCTGTCGCTCATGCTTTTGGGGGGCGTGGTCAGCCGTATCATCTCGGGCCTCTTGGCCGATAGGCTGGGCGGTGTGATGACGCTCCTGATCGGATCGGTCCTTCAAGCGATTGCGCTCTTTCTCTATTTGCCCTGGGACGGGATGGTGTCGCTTTACATCATCAGCCTGATGTTCGGCTTGGCGCAGGGCGGTATCGTGCCATCCTATGCGCTGGTCGTACGCGAATACATGCCCGCGAAAGAGGCAGGCCAGCGCGTGGGTTTCGTGATGATGATGACCATTCTCGGCATGGCGCTGGGCGGCTGGATGTCGGGCTGGATCTATGATGTCAGCGGCAGCTACCAGATGGCCTTCGTGAACGGCATTCTCTGGAACGGGCTGAACATCGCGATCATGCTGTGGCTCTTGTCCCGCAGCAGGCCAAGGGCGCCGCGGCCCGTCGCCGGGGTGGCGGGCTGAAGCCCGCCCTACGAGCCGGCCAGATGTGCCTCGCCCCGTTCGCGGGCAAGCCGGATCTGTTTCTGGCGTTCCCGGAAACGTATCTTGTCGGCCTCTGACGTCTCATCAATGCAGTGATGGCAGGACACCCCGGCCTCGTACTCGGGACGCTTCTGATTTTCCGGCAGGATCGGACGGCGGCAGCCATGGCACAGCAGATGCGGCCCCTCCTTCAACCCGTGACCCACGCTGACCCGGTTGTCGAAGACAAAGCATTCGCCCTGCCAGGTGCTTTGTTCCTGCGGCACTTCCTCTAGGTATTTCAGGATGCCGCCTTTCAGGTGAAAGACATCCTCAACCCCCTGACCCAACAGGTAATTCGTCGATTTCTCACAGCGTATCCCGCCGGTGCAGAACATCGCGATCTTCTTGTTGTGGAAGCGGTGCTTGTTTTCTTCCCACCAGGCGGGGAAATCCCGAAAGCTGGCCGTTTCGGGGTCAACTGCGCCCTCGAAGGTGCCGATCGCCACCTCGTAATCATTGCGCGTGTCGATCACCGCCACATCCGGGCGGCGGATCAGATCGTTCCAGTCCGCAGGCTCCACGTAATGGCCCACCCGCGCCTTGGGGTCGACATCAGGCTGGCCCATCGTCACGATCTCGCGCTTCAGCCGCACCTTCATGCGGGGAAAAGGCGGATGGTCCGACCAGCTTTCCTTCCATTCCAAATCGGCGCAGCCGGGCAGGGCGCGGATATGATCCAGCACACGGGCAATACCCGCCTCGGGCCCCGCGATCGTGCCGTTGATCCCCTCCTGCGCCAGCAGAAGCGTGCCCTTGACCCCTTCGCCACAGCACAGCTTGGCCAGCGGCGCTTTGAGCGCGCCGGCATCCTCGAACCGGGTAAAGTGATAAAGGGCGGCAATCTTGTACATGGCGGCGACATACGTCCGACCCGCCCTGCGTACAAGAGCCCGCATTGACGCGGCCCGCCAAGACACCTACCCCTGACCGCAAAAGCGGAGGTTCCCATGACCCAGGCCCTGATCGTCATCGACGTGCAAAACGATTTCTGCCCCGGCGGCGCGCTGGCGGTCCCTGAAGGCGACCAGATCGTGCCCGGGATAAACGCGTTGATGGCGGAATATCCGGTGGTCATCCTGACCCAGGACTGGCACCCGGCGGGCCATTCCTCCTTCGCCTCCTCACATGGGGGCAAAGCGCCCTATGACATGACCCAGATGCCTTATGGCCCGCAGGTGCTGTGGCCCGATCATTGCATCCAGGGCTCCATCGGTGCGCAGTTCCATGCCGATCTGACCACGGACCGCGCCGATCTGATCATCCGCAAGGGGTTCAACCCGGCCATCGACAGCTATTCCGCGTTTTTTGAAAACGACCACAGCACGCCCACCGGGCTGGAAGGCTATTTGAAAACCCGCGGCATCACCGATCTGACGATGGTTGGGCTGGCTACGGATTTTTGCGTGAATTTTTCGGCGGTGGATGCGGCGAAACTGGGCTTTTCGGTCACCGTGCGCTCGGATCTGTGCCGGGCGATTGATCTTGATGGATCCCTGGCTGCAGCCCGGACGGGAATGCAGGAAGCGGGTGTGCATATCATCGGTTAGGCTGACCGCAAACCGCTTCTCCTACAGGTCGCCATTACACCCGAAACGCGGTCGCAAATTCTTAAGACCTTTGCGCCATCCTGCCTTTGGGGGCAGGCATCATTGTGGGGCAAAATGGGTGATACATCGGGTGATGGCGCTGATGCGCTGACACAGGCAAAAGCACGCTACAGCCGGAAAGAGCTGTTGATCCGCTATGCACGCGGGCGCGTGGCGTATGTCTGGATGCGCGTTTCGATGATCGCGCTGGGTGTGGCGATCCTTTGGTTTGCCGATGGACCCGGATATGCGTTGCCAGCCCTTGCGCTCGCGATTTTGGGGGAAGGGGTCGATTGCCTCTATCTCAAGCGGGTCGCACGCCGCGACTTGCGCAGCGATGCGGATGTTCATCGGGCGTATGTGGTCAGCACTATCACCGGAACCGTTCAGGCGCTGACCATCTCGGTCTGTGTCGCGCTGGCATGGTTCGGCCCGGTCGGCCACTCCGCACCGCTTTTCGCGCTGTCCTTCCTTGTGGGCACGACGATTAACGCGGGTCTTGTCATGCCGTATCACCGTGCAGCCAGCATCTCACGGGTGATCGTTTACGGGATCGCGCTGGTGGTTCTGCTGGGGTCCGAAGTGATCCTTTACGGCGCAATCACGCACTCGTTCGCCCTGAACCTGGGCGGTTCGATCATGTTGCTCTACATGGCCTATGCCTATGTGTCATTCGTGAATACAGGGTTCAGCAAGAACCGCAAACGCACGCTCGACATGACCCGCCGGGAGGGGGAGCTGCAACAGCTGAACGCACAACTCATTGACCGCGAACGCGAGCTCAGTCTGCTGTCTTTGGTCGCGCGCCATGCGAATGACAGCATGATTATCAGCAAGGCGGATGCCACGGTGTCCTTCGTCAATGACGCCTTCATCCGAACGACCGGATACACCTCAGAGGAGATTGTCGGCCGGCGCCTGCGTGACGTGCTGACCTTTGAAAAAACCGATCGTGCCGTCTTGCAGCAAATCATTCAAAGCCCGCCCAACGGCAGCCCCTTTCGAGGGGAAATTGAACTGCGCCGCAAAGATGGCACCCCTTTCTGGTTCGAGGTGAACCAGGTCCCCGTTCTTGACGGGGACGGGTCGCTTCACGCCATCGTGTCGGTCAATCGCGACGCGACGCTGGCCAAAAAACAAAAGGCCGAACTGATCGCCGCCCAGCAGGCCAGTGAAAACAGTGCTCGGGCCAAAGCTGAATTCCTCGCCACCATGAGCCACGAAATCCGCACGCCGATGAATGGCATTATGGGAATGGCGGAATTGCTGGTCGATACCGATCTGAAAGGTGACCAGCGCCTTTACGCCGACACGATCCGCGGCTCTGCCCAGGGGCTGCTCAGCATCATCAACGACATTCTGGACCTCTCCAAGCTGGATGCTGACAAGATGACGCTAATGCCAGTGGATTTCGATCTGCGATGCTGTTTGGAAAACACGATCCACCTGCTGCGCCCGCAGGCGGAAAGCAAAGGGGTCGCCCTGCATTTCGATTTTCCCGATACCGCGCCGGAACGGGTTTGGGGGGATGACATGCGCCTGCGCCAGATCCTGCTGAACCTCGTCGGCAACGCGATCAAGTTCACCGATGAAGGCTTTGTGCGCGTCGCGGTTTCGTTGGCCCATACCGAAGAAGATGTGGAACTCACGGTCGACGTGGAAGACACCGGCATCGGTATTCCATCCGACAAGCTGATGCATGTGTTCGAACGCTTTTCCCAGGCCGAAGCCAGCACAACCCGCCGCTTCGGTGGTACTGGTCTGGGTCTGACCATCTCCAAGCTTCTTGCCGAAGCCATGGGCGGGGATATCACCGTCACCTCAACCGCCGGAGAGGGGGCCTGCTTCACCCTCACGGTGCATCTTCAGCCCGCGGTCACGCAATCCGACGTAACCACACCTGCCGAGGCTGAGGTGACGCTGACCGATCAGATCAGCGGCCTACGCGTTCTTGTGGCCGAAGACAATCAGATCAATCGCATGCTCATGGGCAAGTATCTGGCGGATGCGGATATCACCCTGACCTTTGCCAACAATGGCGTCGAAGCCGTCGCCATGGCGCGCGATATGCAGCCCGACGTGATCTTCATGGATATGTCGATGCCTGTGATGGACGGGCTGGAAGCCACCCGCCAGATCCGCGCAACCTGCCCCGGCGCACCCCGGATCCTTGCGTTGACCGCCAACGCCCTGACCACTGACCGCGACGCCTGCCTGAAGGCGGGGATGGACGGGTTCCTGTCGAAACCGGTGCGTCGCAATGATATCCTGGCGCAGCTTGCGCAACACCGCGCAACCGTCCCCAGCGACTGATTACCCCCTTGGCGCGCCCCGCCCCGCTGGCGTATCAAACCGCCACCACGTTGCAGGAGACGCGCCATGGATATCGCCACCCGGGTCTGGAACCACAAATGGAAGATCGACCCGATCGTCCGGTCTCTGATCGACACGGATTTCTATAAACTGCTGATGTGCCAATCGGTCTTCCGCAACCGCCCCGACACGCAAGTCACGTTTTCTCTCATCAACCGCTCCAAACACGTGCCCCTCGCCCGCCTGATCGACGAGGGCGAGCTGCGCGAACAGCTTGACCACATCCGCTCCCTCTCGCTGACGCGCGGAGAAAGCACCTGGCTGCGCGGCAACACCTTCTATGGCAAACGCCAGATGTTCCGCCCCGATTTCATGGAGTGGTTCGAAAACCTTCGCCTGCCGCCCTACCACCTGGAACGGGTGGGCGATCAGTACGAACTCACCTTCGAAGGCAGCTGGCCCGAGGTCATGCTCTGGGAAATCCCCGCCCTCGCCGTGCTGATGGAATTGCGCGGCCGCGCGGTGCTGAACGAAATGGGCCGGTTCGAACTGCAGGTCCTCTATGCCCGCGCCATGACCAAGCTGTGGGAAAAGGTCCAACGCCTGCGCAGTCAGCCCGCCCTGCGCATTGCCGATTTCGGCACACGGCGTAGGCACAGCTTCCTCTGGCAGGACTGGTGCGTGCAGGCCATGTTCGAAGGGCTGGGCGACAGCTTCGTGGGCACCTCCAACTGCCTGATCGCCAAGAACCGCGATCTTGAGGCGATCGGCACCAACGCCCACGAACTCCCCATGGTCTATGCCGCTCTGGCCGATACCGACGCCGACCTGGCCCAGGCCCCCTATGACGTGCTGTCCGACTGGCATGAAGAGCATGAGGGCAACCTGCGCATCATCCTGCCCGACACCTACGGCACCGACGGCTTTCTGGAAAACGCGCCCGACTGGCTGACCCAATGGACGGGCATCCGCATCGATTCAGGCGACCCGGCCGAGGGGGCCGAAACCGCCATCCGCTGGTGGCAATCCCGCGGCGAGGACCCGAGGGAGAAGCTGGTGATCTTCTCTGACGGTCTGGACGTGGACAAAATCCTGGAGCTTTACGCGCAGTTCGCCGGCCGCGTGAAGGTGTCCTTCGGCTGGGGGACGTTGCTGACAAATGATTTCCGCGGCCTCACCCCCGACGACCGCCTCGCGCCGTTTTCCCTGGTGTGCAAGGCGGTGTCAGCAAACGGACGACCGACGGTGAAACTGTCGGACAACCCGAACAAGGCGATGGGGCCGGAGGATCAGATTGACCGGTATAAGCGGGTGTTTGGGGTTGGGGAGCAGGAACGGCTGGAGGTTGTGGTTTAAGGAATTGGAACATATAAAGAACGAAAATGTTCTACAGGTAGAGTAGTAATGCCCTCAGTAATTTCTAAGATTGTACAAAAGTGTGGTGACTACCGCCAGGATGACGGGTTCGAGTTTGACGAAGTTCACGTGACCAATTGGGCAAATCAATTCCCAGAAGGTCAACGCGCCCAAATACTTACTTGCGTTGAGAATGCACTATCGGTTTGCTACTTTTCTAAGTCCGAAGCGGAAAGCTGGCTGAAAGAAGTTGTGAAAAATGAAGAGTTCAGTGGCTCTGATCCTGCAGGCTTCTGGAAGTCTGCCAATCTACTGAATATCCAAGCGAGGGGCAGAAGCCAACGCGAGATGCTTGTGATCTTAGGGTCAGGACCCATTGAT
>NZ_JXYH01000027.1 GCF_001262635.1 Aestuariivita boseongensis
CTGTTCGTTCAGCGATTGCAGCGCGCCCAGCGTGACGCCAGCGGCCTCGGCCAGAACTTCGGCCTTGGCGCGCCCATCGGCCACCGCCTGCCGCCGCGCCTCTTCCATCAAGGGTTTGGGGTCCTGCATGCCAAAGGAAATGCCGCCCAGTTGGTTGGCCCCGTCGGTCACAACCGCATCCAGCACGCCGCCCAGTTTGGGCAGATCGCGCACCCGGATCGTGACCGAGATACTGGCGACAAACCCCGTGATCCGCGGCACCTCGGACGAGGCGCTGCGATTGTTCCACACCGGGTTCAGCGTGATCGACCCGGTCTGCACGTCGCGCGGCGCGATCCCGGCTTCTTCCACCCGTGCCAGGATCTTCGCCGCCCCATCGGCCGCTTTCGCCATCGCTGCGCTGGCCTCTTTATCCTCGTGGGTAACGCCCACGCTGACGGTCGCCATGTCCGGCTCGGCAAAGACTTGCCCCTGCCCGGTGACCGTAATGACCCGCATCGCCTCCTCGGCCCAGGCCACGGGATGAGAGAGGATAACCAGTGCTGCAGACAGCATAATCGCGGGAAAACGCATTGTTGAAACTCCTTTGTCAGAGCCCCAGCATGCCCTGCCCGGCCCAGCCCGCGCAATGCCATACACGGTCTTTTGCTTTTCCTTAGCAATGTCATGTTTTAAACTGTGCAAAAGGTCAGAAGACCCCGCCGCCGCCTTTGAGGTGTATTAACCGGATGAAACCCGATTTCGCGCTGTCACTCTCGTTCGAGGGGATTGAACTGCTGGTGCGTGCCGCCGGCGGATGGCGGATGGCGGGCCGTGTGGATCTGAAGGCGGCTGATCTGAAGGCCGATCTGGCGGCACTTCGACAGAAAGCGGTCGATCTGGGCGGGGCTGCGTTTCGCACAAAGCTGATCATTCCGCGCGATCAGATCCGTTATCTCAGCGTGGATACCGGCCATGTCTCCACCGCCGACCGGATCGCGCAGGTGCGCGCCGCGCTGGATGGCGCCACACCCTATGCGGTGGAAGAGCTGGTCTATGACATCTGCGTCGATGGCCCGATGACCCATGTGGCCGCCGTCGCCCGCGACACGCTGGAAGAGGCGGAAAGCTTCGCGATCGAACACCGCTTCCAGCCGGTCAGCTTCGTGGCCATCCCCGGAGACGAGGCCTTCCTGGGCGAGCCGTTCTTCGGCCCGACCGGATACGCGAATACCGCGCTTGCGTCGGGCGAACGGGTGGAGCCGGACGGCATCGCCGTCGTGGTCGTGGGCCCGGTCGAGGAAAGCGAAAAGACGGACGCCACAGAAGAGGACGCGGCCGCTCTAATCGCGGATACGGCCAGTGTGACAGCCCAAGACGCACCACCGGCAGAGCCGCCCGTCGCGGACACCCTGGCAGAGGCCAAGGACAGCGCCGCCCCGGCAGAACCCCCATCGCCCGCGGTAAAGACCGACGTCGCGCCAGACCCGCCCATGTCGGAGGAGTCCGTGGCGGAGGATCCCGTTCCCGGTTTTGCCAGCCGCCGCGCCAGCGGTGCACCGGCCTTGGGCGGTGCCACGAAATCCACCATCGCGCCCCATATCGAAGCCGACGACCTGGAAGAAGTGGCGCCGCCACCCAAACAGCTTTTCGCATCCCTCCGCGCCAAGGAACCGCCGTCTGACGACAGCGCGGACGAACCCAAAACCACCTGGGCGGCCCGGTTCCTGAGCCGCCGTGCCGCCGAACCCGATGCGCCGTCTGCACCGGCCCCGCGCCCGGCCCCCGCCGCGCCTGCGCCGCGCGCCGAACCGCCGCGCGTGCCACCCGCGCCCAAACCCGAACCCATCGCCGCCTTCGCCGCCGCGCAACCGGCCAGCGCGGGCCCCGGAACCGCGCCGCTGGACCTGCCGGACGAGCGGGAGCGGATGACGATTTTCGGCATGCGAGACAAAGGCGAGGTTGGCGGCGCGCCGAAACATCTGGGACTGATCCTGACGGCGGTCCTGCTGATCTTTCTTCTGGGTGTGGCGGCCTGGGCCTCGGTCTTTCTGGATGAGGAACTGTCATCGTGGTTCGACCGGAAGGAACCAGTGGTTGCGGCCCAGGTGCCTGCCCTGCCCCAGCCCGACACCGACACCGACACCGAAGCCGAGGCCGACACCGCCGATCGCGTGGCCGCTCTGGACCCGGCACAGCCCGCGCTGTCGGACACGGATGCAGCCGTGCTGGATGCGCTGCGCGCCGAACCAGAGCCCGCCCCCGATACGCTTCCCCCCGATCAGGACACGGCCGAGGCGCGTTATGCCGTCACCGGCATCTGGCAGAAAGCGCCCGAACCGCCGGAAGAACCGGGTCTGGTCACGCTGGAAGACCTGTATCTGACGTCAATCGACGGGGCCGTGGATGCGCGGGACGCTGTCGCCCTGCCGCCCGCGGACCGGTTCGAGACAGACACGGCGCTTGGCCAGGTCATCTCGCCCGCAGCGCCCGGATCGCGCTTTGCCTTTGACGACGATGGCCGTGTCATCCCCACGCCTGACGGCGCGCTCAGCCCCGATGGCTTCACCGTCTTTCTTGGACGCCCGCCCGTTGTTCCGCCCCGCACCCCGGACCGCGTGGAAGAAGACGCCGTCGCCGATACGCCCGGCAGCATTGCCCTGGCCGCGCTGCGCCCGCGCGTGCGACCCGGCGATCTGCTGGAACAGGCCGAACGCTCGCAGCTGGGCGGCCTGACCCTGAGCGAGCTGTCTGGCGTGCGCCCCAAAATACGCCCCAGCGTCGAAAAACAGGTGGAAGAAGAAGATGAGACCCCGACCGCCCAGGCGGTTCTGGCCTCTATCACGCCTGCGAAACGCCCCGCCAATATCGCCCAGCTGGTCGAGCAGGCTGCGCGCAGCGCGCCTGAACCCACACAGGTGGCCGCCGCAGCCCCCGCAACCGCGGCACCCGCGGTGGCCGGGCCGCGCATCCCCTCTTCGGCTTCGGTCGCGCGGGCGGCGACGGTGAACAATGCCATCAACCTGCGCCGGGTGAACCTGATCGGGGTCTATGGCACCCCGTCGAACCGCCGAGCCTTGGTGCGCCTGCCCAACGGGCGTTACAAGAAGGTGCAGGTGGGCGACCGGCTGGATGGCGGTCGGATTTCAGCCATCGGCGAAAGCGAGCTGCGCTATCAGAAAAACGGCCGCAACCTGACCCTCAGCATCCCATCGGGCTGACCGGTCGGGGCCAGGTGCGGAATTTTCGAAAATTCCGCTTCTCTGCCAATCCGCCCCGTACAACATAAAAGGCGCGCCGGTTACCCGACGCGCCCCGGAATTTTCGAAAATTCCGGCCCCCTTATTCGGCCGCGATCTCTCCATTAGCGATCTGTTCGGCCTCAATGCTTTCGAACAGCGCCTTGAAGTTGCCTTCGCCGAACCCGTCATCGCCCTTGCGCTGGATGAATTCAAAGAAGATCGGCCCGATCACAGTTTTCGAGAAGATCTGCAAAAGGATCTTCGTCTCACCACCGTCAACGACGCCTTCGCCGTCAATCAGGATGCCATGTTTCTGCATCCGGTCCAGCGGCTCCTCGTGGCCCACGACCCGCTCTTTCGAGAGCGTGTAATAGGTCTCCGGCGGGCCCGGCATGAACTTGATCCCGTTTTCCGAAATCGCATCCACGCTGTCATAAATATCTTCGGTCCCCACGGCGATATGCTGGATACCTTCGCCGTTGTATTTCTTCAAATAGGACACGATCTGCCCGGTCTCCCCCCGATCCTCGTTGATCGGAATCCGGATCCGCCCGCAAGGCGAGGTCAGAGCGCGCGAATACAGCCCCGTGAACTTGCCTTCGATATCAAAGAACCGGATTTCGCGGAAATTGAACAGATCGCCATAAAACCGGAACCACACATCCATGTTGCCCTTGAACACATTGTGGGTCAGGTGATCGAGGTAATAGAAACCCTCGCCCCTGGGTTTCGATTGCGCGATCCAGTCAAATTCCTCGTTATAGGGCGAGGTATCCCAATACTGATCGGTGAAATAAATCAGGCTGCCGCCGATCCCCTTGATCGCGGGCCAGTCCACAGTCTTGTCGTCGCCGGTATAGGGCTCGGCCCCTTTGGCGACCGCGTGATCGAAGGCGTGTTGCGCGTCGCGTACCCGCCAGGCCATCGAAGGCGCGCAGGGCCCATGCTCTTCGACAAAGCGATTGCCAAAGCTGCCCGGCTCGGCATTAATCACATAGGTGATATCGCCCTGCTGCCACAGCTCGATCTTCTTGGTCTTGTGGTTGGCCACATGGACATAGCCCATCTTGCCAAACAGCGTGCGCAGCTCATCGGGATCGGGATGCGCAAATTCGACGAATTCGAATCCGTCGGTGCCTGCGGGGTTCTCGGCGGTGATCTCGGACCGCGGGGCGTGATGCGGGAAAGGTCCCATCGGCGCGTCTCCTCTCATATTATGTTCGCTTGATGCGAAAATACGCGGATTCCCGCGCGCGTTCTGCGCATTCTTCGATCCCGCTTGACCTTTTTGCGCGCAAATCCAGCATGACCGGAGTGCTTTGTACGGAGTTCCCGCGCATGCTTGATGAGATGGACACGAAACTGCTGGCCGCGTTGCAGGAAGACGCACATCTGACCGCCCAGCAACTGGGCGATCTGCTGAACCTGTCGCCCAGCCAGGCCGGCCGCCGCCGTCAGCGGCTTGAGGCGGAAGGATATATCCAACGCTATTCCGCCCAGCTGGATCCGGCGCGGATCGGGCTGACCGTACAGGGCTTTATTCAAGTGCAACTGGCCACCCACGGCCCGGATCAATCCGCCGGTTTCGCCCGCCTGGTCGAACTGCGCCCCGAGATCACCAGCGCCTGGACGCTGACCGGCGAGGCAGATTACCTGCTGCGCGTCTATTGCAGCGATTTACCTGCCCTGAACACCTTGATTCACGAGGTGCTTTTGCCCCACCCTGCAGTGGCACGGGTGCAAAGCCAGATCGTAATGGATCAGCTCAAACGCGACGCCCCTCTGCCAACCTGAACACCCGCGCGGGAGCGTTATGGAAACCTTTCTTTTTCAGGCCTCGATCTATCTGGCCGCGGCCGTGATCGCCGTGCCCATTGCCGCGCGACTGGGCCTTGGCTCGGTGCTGGGCTATCTGGCGGCGGGCATCATCATTGGCCCGGTACTGGGGCTTGTCGGGTCCGAGACCAAGGACCTGCAGCATGTGGCCGAATTCGGCGTGGTCATGATGCTGTTCCTGATCGGACTGGAACTGGACCCCCGCGCGCTTTGGGCGATGCGCCACAAGCTGGTGGGGCTGGGCGGTGCGCAGATCCTGTTCACGACACTGGTTCTGATGGTCGCCGCCCTGGCGCTGGATCGCAGCTGGAATGAAGCGATCGCCATCGGGCTGGCGCTGTCGTTGTCGTCAACCGCGATCGTGCTGCAGACTCTGTCGGAAAAGGGGCTGATGCAAACCGGCGGAGGGCGGTCGGCCTTTTCGGTGCTGCTGACCCAGGATATCGCCGTGATCCCGATTCTGGCGGTGCTGCCACTGCTGGCGGTGGGCATTCCGATCCAAATCAGCGCCAACGGCGCGCTGGTGCGCGAGGGCGAGGCGCATGGCGATGACCACCACGGCATGACCCTGTCGCTGGTCGATGGCCTGCCGGGCTGGGGTGTCACGCTGGTGACCATCGGCGCCATCGCCTTCGTCATCCTGGCAGGTGTCTATCTGACGCGGCCCGTGTTCCGATACATCCACGCCGCCCGCCTGCGTGAGATGTATACCGCGCTGGCGCTGATGATCGTCGTGGGTATCTCCTTTCTGATGATGCTGGTGGGCCTGTCGCCCGCCCTTGGTGCTTTCCTCGCCGGCGTGGTTCTGGCCAACAGCGAATTCCGCCACGAATTGGAAAGCGACCTTGAGCCCTTCAAGGGCCTCTTTCTGGGGCTGTTCTTTATCACGGTGGGCGCAGGCATCGATTACCGCGCCTTCCTGCGCGATCCGCTGGATCTGATCGGACTCGCGGTACTGGTGATGCTGGCCAAGGGACTGGTTCTCTATTGCCTGGGCAAGATCTTCAAGCTGAAGGGCCGCGATCAGTGGCTGTTCACGCTGGGTCTGGCACAGGCGGGGGAATTCGGCTTTGTGCTGATCTCCTTCTCGCTGTCGCAGAACGTGATCCCGGCCGATCTGGCGCAGAAGATGCTGCTGGTCATTGCCCTGTCGATGCTGATCACGCCGCTTCTGTTCATCGCCTACGAGATGCTCTCGCGCCGCATGGCCGATCACGGGCCGCAGCACGAACCCGACGAAATCGACGAGGAAGGCCCCGTCATCATCGCAGGTATCGGGCGTTTCGGACAGATCGTGAACCGGCTGGTGCAGGCCAGCGGGTTCAACACCGTGGTGCTGGACCACGATATGGAGACGATCCAGCTGATGCGCCGCTTTGGCTTCAAGGGATTTCTGGGCGATCCGACCCGGCCCGAACTGCTGAAAGCCGCGGGGCTTGGCACGGCGCGGGTGCTGGTGGTGGCGCTGGACGACCCCGACGCGGCGATCCGGCTGGTGGCCTATGCGCGCCGCGAAAGATCTGATCTGCATATCATCGCACGGGCACGCGACCGCAACCATGTCTACCGCCTCTACCGGGCCGGGGCCGATGACATCGTGCGCGAAATGTTCGACGGCTCCTTGCGCGCAGGGCGCTATGTGTTGGAAAACATGGGGCTTTCCGAATACGAGGCGGCCGAGGCCGAACGCACCTTCTATGCCCATGATCGCTATGCGGTGCGCGAGCTGGCCGAGCTGTGGGAGCCCGATATCCCGGCCAGCGAAAACGCGGCCTACATCGCGCGGTCGCAGGAGTTGGAGAAAGAGCTGGAACTGGCGCTTTTGAACCGCGAAACGGAAACCGACAAGAAATCGGCCTGACGCGGTAGGGGGCGCTGCCCCCGGCCTTCGGCCTCCCCCGGGGTGTTTATCGCCAGAAAGAAGCAGACACATAACCCTGCTTCTTTCTGGCCGCAAATACCCCGGAGCGCGAGGCGGAGCCTCGCATCAGTCAGGAAAACTTGCGGCGCAGCCGCTCCGCTTAGCTGTCCGAGACGCCGGCTTCGGCGAAGGTGGCCATGCCCGAATGGCAGGCAACTGCGCCTTTCAGAACCTGAATGGCCAGCGCCGCCCCCGACCCTTCGCCCAGCCGCATGCCCAATGACAAAAGCGGCGCTTTGCCTAGCGCATCCAGCAGGCGGCCATGGGCGCCTTCGGCACTCAGATGGCCGGCGACGACGTGATCCAGGGCCGAGGCCTCGGTTTTCATCAGGCAGGCTGCGGCGGCCGAGCAGATGAACCCGTCCAGAATGACGGGAATGCGTTCGACACGTGCGCGCGCGATAGCGCCCGCCATGCCCGCCAATTCGCGCCCGCCCAGACGCGCCAGCGTCTCAAGCCCGTCGCCGCCCCCGTGGCGCGCGACACCTTCGGCCACCACGCGGGTCTTGTTCGCAAGCCCCGCATCATCCACACCGGTGCCGCGACCGGTCCAGTCGCCCGCCTCGCCGCCGAAAAGCGCACAGGCAATGGCGGCGGCAGATGTCGTGTTGCCGATGCCCATTTCGCCCACAACCAGAAGGTCGCTTGAGGGGTCGACAGCATTCCACCCTCTGCACAAAGCTGCCACGCAGTCGGCCTCGCTCATCGCGGGGCCTTGGGTGAAATCCCCCGTGGGGCGGTCCAGATCCAGCGCGTGCACATCCAGCCGCGCGCCTGCAGCCTTCGCCAGCTGGTTGATCGCCGCCCCGCCGGCTTCGAAATTCAGCACCATCTGCGCGGTCACCTCAGCCGGGAAGGCTGACACCCCCTGCGCTGTCACACCATGATTTCCCGCAAAGACAATGACTTGCGGCGCAGTGATCTGCGGCCGGTCGGTGCCGCGCCAGCTGGCATACCAGATCGCCAGATCCTCAAGCCGGCCCAGGGCCGCGGGAGGTTTGGTCAGCTGGGCATTCCGCGCCTCTGCCCCGGCACGGGCATCCGCATGCGGACCGGGGGCCGAGGCCAGACGGGATCGCAGGGCGGCAAAATCGGAAAACGCGGACATGTAACGGGCCTCATTGCATAATTGGTCGGGCTTCTGTTTAACCGAAGGCCTTGGCGTCACAACCCCGGATCATCCCCTTCGATGCGTGAAAACGACACTGCCCCATTCCGGCCCCTCGATCTGGGGGTGGCACTGGCGCTGCTGACCCGCCTGCCCCTGCCCGCCTTGCCCAAGGGCGCTTTTGACCGACAGGCGCAGGCCAGTTGGGCTTTTCCGCTGGTGGGCGCGCTTCTGGGGCTTCTGGCCGCACTCGTCGCCTTTGCCGCGATGGACCTGGGCCTGCCGGTATGGATCGCCGCCGGGTTGGTGCTGGCGGTGCAGATCATCCTGACAGGGGCCCTCCATGAGGACGGGCTGGCCGATTGCGCCGATGGGTTCTGGGGCGGGTTCGCGCCCGAGCGGCGGCTTGAGATCATGAAGGACAGCCATATCGGCACCTATGGGGTGCTGGCGCTGGTGCTGTCGGTGGGCCTGCGCTGGTCGGCGTTAAGCGTGGTGATCGCCCAGGCGCCGCTGGCGCTGGTTGCGGTGGCCGTGGCCTCGCGCATGGGGCTGCCTGCGATGATGTCGGCGCTGCCACGTGCGCGGCCCGGAGGTCTGTCGGATCGGGTGGGTGAGCCACCCTTGCCGTCGGTGGCCGCGTCGGTGCTGATTGGGCTGGTTATGATTGGCCTTGCAACAGGTATGACCATGGCCCCGATCGTGCTGGCTGCTTTGCTTGCGATTGCGCTTTGTGGCGCGGTGGCGCAGGCCAAGATCGGCGGGCAGACGGGCGATGTTCTGGGGGCCACGCAGCAGGTCACCGAAATCGCCTGCCTTCTGGCGCTGGCGGCGCTTTGGGCTTGATCACCCGCGCATGAAAAAAGCCGCCCCGACAGGGACGGCTTTTCACATCTGTTCAGCGCTGGTTTACGCGGCGCGGGAGGTCAGCACTTCGTCCACCTGCTTGGCGGCGGCGACCTCGTCATTGCCGCCCACGGCGGCGACTTCGCGGGTCAGACGCTCAAGCGCAGCTTCATAAAGCTGCCGTTCGGAATAGCTTTGCTCGCGCTGGTCGTCGGTGCGGTGCAGGTCGCGCACCACTTCGGCAATCGCGATCAGGTCGCCGGAATTGATCTTCTGTTCATATTCCTGCGCCCGGCGCGACCACATCGCGCGTTTCACCTTGGCCTTGCCCTTCAGCGTGGTCATCGCCTTGGTGATCACGTCAGGCGAGCTGAGCGAGCGCATCCCCACCGACGTTGCCTTGTCGGTCGGCACGCGCAACGTCATCTTGTCTTTTTCAAACGAGATCACGAACAGCTCCAGCTTGATGCCGGCCACTTCCTGTTCCTCGATGGATACGATCTGGCCCACGCCATGGGCGGGGTAGACAACATATTCATTCGGGCGGAAGTCGAGTTTCTTGGTCTTGCTCATGCGCTTTTTCCCATCTTGGTAACGCGTCAGGCGACAAAAAACTTACTGCGGGACAAGCCATCACCCCGTTCAGCAAGTTTCAACTGTCGCTTTTTACGTGTCCCGTCGCTGCATCGCGTCCGGGAGGTATCCGTTCATCAGGTCCATCGCGTTGTTATATAGCACAAAAATGCAGCTTTCGGAAGACGACGCAGCGGAAGCAGTGAGAACCCCTTTAAATATTAGGGATTATTAGGTCTTTTTTCTGTCCAATCGGCCGAAATAGCGGATTGTTGCCATGCTAAGCGAATCGCTCAGCCGCCCTCGCCCGGCGCTTCGGAGAAGTATTTCTCGAGCTTGCCTTCTTCGCCATCACGCTCTTCCGCCTCGGGCAGCGGGTCTTTCTTGGTGATGATGACCGGCCAAAGCTCGGCGTATTTGCGGTTGAACTCCACCCATTTCTCCATGTCCGGTTCGGTATCGGGGCGGATCGCGTCGGCGGGGCACTCGGGCTCGCAGACGCCGCAATCGATGCATTCATCGGGATGGATGACCAGCATGTTCTCGCCTTCATAGAAACAATCCACCGGGCATACCTCGACGCAGTCGGTGTATTTGCAGGCGATGCAGCTGTCATTGACGATATATGTCATGGGTCTGGTCTATCCGGCTTGAACTCGTGACGATCACCTAAATCAGGGCGCGCGGTCATTCAAGCGTCTGACGGCGAGAAAGATCAAGAGACCTTCTGTCGCGTTTGGTGGGACGGCCTTTTCCCTCGAAACCGGGATTTTCGGGGCTGTTGTCCTGCAGGGGGCTCAGATCGGTGTAAAGCGTCTGCGCCTCGGGCGCGGGGCCGCGCCGGTCGCCCAGCGCTTCGATGCGCACCACGCGCACCCGGCGGGCCTGTGCGAAGGTCAGCACATCGCCGGGGCTGACCGCGCGGGCGGGCTTGTCGGTTTTGTCGCCATTGACGCGCACATGGCCCGCGCTGACCTCGCGCGCGGCGATGGAGCGCGTCTTGAAAAACCGCGCCTGCCACAGCCATTTATCCAGGCGCAGTTTGGGCGGGGCCTGATCCAAGGCTTACTTCTGATCCTTCAATCCCATCAGCGCGGCGGCGAAGGGATTGTCCGGGTCGATCTGCTTTTCCTTTTTGGGCGGGCGCGCCTGATAGGATTTCGCCCCCTGCGGCTCGCGCTTGGGCTTGCCCTTGCCGGGTTTGCCCTTGGGCTTGCCGCGCGGTTTGCCGCCTTGCGGGCGGGCATCCTTGCGCGGGCCGCGATTGCCGGCCCAGGTGAAGGTATAGAAGACTTCCATCTCGGGTTCGGCGGCATCGGGCGTGGTGCCGGGCGCGATCTCGGTCTCTGAGGTCTCGGCGATGGCAGGTTCAACCGCTTCGTCCTCATCGGCGGGGGTCATGGGGGTTTCGCCCTCATCCGCTGCGCCGGTTTCGGGCAGATCGGCGGGCGTGGGCACGTCACCGCCCGGTTCGGCCGGCGCGGTTTCAGCGGTTTGCGCCGCATCCATCACCGGCGCGTCCTCTGTCACGGGGGCCTCGGCCACCTGTTTGACCTTGACGCGTTCACCCTTCTCGGCCCGGTAGCCCAGTCCGCCCATCAGGTCGGCAAATTGTTCCAGCGTCATGCCGGTGATCGAGAGCATGTCGGCCTTAGCTTCGAACCCGCCGCGGCTGTCTTCGGACCGCAGCATATCGGCCAGCCGTTCCAGCATGTCGATGCGGATCGCCCGTTCGCCCGCCGCGCGATAGCCCGCCATCGAGAAATACCCGGCAGGCGCATCGCTGGTGCCGGGAATGGTGACCAGACCGGGTGGCGGCGCTTCGGGGAATTCGGCCAACCCCTTGGAGAGAGACCACAGCACCAGGCGCAACCGCGTGGGCGCGGGTTTCAGCAGAAGCGGCATGAAGACCGTGAATTGGCCAAACCGCACGCCATGTTTGCGCAGCAGGCCACGGGCGTCCTGATCCAGCTCTTTCACCTCGTTGGCGACCGATTGACGTTCGATCACGCCCAGATGTTCGACCATGCGGAAGGCGAACCCACGGGCCAGCCCCGTCAGGGTTTCGTCATTCTTCATCGCCAGAAGCGGTTCGAACAGCGACGCGATCTTGCGGTCCACGAAATGCTGCAGGCGGCGCTGAACCTTCTGCTGCACATCCGCGCCGGCCACGTCATCGACAAAGACCTCGATCTGCGGGCGCAGCGCTTCGGGCCCTGCCACCAGCTTGCCCACGGCCTGATCGCCCCACATGAGGCCACCTTGTTCGGTAAAGTCGATCTCGGTATCGGGCGCGTTATAGAACCGGTCGGCGCGCAGATGGAAATGCGGCGCCAATGCCTGAAGCGAGGCCGTTTTGATCGCCTTCGCCTCGGCCCCGGAGGACCCTTTGTCCTGAATAAAGCGGAACCCTTCCAAACGACCGACGAATTCGCCTTCGACGGTCACATCACCGTTTTCGTTTACTTCGGCCAAAAGGGCCTCCTTCTGCTTGAGCCGGCGCAACAGAACGGATGTGCGCCGGTCCACAAATCTTTGTGTCAGCCTCTCGTGGAGGGCATCTGACACCCTGTCTTCTACCGCGCGTGTTTCCCCGCGCCAATGGGTTTCATCGGGAACCCAGCCGTTTCGCTGCGCGACATAGGTCCATGTGCGGATATACGCCAATCGTTTGGATAACGCATCAATATCGCCATCGGTTCGGTCGATCCGCTTGATTTGTCGCGCGAACCAGTCTTCGGGCACATGGCCGCGTTCATGCAGGTGGCCAAAGATCACCTGCAGAAGGCTTGCGTGTTCGGCGTGGCTGATGCCCCGGAAATCGGGGATGCGGCAGACATCCCAAAGGAGTTTGACCGACGCTCCGTCCGAGGCGCGGGCCATCACCTCGGTATCCTGCGCCAGCGATTTCAGCGCCATCAGGTCATCGGCCTCGCGCGCCTTGACCAGCGTTTCGTCGCCCGGGCTGATTTCCAGCGAATGGATCAGCGCATCGACCGTGCCGAATTGCAGATCCGCATTGCGCCAGTTCAGTTTCTTCAGCGGTGTAAAGCGGTGATCCATGATCGCCTGCGCCACCCCGTCATCCAGCGGGCGCGCTTCGCCCGTGACGCCGAACGTGCCGTCTGACATGCCGCGCCCGGCCCGGCCCGCGATCTGCGCCAGTTCATTGGGCGCCAGCGGCCGCATCCGCCGCCCGTCGAATTTCGTGAGCGCGGAAAAGGCCACATGGTCGATATCCAGGTTCAGCCCCATGCCGATGGCATCGGTGGCCACCAGGTAATCGACCTCCCCGTTCTGATAAAGCTCGACCTGCGCATTGCGCGTGCGCGGGGACAGCGCGCCCATCACCACTGCCGCCCCGCCCTTCTGACGCCGGATCAGTTCGGCGATCGCATAGACGCTGTCGACCGAAAACCCCACGATCGCCGACCGGGCCGGCATGCGGCTGACCTTCTTGGCCCCGGTATAGACCAGCTGGCTCATCCGTTCGCGCGATTGGAACTGTGCATCAGGCACCAGCGCGCGGATCGGGCCGCGCATCGTGTCAGACCCCAGGAAAATCGTCTCCTGCAGCCCGCGTGCGCGCAGAAGCCGGTCGGTAAAGACATGGCCGCGTTCGGGATCGGCGCAGAGCTGGATTTCGTCGACGGCCAGGAAATCGCAGCCCATGCCTTCGGGCATCGCCTCGACCGTGCAGACCCAGTATTGCGTGCGGGGTGGCACGATCCGTTCTTCGCCGGTGACAAGCGCCACCACAGATGGGCCGCGGATCGCGACGATCTTGTCGTAGACCTCGCGTGCCAACAGCCGCAGCGGCAGGCCGATCACGCCGGTGCGGTACCCCAGCATCCTGTCGATGGCATAATGGGTTTTGCCTGTGTTGGTCGGGCCAAGAACGGCCACAACCCGCGATGCGCCTGCCAATACTCTGCTCCCGATTGCGCCTGCTCAGAGCGAGGTGCCGCCCACCCGCGATTCCAGCCGCTCAAGCGCGCTGTCTACTTCCTCGTGATGGGGATGCATAGTCTTGACCCGGGAATAGGCCTCGAAGGCGCGTTTTTCATCGCCGAACTGTTCCAGGATCGCGCCCAGCCCGAAGATCGCGTTGTAATTATACGGGTTCAGCGCAAGCGCGCGTTCCAGATCCGCAACCGCCGGGCCGAACAGGTTTTCAGCATAAAAGGCCTGCGCGCGCAGATGCCAGCCTTCGGCGAAATCGGGCGCGTGGTCGGTCAGCGCGGTCAGATGTTCGATGGCGATGCGCGTCTCCCCTTCCTCCAGCGCCTCCCGGCCCCGGCGCAGCAGCAGATCCATCGAGGAGGACCCCGATTTCGTCCAGATCGCCTGAAGCTCCCTGTCGATGCGAAGGGCGGCGGCGGGTTCGGCCTGGGCCAGGTCGGCCAGAAGCGTGCGCTCCTCCTCCGACTGGGCGGCGGCGGGTAGGGAAAACGTGACTGTCAGCAAAACTGCCGCCACGATACATTTGAGATTGAAAGGCAAACGCGTCATATCGGGATTGAGTTTAACCCGGCGCGTGGCAAAATCCAGACAGAAGCGCCCATAAAACGAGAGTGTGAAGATGAGCGAATTTCTGAACCAGGCCGCAGCCGAACTGAACGAGAAAGTCTCGGCCGCCGGTTTCGACAGCACCGCCAAGTTTGACGTACAGGGCGAAGGCGCAATCATGATGGACAGCAGCGGCGCCCGCGTGGGTGACGAACCCGCCGATGTGACGCTGAGCGCCGATGCCGACACGTTCCGCGCCATTTTCGAAGGCGATCTGAACCCCACCAGCGCTTTCATGACCGGCAAACTGTCGGTGGATGGCGATATGGGCGTCGCGATGAAATTGGCTTCGGTTCTGGCCTGATCATGGCCGATCCCGCCCCGTATTACGCAGATGTGGCCGATGGCCCGGCGGACGGGGCGGCCTTCTGGGCACAGACATCCGATGGCCTGCGCGTGCGCATCGGGGTCTGGCCCAAAGCGGATGCGCGGGGAACGCTGTTGCTGTTTCCCGGCCGGTCCGAATATGTCGAGAAATACGCCCGTTTCGCCAGCGACGTGACGGCGGAAGGCTATGCCATGATGGCAATCGACTGGCGCGGCCAGGGCATTGCCGACCGGCTGCTGCCGGATCGCCGTATTGGCCATGTGGGCCGTTTTCGCGACTTCCAGAAAGATGTCGCCGCGATGGTTGCGCTGGCCCAAGAGCTGGACATGCCCAAGCCCTGGCACATCCTGGGCCACTCCATGGGCGGCGCGATTGCGCTTCGGTCGGTGATGGAAGGGATCGACGTGTTGTCTGCGTCTTTCACCGGGCCGATGTGGGGCATCCTGATGGCGAAGGGCATGCGCCAGATGGCCCTGGCGCTTTATTACGCCAGCAAGTGGACCGGACAGGGCCACCGCCTGGCCCCCACCGCCACGGCCGAGAATTACATCCTCACCTCCCCCTTCGAGGGCAATACCCTGACCAATACGCCCGAGATGTGGGAGTACATGAAGACCCAGGTCACGCGCTATCCCGACATGGCGCTGGGGGGTCCGTCGATCCACTGGCTGGGAGAGGCTTTGCGCGAATGCCGGTACCTGAGGCGCGCGGCCCCGCCGCCGGTGCCCGCGATCTGCTTTGTGGGCGAAGACGAGGCGATCGTCGATCGCGAGGCGATGCGTCTGCGCATGGCGAACTGGACGGGCGGATCCTATCAGGTGGTGAATGACGCCCAGCACGAGATCCTGATGGAAGGACCCGAGACGCGGGCGCTGGTGCTGCGTCAGATGCTGGACCTGTTCGAACGTGGCGAATCCCAGGCCAATCTTCCCCGCTCTGGCTGAGCCGCGCGCGGGCGCTATGATTGGCATATGGCGCGCGATCCGATTCTGACATTCACCGACAAGGGCATCTATTGCCCGGCAGGGGATTTCTTCATCGACCCCTGGCGCCCCGTGGACCGCGCGCTGATCACCCATGGCCATGCCGATCACGCGCGGCCCGGCCACGCCCGGTATCTGGCCACCGATCTCGCCGCGCCGGTCATGCGGCACAGGCTGGGCGATATTTGCCTGGAAACAATTGGTTATGGTGAGAAGCTCAATCTTGGCAGCGCGCTGGTTTCGTTCCATCCGGCAGGCCATGTGCCCGGATCGGCGCAGATCCGTGTTGAGGTCGCGGGAGAGGTCTGGGTCGCCTCGGGCGATTACAAGCTGGAGGATGACGGCCTCTCCACCCCGTTTGAGCCGGTGCGCTGCCACAGTTTCATCACCGAAAGCACCTTTGGCCTGCCCGTCTTTCGCTGGCAGGCGCAGAAAGATGTCCGGGCCCAGATCAACGACTGGTGGCGCGCCTCTATCGCGGATGGGAAAACGCCGCTTCTGGGGGCCTATGCACTGGGAAAGGCGCAGCGGTTGTTGCGACTGCTGGACCCGGAAATCGGGCCGATCCTGACACATGGCGCGGTGGAAAACACCAATGCGGTGCTGCGCACGCAGGGCATCGATCTGCCCGATACGGTGCTTGTGACGGCAGAGACGAAGATCGCCGACCACCCCGGCGCGCTGGTACTGGCCACGCCTTCGGCTTTCGGCACGCCCTGGGCGCGCAAATTCGGAGCGGTCTCGACCGGCTTTGCCAGCGGCTGGATGCAGTTGCGCGGCGTGCGGCGCAGGCGGGCGGCGGATCGGGGCTTTGTCATCTCGGACCATGCGGATTGGGAGGGGCTGAACGCGGCTATTCGCGGAACGAGAGCAGAAAACATATATGTAACGCATGGTTACATGGATATCTTCACGCGCTGGTTGAACAGTCAGGGGCTGAATGCGCAGGTCATACCGACCGAGTTCGAGGGCGAAACGCTGGATGAGGCCGAAGCGTGAAGGAGCCGTTACACCCGTTACGCCCCGGAGTTGATCCGGGGCCTCGTCGAGCCAAGTGGAGGCCTCGGATCAAGCCCGGGGCGCGCAGCGAGGCCGCCCGATGAAAGACTTTGCGCGCCTTTTCACCCGGATTGACCAAAGCACCAAGACCACGGTCAAAGTGGCCGCTCTGGCGGAGTTTTTTGCGACGGCGTCCGAAGAAGACCGGCTGTGGACGATCGCTCTGTTCTCGGGCCGCAGACCCAAACGGGCGGTGACCACCACGCGCCTACGCGAATGGGCGGCGGAACAGGCGGGGTATCCCCTGTGGCTGTTCGAGGAAGCCTATCCCATCGTGGGCGATCTTGCGGAAACCATCGCGCTGTTTCTTCCCTCTGCGACAGAAGAAACTAATCGCGGTTTAACCCATTGGATCAACATGTTACGTGGGCTTTCTCAGGTTGACGAGCCCGCCCGCAAATCCGCCGTTCTGGCCGCCTGGGACGAGCTTGATACCACCCAGCGGTTCCTGTTCAACAAGCTTATCACGGGTGGATTCCGCATCGGAATCAGTCAGAAACTGATGACCCGCGCACTGGCCCAGGCCACCGGCAAGGACGAGGCGGAACTGGCGCATCGGCTGATGGGCAACTGGTCCCCTGATGACACCACCTATCACGCCTTGATCGAGGCAGATGACCCCTCGGCCGACGCTTCACGCCCCTATCCGTTCTATCTGGCCTATGGGCTGGAAGAGGCGCCCGAGACGCTGGGCGCTCCGGACGACTGGCGGGCGGAGTGGAAATGGGACGGCATTCGCGGTCAGCTGATCCTGCGGGGTGGCGCGCATTTCACCTGGTCGCGCGGCGAAGAGCTGATGACAGACCGCTTCCCGGAACTTGCCCGTGCAGTGGATTTCGTGCCCTCCGGCACCGTGCTGGATGGGGAGATTCTGGCATGGGACGGCGCGCCCATGTCCTTCAACGCTTTGCAAAAACGCATTGGCCGAAAGACGGTGCCGAAATCCCTGCTGCGCGACGCGCCGGTTATCCTTTATGCCTATGACCTTTTGGAAGATGCAGGCACTGACATCCGCGCCCTGCCTTTTGCGGAACGCCGCGCGCGGCTGGAAGGACTGTTGCGCAATCTGCCAGACGATGCGCCGCTGCGCCTGTCGCCGCAACTGGACTTCTCCGGCTGGGAGGCTCTGCGCCACCTCCGCGAAAGCGCGCGGGACGCGCAGGCCGAGGGGTTGATGCTGAAACGCGCGGACAGCCCCTATCTGTCGGGGCGTAAGAAGGGCGATTGGTGGAAATGGAAGCTGGATCCGCTAACCATCGATGCGGTAATGATCTATGCCCAGCAGGGGCACGGGCGGCGCGCGAACCTGTTCACCGATTTCACCTTTGCCGTCTGGAAGGGCAATGAGCTGGTGCCTTTCACCAAGGCCTATTCCGGTCTGACCGACGCCGAATTCCGCCAGATCACCGCCTGGGTGCGCAAGAACACCCTGCAGCGCTTTGGCCCGGTGCGGCAGGTCACGCCCGAACATGTGTTCGAGATCGCCTTTGAAGGCATCCATGAAAGCCCCCGCCACAAATCCGGCGTGGCGCTGCGCTTTCCCCGCATGAGCCGCTGGCGCAAGGACAAGCCCGTGCAGGAGGCCAACACGCTGGAGGATCTGAACGAGATGTTGCGCCTTTACGGCTGATGCTGCGGCCCCGTGGCCCGCGTGGTGTGGGGTATTTTTGGCCAGAAAGAAGCAGGGGCGCGGTGCTTGTGCCTGCGGGCGCTGCGTCCTAAGTCAGGGGGAACGCAAATTCGGAGGTTTTTCATGTTTCAGCTGCCCTTTCCCGTCCGTGACGCCAATGCATCTGCCGGGGGCCGCGATCTGGGCGATTTGCCGGAATGGGATTTGAGCGATCTGTATACCGGCGAGGACGCGCCCGAGCTGAAGCGCGATCTGGATTGGCTGGAGGAGGCTTGCGCGTCTTTTGCCTCTGACTACGAGGGCAAGCTGGCCGATCTGGACGCCAAGGGGCTGCTGGATTGCGTGTTGCGCAATGAAAAGATCACTCAGGTGGCGGGGCGCATCATGTCCTTTGCCGGGCTGCGTTATTATCAGCTGACCACCGATGCGGGCCGGGCCAAGTTCATGTCGGATCTGCAGGAGAAGATCACCAATTACACCACGCCGCTTGTGTTCTTCACACTGGAGATCAACCGGATCGAGGATGGCAAGCTGAACGCGCTTTTCGCCGAGAATGCCGATCTTGCGCGCTATAAGCCCGTCTTCGACCGCATTCGCGCCATGAAGCCTTACCAACTGAGCGATGAGCTGGAGAAATTCCTGCATGATCTGGGGGTTGTGGGCGATGCCTGGGAGCGGCTTTTCGATGAGACGATCGCGGGGCTGTCCTTTACCGTGGATGGGGAAGAGCTGAATATCGAAGGCACGCTGAACCTGCTGACCGATCCCGACCGCGCCAAACGCGAAGCCGCGGCGCGTGAATTGGCAGAGGTGTTTTCCAGCAATATCAAGGCCTTTGCGCGCGTTCATAACACGCAATCCAAGGAAAAAGAGATCATCGATCGCTGGCGCGGCATGCCCACCGCGCAAACCGCGCGGCATCTGTCGAACCAGGTAGAGCCGGAAGTGGTCGAGGCGCTGCGCGAAGCGGTCGTGGCCGCCTATCCGAAGCTGAGCCATCGGTATTACGAGCTGAAACGCAAATGGCTGGGGCTGGACAAGATGCAGGTCTGGGACCGCAATGCGCCCCTGCCTCTGGAAGACCCGCGGATCGTGAACTGGGACGAAGCCGAGGCCACGGTGATGGAGGCCTATGCCGCCTTTGATCCGCGCATGGCCGATCTGGCCGAGCCCTTCTTCCGCAAGGGCTGGATCGACGCGGGCGTGAAGCCCGGCAAGGCGCCGGGCGCGTTTGCCCATCCGACGGTGACCAATGTGCACCCTTACGTGATGCTGAACTACCTGGGCAAACCGCGCGATGTGATGACGCTGGCCCATGAGCTGGGCCACGGCGTGCATCAGGTCCTGGCCGCAGGACAGGGGGAGATGCTGTCGTCGACGCCGCTGACACTGGCAGAAACAGCCTCGGTCTTTGGGGAAATGCTGACCTTCCGCAAGATGCTCGACAAGGCCGAGACAGATGCCCAGCGCAAGGTGCTGCTGGCGGGCAAGGTCGAGGATATGATCAACACGGTCGTCCGGCAGATCGCGTTTTATGATTTCGAATGCAAACTGCACGCCGCGCGGCGCGGGGGCGAGCTGACGCCCGATGATATCAACGCCATCTGGATGAGCGTTCAGGGCGAAAGCCTTGGGCCGGCCTTCGAATTCATGGAGGGTTATGAGACCTTCTGGGCCTATATCCCACATTTCGTGCATTCGCCCTTCTATGTCTATGCCTATGCCTTTGGCGACGGGCTCGTGAACGCGCTTTATTCGGTTTACGAACAGGGCGATGCAGGGTTCGAGGAGAAGTATTTCGACATGCTGAAAGCGGGCGGATCGAAGCACCACAAGGAGCTTCTGGCGCCCTTCGGCCTTGATGCCTCGGACCCGGCCTTCTGGGACAAGGGCCTGAGCATGATCGCGGGCTTCATCGACGAGCTGGAAGCGATGGAATAAGCCCCGATCGGCCGATGCTGATCCTGGACAACATCCTGACCGATCGCGGGTCGAAATATGCCGTCTCCGGCGCGCCCTGCGCGTCGGAGGATCAGGCCAAGGCGCTCCTCAAGGATCTGAAACGCAAAAAAAAATTCGCCAAGGCCACGCATAACACATGGGGGCTTTTGACCGCCGATGGCCCGCTGAAATCCGATGATGGCGAGGCGGGCGCGGGCAATGTGATCCTGCGGATGCTGGAGCGGGAGGGGCTGCGCGATCACCTGATTGTTGTCACCCGCTGGTATGGCGGCAAACATCTGGGCGGAGACCGGTTTCGCCATGTGCAGACGGCGGTACGGGCCTATCTGGATGCGCTTTCAGGGGGTTAGAGTGGTTCGAGGTCCGTGAGAGACGCGCATGCCGGAAACGCGGGACAGGAGGCACATTGGCTGGCATCATCGCCAAGGCACGGCGCGCGTCACGCCTACGGCCGATCTGGGCTCAAACCCGCCTTTTGCTGTCACCCCTTTGCGCGAACCTGTCCCGACCAAACGCCGGTCAATCCAGCTCGGTCCAGGGCCAGGGCTTTACTTCACTGGCCGCGGTCTGGAACCGCGCGGCCTTGGCCACCCACACGCCCAGATCGGTGCCAAAGTCGGCAAGCCGTTCGTTGGGTTCGCGATTGTTGACCAGCATGATGACGAACTGAAGCACCGTCGCCACCGTCAGCACCGTTTGTGCGATGGAGATCATCACGGCAATCAGGATCATATAGACCAGCCGCAGCCCCAGATTATCCGGGCTCATTTCGGGTTGTTCGCCGTGGATACGGCCTTGGATTTTCTCATCATCTTGCATCATGCACTCACAACCCGTTTCACCCTGTCGGACCCATCATAGCGCGGCAAATGCCCTTTCGCACGCGCATCGCTTACTTCAACTGGCTATCTTTCGATCCGCGCCGGTTGATGCCTGCGCGCGGTTTGAAACTGCTGTCGCGTTCCTGCTGGCAGTCGATGCACAACTTTACGCCCGGAATGGCCTGACGGCGCGCTTCGGGGATCTCTTCCTCGCAATCGGCGCAATGGGTCAGGCTGTCGCCCACAGGGGCTCTGCGCGCCTTCAGCCGCGCGAGTTCATCATTGATCGACGCTTCGATCTGTTCGCTGACTGCGCCATCCTTGGCCCAACCGCCTGCCATGATACCCTCCGTCTTCCAGGGGCAAGCGTAACGCGGCTGGGCTGGCCTGGCCAAGCCCCCACGTCACCGCTTTCCTGAACCCAAGATGTGGCCTAGCCTTGGAAAAAACCAGAGGGGACAGATCATGCGCGCATTCGGAAAATGGCTGGGGCGGCTTTTGCTGCTGGCTGTGGTGGGCCTGGCGGGGTTCTTCATTTTCGCGCCCGCGATCGTGGAACAAGGCCGCAACGCGGTGCTGGGGCCCGGCCCGCAGGCGGTTCCCGACGCCGCCCAGGCGCTGCATGACAGCCTGATCATCGGCGACTGGCATGCCGACACCACGCTGTGGAATCGTGATCTGACCGAACGCGGATCGCGCGGCCAAGTGGATCTGCCCCGGCTGGTCGAGGGCAATGTGGCGCTTCAGGTCTTCACCTCGGTCACGAAATCGCCCGCGGGGCAGAATTACGAGGAGAACGAGGCCGAGGCCTTTGACAACATTACGCTTCTTGCCTTCGGCCAGCTTTGGCCGCCGCGCACCTGGACCAGCCTTTTGGAACGCGCGATCTATCAGGCTGAACGGTTGCACGCCGCCGAAGCCGCCGCGCCCGAGATGCTGAAGATCATCAAGACCCGCGCTGATCTGGAGGCCGTGCTTGAGGCCCGCGCCAGCGGCAGCCGGGTTGTCGGCGGCATCCTCGGGATCGAAGGGGCCCATCCGCTGGAAGGCAAGCTTGAAAACCTTGATGCGCTGGTCGCAGCGGGCCACAGGCTGATCGCGCTGCAGCATTTTTTCGATAACGAGGTGGGCGGATCGCTGCACGGCCAATCCGGGCAAGGATTGACCGATCTGGGCCGCGCGCTGGTCGAACGGGTCGAGGCCGAAGGGCTGATCCTGGATCTGGCCCATTCCCACCCTCAGGTGGTGCGCGATGTGCTGGCGATGAACCCCGGCCCGCTGGTCGTGTCCCATGGCGGTCTGTCCAGCTTTTGCGAAACGCCCCGCAACTTTTCCGATGATCTGATGCAGGCGATTGCCGCCACTGGCGGTGTGCTGGGCGTGGGCTATTGGGACGAGGTCAATTGCGGCGCGATCACACCGCCTGATATCGCCCGCCATATCGCCATGGCAGTCGAGGTTCTGGGCGAAGACCATGTCTCTCTCGGGTCGGATTTCGACGGCTCCGTGGCCACGTGGTTCGACACATCACAGTTGAATGAACTGACCGCCGCACTGATGGCGCAGGGCCTGAGCGAGGGGCAAATTCGCAAAGTGATGGGCGAAAACATGGTCCGCGTCTTGCGCGAACGCCTGAACTGACCCGGCCCCACCCCGACGCGGTTTCCCAATTAAAAACGGCCCTGTGCAGCGTTGCACAAGGCCGCCTTGCAGCATGTTTCAAGCGTGCGAGGGGTCACGCGGAGGTCAACATGCCCTTCTCTTTCGCCAGGTCGCGCATGCGTTTTTGCAGCTTCTCAAAGGCGCGCACCTCGATCTGGCGGATCCGTTCACGGCTGACGTCATATTGGCCCGACAGCTCTTCCAATGTGACCACCGTATCAGACAAACGGCGCTGGGTCAGGATATCTTTCTCCCGATCGTTCAGAACGTCGAAGGCTTCGGCCAGAAGCTCGCGACGGGCGGTCAGCTCGTCCTTTTCTTCGTAATCGGCGGCCTGGTCGGCATCTTCATCCTCCAGCCAGTCCTGCCATTGCATGGTGCCTTCGCCTTCGGACCCGACCGTGGCGTTCAGCGACGCGTCCCCGCCCGACAAGCGGCGGTTCATCGAGATCACTTCATCCTCGGTCACGCCCAGATCGGTGGCGATCTGTTTGACGTTATCGGGGTGCAGGTCACCTTCTTCCAGCGCACCAATCTTGGCCTTGGCCTTGCGCAGGTTGAAAAACAGTTTCTTTTGCGCCGATGTGGTGCCCAGTTTCACCAGGCTCCATGAGCGGAGGATATACTCCTGGATCGACGCGCGGATCCACCACATGGCATAAGTCGCCAGGCGGAACCCTTTTTCCGGGTCAAAGCGTTTGACGGCCTGCATCAGGCCCACATTCGCCTCTGAAATCACTTCGGCCTGCGGCAGACCATAGCCGCGATAGCCCATGGCGATTTTCGCCGCCAGGCGCAGGTGTGATGTGACCATCTTATGCGCGGCTTCGGTGTCTTCCTGTTCCACCCAGCGTTTGGCCAGCATGTATTCTTCTTCCGGCTCCAGAAGGGGAAACTTCCGGATTTCCTGAAGATACCGGTTCAGGCCGCCTTCCGGCGACGGTGCGGGCAGATTGCCATAATTTGCCATCGAAAGCCCCTCCCAATGTTTAAAGGCTTAACATGCATATGTGGTGTTAGCGCCCCCAGTTCAAGGGATATATGCACACTTCCTTAACGAATATTGAACTGATGAGTTCATTTTACCAGATCTGTGACAGTGCGTTCACGCGCATGTGCTGTTCATTGCACCGGCGCGCGCAGGGCATCCAGCAGATAAACCATGTCCTGTGGCAGGGCGGCTTCGAACCGCATCTCCTTTCCCGTCACCGGATGGATGAACCCCAGAACGGCGGCATGTAGCGCCTGGCGAGGGAAGGTTTGAACCGCCTCCAACGCCTCAGGCGCAAGGGCTTTCACCGCCGGTTTCCGCTTGCCGCCATAGACCGGATCGCCGATCAGGCCATGGCCCGCATGGGCCATATGCACCCGGATCTGATGGGTGCGCCCGGTCTCAAGCCAGCATTCCACAAGGGCGGCGACCGCAGGTGTGCCGAACCGCTCCACCACGCGGGCGCGGGTCACCGCGTGGCGGCCACCGGTAAACAGCACCGCCTGTTTCTGCCGGTCTGTCTTGTGGCGAGCCAGCTGGGTTGTCAGTTTCAGGATATTTCCGGGCTCGAAACTGGCGCCCTTGATGCCGCGCAGGCGCGGGTCATTGGCATCGGGCACGCCATAGACCACGGCGTTGTAATACCGCTCCACTGTGTGCGCCTCGAACTGGGCGGCCAGCCCCTGATGGGCGGCGTCCGTCTTGGCGACAACCAGCAAACCGCTGGTGTCCTTGTCGATCCTGTGCACGATGCCGGGCCGTTTCACACCCCCCACTCCCGACAGGCTGTCGCCGCAATGGGCCAGAAGCGCATTTACCAAGGTGCCCGACGGCGTGCCGGGCGCGGGATGCACCACCATGCCTGCCGGTTTGTTCACCACGATTAGGTCGTCATCCTCGAACACCACCTCCAGCGGGATATCTTCGGCCGCGATGTGGCTGTCGTCGCTTTCCTCCACCGTGATCGCGACCACGTCCCCCTCGCCCACCTTGGCCTTGGGGTTGTCGCAGACCACACCGTTCACCGTCACCGCGCCAGCCTCCAACAGCCGCGCCAACCGCGTGCGGGACAAGGACGCGCTCTCTGGCACATCGCGGGCCAAGGCCTTATCAAGGCGCGGCGGCGGATCGGCCGCGATGGAGAAACGGATCAGGGATATGCCCATGGAAGGCCCCTCGGAAAACCTGCCCGAGCCTGCGAACCTGCGCTTCCTGCGCCGGCTGGTGACCCTGCTGACAGTGGTGATGATTGGGGGGCTTCTAGTCGTCGTCAGCCTGCTTGTCATCCGTTTCTCGCAAACGGGCCCCACCCTGCCCGATCAGATCACCCTGCCCGACGGGGCAACGGCGCAGGCCGTCACCATTGGCGACGGCTGGTACGCGGTGGTGACAACCGACAATCGCATCCTGATCTTCGACCAGTTGACAGGCGCGTTGCGGCAAACGGTTGAGATTGAGTGAGATGGTACCGCCTCCCCGGCTTGAACGGGGGACCTCTGGATCCACAATCCAGCGCTCTAACCAACTGAGCTAAGGCGGCACTGACAGGCGATTTAGCGGGGCGGCCCTGCGATTGCAAGCAGATTACAGCGTGATTTCCCAGCTTTGTTCCACCAGATCCCGCCCAAAGGAATGCACGGGTTTTGATGCCACAAGCTGCCAGCCGAAGGCACTGTAAAGCGCACAGGCCGCTTCGTGGCTTTCATGGGTCCACAACTGCATGTCGCTATATCCCGCATCGCGCGCAAAGCCCGTGCAGGTCTGCAAAAGCCGCTTGCCCAGGCCCAGCCCCCGCGCCTCGGGCACCAGCAGGAACAGGCGCAGCTTGGCTGTTTCATCCGTCAGGCGCACGCAGAAAATACTGCCCAGCGGCACGCCGTCCTTCTCGGCGATCCAGCCACGCTCGCGTGCGGGATCGTGGCTGGCGGCAAAGTCTTCAAGGATCGACCGCACCAGCGGGCCGAACGTGTCGTCAAACCCCTCGTCACGGGCGTAAAGCGTCTGATGACGCTCGACCAGCCAGTCGATATCCGAGGGGTGAAACGGGCGCAGGATGGCATCTGACATGGGCCAAGCAAATCCCAAACCCGCTTGCCAATCAATCCCCGGCGGGCTAGCACGGCGGCCTCACTGATGGATGAGGGCCTCATGGGTATCAACACCGAACGCGACATCGAAGCCAATCTGCAGATCGGCCCGACCGATGCCGGGATGGTCCGGCTGTTCGTGGAAGCGGGCGGAACCGAGATTCCGATGGATTTCGACCCTGACGAGGCCGACGAGATCGCCGAGGAGATCCGCGCCGCCGCGAAAGCCGCCCGCGCGATCAGGGGCTGAGCCTGCTGTCGTCCCGGGCCTGACCCGGGACCTGGGGCCACATCCCGCGACGTTTTGCCAATTCAACGCACCAGGTCGATCCGGGCAGTTCCCCGTTGCCGCCACGAGGCCCCGGATCAGGTCCGGGGCGCACAGGTTTGTGTCAGATCCCAAAGCCCGGATCACGTAACCCGTGCAGCCGCCGCGCCGCATGAGTCGCGAATTTCTGGATCAGCATCTTGCGCCGCGCCGGCGCCACCGGATCGTCCGGGGCCATGCGGATGATCTCTCCGTCATAGGCGTCGGCGATGATCAGGCCAGTGCCTTCCGGTAAAAGATCGACCGGAAATTCGGTATCGACGGCCCAGAAATAGCGATCGCACCACTCCAGATAGCCTTCCCATTTGCCGTCCGCCTGAAAATCCGCCCGACAGGATTTGCATTCGATCACCCAAAGCTCCCCCTTCGGGCCCAACCCCATCACATCCACGCGCAGGCCACGGGCGGGCACGAATTCTTCGACCGACACAAAGCCAAGGCTGGTCAGATGACGCGCGACCCCGCGGGCCAGCTTTTGTCCGGGTTGCAAATCAAGCATGAGAAAAACGTGAACAATCCGTGAACAAAAATCAAGCGGTTTTGCGACGTCGGGTGGTGCCGACCCTCCGTTCACCCCAGGCGTTAACTCTTTGCCAAAGCTCTGCGGTGCACCGCGCCGGTGCACGTCCTGTGCACCGGTTGTGCACAGATGTCATACCCGCATGTTTCCGCTGAAAGACCCGTTAACCATGTCGCGAAGGGCATGCCCCCTTGTCAGCCGCCCTCGCCCAGCCTAGGTAGGCGCGTGGCGGGTTCTGCCCTTCTCGTGCCGGGTTGCATTCCGGTGGCCTTAAACAATTCCGAGGGAGCTGGCTCTGCTCAGATCCTGGTCTGATTACCTGGCGCCCACCTGTACATACAGGTCCTCGGGAATCATAACCTCACGGTTGCCTGGTGGTCCCGCCACACCGCGCTTTCGATGGATTACCGGTTGATCCGCACACCCGATTTCACCGGGGCCAGGATAAAGCTACGCAACCCGCCGCCACCGGACGAAGACGGCTTTTCCGCAAGGCTCATCACCGCATAAGCGAATTGAACGCTTGCAAAAACCGTTCCGTTGAAGAACCACAGGATGAACACGGCCAACAGGGCCGAACTGTCATGCGAAATCACCGTCCACAGGTTCATCACATTGAAATAAAGCAATATTCCCACGAAGATGGCAGAGATGCCAAAACCGATAATCGAATGCCGGATATAGAGTTTGATCAGTTCAGGCATGGTCTTGTCCTCACTCCGGCATCACATAGCGCAGTGCGACATTCTTTCCAGCCTTGCGTAGGTCGATGCCGAAAGCAGCTGGATGTCCGCCTAGAACGCCTCCGGCCGGGCCTCGCGTGCCATATGATCAAGCACCGCATTTACAAATTTAGGTTCTTTGCCCTCAGGAAAAAAGGCCCGCGCGATGTCGACATATTCCGAAATCACCACTTTCGGCGGCGCCTCGCCTTGTGTCAGTTCCGCACCCGCCGCGCGGAACAGGCCGCGCAATGTGGGATCAATCCGCGCGATCGGCCATTTGGCGACCAAAGCGCGGTCGGTCATCTGGTCAATCGGAGCCTGATAGTTCACCGCGTCATCGACAAGTTTCTGGAACAGATTAATATCCCCGTCGACCATCTCATCCCCTTCGTAGACAGCGCCGAAACGGTGGTCCAGAAACTCCCGCACGATCTGGGTAGAGGTCTGGCCCGAACTTTCCATCTGAAACAGCGCCTGAACGGCATAAAGCCTTGCCGCAGAACGCATTTTCCGCTTCTGGTTACCCGATAGCTTGGGGGTCGTTTCGCTCATGCTGTAGAGGATCCGTCTGAACTGTCGGCCACCTGGTAGCTGCCTGCCGGCTTGAACCCGATGCCTTTGGATTGGGCGCCCCACTTACGGCCCAGCGCGATCAGATGCAAGGCGGCTGCCGCAGCCCCGCCGCCCTTGTTCTGCCCTTCGGGGTCGGCCCGCACTTCGGCCTGCGCGCGGTTTTCCACCGTCAGGATGCCATTGCCGATGCACAGCCCCTGCAGGCCCATCAGCTGGATCGCGCGGCTCGAGTCGTTGCAGACCGTGTCGTAATGCGTCGTCTCGCCCCGGATCACGCAGCCCAGCGCAACATATCCGTCGAAATTGCTCCGCCGGTCCGAGATCGCAATGGCGGTGGGCACTTCCAGGGCGCCCGGCACCTCAACCAGCTCCCAGGTGCCGCCCGCAGCCTCTATCTCTGCCTTGGCTCCGGCCACAAGATTGTCGGCGATATCCTTGTAATAGGGCGCAACAACAATCAGCAGCTTCACCGGCTTGTCAAAATCCGGGCGCGGCAGAACATAATGGGTTTCGCTTCCGGCCATGACCTATCCTTCCGAAATTTTCCGCGTGCCCACGATCTCAAGCCCATAGGCTTCAAGACCCACGACATTGGGCTTGGGACTGTCAGTCAACAGCTCAAGCTTCGACAGACCAAGCGAGGACAGGATCTGCGCGCCCAGACCGTATTGGCGCAAGGTCGCAGGGTGGCGTTCTTCATCGGTGGTCAGCGTCATGCGCGTGTCGCGCAGCAGAACGACCACGCCCCGCCCCTCGTCCGACACCTTGCGCATGGCCCGCGCGAATTCCGCGGCGCGTCCCGGTGCACCCAGCCCCACCACATCCAGCATGGGATCCATCGCATGCATGCGCACCAGAACCGGCGCATCGCCCGAAAGATCACCCTTGATCAGCGCGATATGCTCCGATCCCTGCACCTGGTCCGCGTAAATCCGCATCGACCATTCACCGCCGAATTCCGATGTCACCACCTCTTCGCTTTTCAGCGTCACCAGGTTGTCATGCCGCCGGCGATAGGCGATCAGATCGCTGATCGTGCCGATCTTCAGCCCGTGTTTCTGCGCGAAACTCACCAGATCAGGCAGCCGCGCCATGGTGCCGTCTTCATTCATAATCTCGCAGATCACGCCAGACGGGTTCAGCCCGGCCAGACGGCTCAGATCCACAGCGGCCTCCGTATGGCCTGCCCGCACCAGCACACCGCCATTCTTGGCCCGCAAGGGAAACACATGGCCCGGCGTGGCGATATCCGCCGCCCCTTTCGAGGCGTCGATGGCCACCGCCACGGTCCGCGCCCGGTCATGGGCGGAAATGCCGGTCGACACACCCTCACGCGCCTCGATCGAGATGGTGAAGGCGGTCTCATGGCGCGAGGAATTATTGGTCGACATCAACTCCAGCCCCAGCGCGTCAATGCGCTCCCCGGGCAGGCTCAGGCAGATCAGCCCGCGCCCATGGGTGGCCATGAAATTGATCGCCTCGGGCGTGGCCATCTGCGCGGGGATCACCAGATCGCCTTCATTCTCGCGATCCTCGTGATCGACCAGAATGAACATCCGGCCATTGCGCGCCTCGTCGATGATTTCGTCGATGGGCGAAATCGCATCCGCCCAATCGGTCTCAACCGGGCCTGGGGTTTCAAAACTCATGGGGCAGCCGCCTTGTCGTCTTTGTCTGAGGGGCAGATATACCCCAAACCCCGGTTTGGCCAGTGCGACGTGGCGCACAAATCAAGCGCACCCATGCTTCTTTCTGGCAATAAATACTCCCGGGGGTTTGGGGGCAGAGCCCCCAATTGGCTTACCCCTGCATCACCTCGTTCAGCCGCGCGACATAGCGGGCCAGCGCGTCGATCTCAAGGTTCACGCGGTCGCCCACGGCCACATCGCCCCAGGTGGTGACCTCTTTGGTATGGGGGATGAAGTTGATGCCGAAGACAGCGCCATCCACCTCGTTCACCGTCAGGGACGTACCGTTCAACGCAACCGATCCCTTGGGCGCGATGAATTTCGCCAGCGCCTCGGGTGCGCGCAACTGCACGCGGGTGCTGTCGCCTTCTTCGACAACGCTCACCACCTCGGCCACGCCATCCACATGGCCCGACACGATATGCCCGCCCAGCTCATCGCCCACGCGCAGCGCGCGCTCCAGGTTGACCCGGCTGCCGACGGTCCATGCATCCAGGTTCGTTTTCGACACCGTCTCGGCGCTGATCTGAACGTCGTACCAATCAGGCCCAAGCGCGATCACTGTCAGACAGACCCCGTCCGAAGCAATAGATGCCCCGAGGTCGATCTTCGACGTGTCATACCGCGTTCCGATCCGGGCGCGCAGATCGCCCGCCTGTTCCAGCTCCCGCACCTCTCCGATATCGGTGATGATCCCAGTAAACATCGCGCGCCCCTTTGCGTTGCCACAGCTCCTCACCTAGAGGGGCAATCCACGTCCGGCAAGACCCCAGATCTTGCGGTTCAGCCTTTCAATTGCCATAGTTTTGCCAATCTTGCGGCTTAAGAGTTTGCCCATGCCCTTCTGGCACACTGACAGGATGATGAGTACGGCACCGCAACCCACCCGCGTTTTTCTGTTCCTGCAAGGCCCGCACGGCCCGTTCTTCTATGGACTGGGCCGCATGCTTCGCGCTGCCGGCGCGGATGTCTGGCGCGTGGGCTTCAACGCGGGCGACCGCGCCTTCTGGTTTCAGCCCTCGACCTATATCCCCTATCGCGGCACGGTCGACGACTGGCCCGACACCTTTATCGAATTGCTTGAGGCCAAGGGCGTCACCGATATCGTGCTTTATGGCGACACGCGCCCCATTCATGCCGAAGCGGTGAAAGCAGCCCGCGACCGGGGCCTGATGATCCATGTGTTCGAAGAAGGCTATATGCGCCCCTATTGGGTCACCTATGAGCGCGGCGGCACGAACGGCCATTCGCGCCTGATGGACATGTCGATCACCGAGATGCAGGAGGCCCTCGCCCTGTCGGATATGGAGGCACCCCTGCCCCCCGCCCACTGGGGCGACATGCGCCAGCATATATTCTATGGCGCGCTCTATCATTGGTTCGTGATGTTCCGGAACGGGCATTACCGGAATTTTCGTCCGCATCGATCGCTGACGGTCACGAAGGAATTTCAGCTGTATCTCAAGCGGCTTCTGCTGATGCCGTTTCAGGCCATCGAACGGCGCATTGCCACGGCGCGCATCCGGCTGTCGGGCTTTCCCTATCACCTGGCGCTGCTGCAGCTGGAACATGACAGTTCCTTCCAGATGCATTCGCCTTTCTCCACCATGACCGAATTTCTGGCGGAAATCGTCGAAGGCTTTGCTGCCGGTGCGCCCAAACACCACCACCTGGTGGTCAAGGCCCATCCGCTGGAAGACGGCCGCGTTCCCGTCCGCCGCGAATTGCGCAGGCTGGCGAAACAGCACGGGATATCCCACCGCGTGCATTACGTGCGCGGCGGCAAGCTGGCGCAGCTGCTCACCGATGCGCGCAGCGCGGTGACGGTGAATTCCACGGCGGCGCAACAGGTTCTGTGGCGCGGCATCCCGCTGAAAGTGTTCGGCAAGGCGGTCTATGACAAACCTGAATTCGTCTCGGAGCAGCCGCTGAAAGACTTCTTCAAGGGCGCCGCCCGCCCCGACAGCCGCGCCTACAAGGATTACCGGCGCTTTCTGTTGGAAACCAGCCAAGTGGCCGGCGGGTTTTACTCGGCGCGCGCACGCAGGCAGCTTCTGCGGCAGGTCGTCGACATGATGCTGTCACCGGAAGATCCCTATGACGCATTCAAATCCGGCACCTCGGCGCCGCGGCAACAATTGCGTGTCGTGAACTGAGAACCACAAGGTCTTGCGTTACGCCCGGCCAAAAGCGGCGCGAAGGCAACAGTTGCAGATGAGGGGTCCGCCCTGAGGATCACGGGACTGGATATAATCTCCGGATTCCCGTAGTTTAGAAAAAAAACTTGAGGCAGAACCATAGGTCGAGGAGACCGCGCAGTGTATCCCAAACGAAAACGGTGGGTGACATCCGTCGTGCTGACCGCCACGATGATGGCGGTATCTGCATGTTCGCTGATCCCAAATAGTGGCCCCAACAAACGACAGATCTTCGCGGGCTCGGTCCAAAGGCAGGGCGACGCGTTCATCGTGCAGGTCAGCGACCGCGTGAACCTGGCCACTGCGGTGGCCCCTGCTCTTGGCTTTTCCGACGCGTTCAAGAATGCCGCGACCCTGACCGCCGACACGATCCGCCCCGGCGATACGCTGGGTCTGACGATCTGGGAAAACGTCGATGACGGTCTGCTGGCCAGCGAAGGCGCCAATGCCACCTCGCTGGAAGAGGTGCAGGTCGACAGCGCCGGTTTCATCTTTGTGCCCTATGCGGGCCGTCTGCGCGCGGCAGGCAACACGCCCGAGGCGCTGCGTGGCATCATCACGCGCCAGCTGGAACAGCAAACCCCCGATCCGCAGGTGCAAGTCACCCGTGTGGCGGGCGATGGCGCGACCGTGACGATCATCGGAGCAGGTGGCCAGGGCGTGTTCGAGATCGAGCGCCCCACCCGCACACTGTCGGCTATGCTGGCCAGCGCCGGTGGCATTTCGACCGAACCTGAAATCACCCGCATCACCGTCGTGCGCGGCGCGCATTCCGGCACGATCTGGTACAATGACCTGGCCGAAAACCCCGCACTGGATATCGCGCTGCGCGGTGGCGACCGGATCTTCATCGAAGAGGACACGCGATCCTACACCGCGCTTGGCGCGACCAACGCACAATCGCGCATCCCCTTCTCCAGCCAGAACCTGTCGGCTTTGGAAGCGATCGCGCAGGTGGGCGGTCTGTCGGCCTTTGCCGCCGATCCCACAGGCGTTTTCATTCTCCGCAACGAAGTGGCCGAGATCGCCAATTCCGTCATGGGTCGCACCGACCTGATCGGACCCCAGCGTCTGGTTTACGTGCTGGATTTGACCGAACCCAACGGCCTGTTCCTGGCCCGTGATTTCGTGATCCGTGACGATGACACGCTCTATGTCACCGAAGCGCCGCTGAGCCAGTGGAACAAGGCCCTGTCGTCGCTGACCGGTGGTCTGACCACGGTAAGCAGCCTGTCGACGCTGTCGGATTAACATGTCCCCGGACAGGGACCAGAACGCCGCCGGTGAGGGCTCTCCCCGGCGGCTTTTCGTCTATAACGGCGGGTTTCTCACCCAGCCGCGGCTGAAACGCATCCTGTCGCTGGCAGGCTATCAGGTGCGGATCGGTGCGCCGGGGCCGGGCGACATGGTCGGCGTCTGGGGGGCCAGCCCGACCTCACATCGCGGTCTGGGCGTGGCGGAACGGCGCGATGCGCCGGTGCTGCGGGTCGAGGATGCCTTCCTGCGCTCACTCCATCCGGGCCGCGCCGGGGAGCCGCCGATCGGGCTGCATCTGGACCGCTCGGGCGTGCATTTCGATGCCTCCACCCCCTCAGATCTGGAACGGCTGCTGGCGGATGCTCCGCTGGATGACACCGTGCTGCTGGACCGCGCCCGCAACGCGATGGCGCGGATCAAAGAGGCGGATTTGTCCAAATACAACGCCCATGACCCTGCCCTGCCCGTGCCCGATCCGGGATATGTGCTGGTGATCGACCAGACCGAGGGCGATGCCTCGGTCACTGCAAGCGGCGCGGACAAGGCGCGGTTTCGCGAAATGCTGGTTTACGCGCAAGAGCAGAACCCCGGCGCGCAGATCCTGATCAAATCCCACCCGGAAACCGAAGCGGGCTTCCGCCCCGGCCATTTCGACGCGCAGGACGAAAGCGACCGGGTGAGGATCTATCGCGATCCGGTCAGCCCCTGGGCGCTGCTGGACGGGGCCATCGGGGTTTATACGGTGTCCTCCCAGCTTGGGTTCGAGGCGATCCTGGCAGGCCACACCCCACGCGTCTTCGGCGCGCCATTTTATGCCGGGTGGGGCCTGACGATTGATCACACCGACCTGCCCCGCAGGGCGCGCAAGCTGACCAAACCCCAGCTTTTTGCCGCCGCAATGATCCTTTACCCCACCTGGTACGATCCGTTCACCGACAGTCTGTGTGAGCTGGAACGCGTGCTGGATATCCTGGAGGCACAGGTCGACGCCTTCCGAACCGACCGGGACGGATGGGTCGCCAGCGAAATGCGCCTTTGGAAGCGCAAGCCGCTGCAATCGGTGTTCGGGCAGCAAAAAAAGATGATCTTCGAAGACCGACCGGACCGCGCCCGCGCCTCGGGGCGGCCCTGGATGGTCTGGGCGGGCAAAGCCACTGCCGATCACGCAGGCGCTGTGCGGGTGGAAGACGGGTTTCTGCGGTCGCGGGGATTGGGGGCCGAACTGGTGCCGCCGCTGTCGCTGGTTCTGGATGATCTGGGCATCTATTATGACCCGACGCAGCCCAGCCGGCTGGAACACTGGATTGCGGAACGGGAGGTTCTGCGACCTGATCAACGCCGCCGGGCACGGGATCTGATCGGATTTCTCACTGCAAGCCGCCTGACGAAATACAATCTTTCCGGGGGCTTAGGGGACATTCCTCAAGGCCATCGCGTGCTTGTTCCCGGTCAGGTGGAAGATGACGCCTCGATCTTGAAAGGCACGGGAGAGGTCTGCACAAACCTTGCCCTTCTTGAGGCTGCGCGCGCCGCCCGTCCTGACGCCGTCCTGATCTACAAGCCGCACCCGGATGTGGAAGCGGGGCTGCGCAAGGGGAAGATCGACGCGAGCGGCCTTGCGGATGTCATCGCAGATCAGGCCGATATCGCCCAGCTTCTGGATCAAGTGGACGAGGTGTGGACAATGACCTCGGGCACCGGGTTCGAGGCGCTTTTGCGCGGCGTGACCGTGACAACACTGGGTGCACCTTTCTATGCGGGCTGGGGGCTGACCACCGATCTTGGCCCGGTACCCGACCGCCGCACCGCCCGCCCGGATCTGGAAGGGCTGGTTCATGCGGTGCTGATTGACTACGCGCGCTATTTCGATCCGGTCACAGGCCAGGCCTGCCCGGTGGAAGTGGTGGCAGAGCGTCTGGCCTCAGCCACCCTGCCCCGTCGGGGCGTGGGCAACCGGCTTCTGGCCAAGCTGCAGGGCGGTTTTGCGACCTATGCCCATCTGTGGCGTTAAGCAGGCGCGCGCTGCCAGCGGTGCAGGATATCACCGCCCACGGGTTCCACATCGACCAGCGTGAACCGCGGCGCCTCTTGCAGGTGATCAAGGCCCATGGCCCCGATGGCGGGCAACCCTTCGGCACCGATGGCAAGACCTGCGGAGAACCCCACCAGCTCATCCACGAGGTCTGCAGACAGAAGCGAGGCCGCCAGCGCACTGCCCCCTTCGCAGAAGACACGCGTCAGGCCGGCTGTGCCAAGCTGGGTCAGGATATCGCCCGGATCCAGCTGCGCGCCGGACACCGCGCAGGGAAAAAGCCGCGCGCCCAGCCCTTCCCAGGCACGCAGGCGTTCTGCATCGGCATCCGCGCCATGCATCAGCCAGACCGGCACATCCCTGGCCGTGCGGGCCAGAGTGCTGATCAGCGGCAGGTCAAGACGTCGGGAGACGACAATGCGCACCGGCTGCGACGCTACGCCCATGTCGCGCACGGTCAGTGACGGATCATCGGCGCGCGCGGTGCCAGCCCCAACCATCACCGCATCGTGGCGGGCCCGCATCGCATGGACCCGGCGACGCGCCTGCGGTCCCGTGATCCACTGGCTTTGCCCGGTGGCAGTGGCGATGCGCCCATCGAAGCTGGAGGCGAGTTTCAACGTCACCCAGGGCCGCCCCAGATCGGTTTTCAGGAAAAAGCCCACATGATCGGCGGCGGCCTCATCGGGGCAGATACCGGTGGTCACCTCGATCCCGGCTTCACGCAGCTGGGCAAAACCCTGACCCGCCACGCGCGCATCGCTGTCTTCAACCGGGGCCACCACACGCGCGATCCCGGCGGCAATCAGCGCCTGAGTGCAAGGCGGGGTCTCTCCCTGATGGGCGCAGGGTTCCAGGCTGACATAGGCGGTCGCGCCCTGCGCCTGCGCACCGGCCTGCGCCAACGCTTCGGTTTCCGCGTGAGGCCGTCCGCCGGGCTGGGTCCAGCCGCGCCCGATAACGCGGCCATCCTTCACGATCACGCAACCCACGGCCGGGTTGGGCCAGGTCCGGCCCTGTCCGCGTCGGCCCAGTGACAGGGCCAGCCGCATCCACCTGATGTCGGCGGCCTTGCTCATGCGGGATCAGGGGTCCGGCTGGGTCGGCGGGCGCAATTCCGCGACGAAGTCCTCGAAATCATCGGCAGCCTGGAAGTTCTTGTAAACGCTTGCAAACCGCACATAGGCCACCGTGTCGATACGGGCCAGCGCCTCCATCACGATCTCGCCGATCTGTTTGGAGGGGATGTCGGTTTCGCCCATGCTTTCCAGACGCCGCACGATGCCCGAAATCATCTGGTCAATGCGTTCCGGTTCAATGGGGCGTTTCTGCATCGAGATGCGGATCGACCGTTCCAGCTTGTCGCGGTCGAAATCCTCGCGCTTGCCGGAGGATTTGATGACAACCAGATCACGCAGCTGCACGCGTTCATAGGTTGTGAACCGTCCGCCACAGGCCGGGCAGAAGCGCCGGCGCCTGATCGAGACATGATCCTCGGCCGGCCGAGAATCTTTCACCTGAGTGTCGATATTTCCGCAAAACGGGCAGCGCATGGGCGTCCCCCTATCCAGTTTTCTGCCTCTTTTTGTGGGACGTGCGGCCCACTTATCCACAAGTATAGGAGCAACGCTAGGGTTTGGGTAGAGGGGAATTTCATGCGCAACATCCTGCGGGCGGAAAATCACACTCGGCAGAGTTTTGCCGCCGGATTTTGCGTTTCTGACACTTCGTGGTGAAATGCAGCCCTGTTTGAGTACTGCATAGGGGTAACAATCATGTCTATTGCACGCGTTACGGAAATCAGCGCCACATCAACCAAAGGTTTTGAGGATGCCACCGAGCTGGGCGTCAAACGCGCCTCGGAAACTCTGCGCAACGTGGTCAGCGCTTGGGTCAAAGAACAATCCGTGAAAGTCGAGGACGGGAAAATCGCCCATTATCAGGTGAACCTGATGGTGACCTTCGTTCTGGACGACTAATCGCCCATGAGATGCGCCGCGACCTCGCGTCTATGTGGCGCGCGGCGGTGTTCAAAAAGGTAAATCCCCTGCCAGGTGCCCAGCACCGCCCGGCCTTCGGCCACGGGGATCTGCAGGCTGACCGGCATCATCACCGCCTTGATATGGGCCGGCATGTCATCGGGGCCTTCATAAGTGTGCCGCAGATAGGCCATGGATGGATCATCTGACGGCGGGACAAGACGGTCGAAAAACGCCTTCAGGTCGGTCTGAACTTCAGGATCGGCATTTTCCTGAATCAGGAGGGAGGCGCTTGTGTGCCGGACAAAAAGCGTCAGAAGGCCCGAGCGCAGGCCCGTGTCGCCCAGCCAGCCCGACACATCACGCGTAAACTCGTAAAGACCCGCGCCGGATGTGCGGATTTGAAAAACTGTCTGCTGTATCAAGCGCCTAGGGCCACAGTCTTTTCGGCTCTCCCAGCCTGTCATAGCAATATTGCTGCGCCGTGACTGCGCTGAGGCTGTCGCCTATGGCGCGCAGGCTCAACGTCAGGGGGCTGGAGGTGAAATTCTGCGCCTCGGGCGGCGGCGTGAGCGAGAAGCTATAGCCAAAACGACGACGTTCTTCTGTCCGGGCGATGTGCTTGCCCTCCACAAGATAGACCCGCTGCGTTCCCTGCACGCCCAGCACGCGCATCGCATAGTCGCCCGCCGCGCACCAGATGTCACCGGGCGAGACCCCGCCGCGCTGGATCACCTCGAACTGGCCCTGACCTTCGGGATTGACCTTCAGCGTGTTCTGCGCGCGAAAGGCCAAGGCCGAAGTGGGAAGAAGAATCCCGGCAATCACTGCACAAAGGGCGGCGTTTTTCATAAATCGGGTCATGGACGCATCCTTCCTTAGAAGCGGCTGATGCTGACGTGGCAATATTCACGTGCGGCAGCTACGCTCAGATTGTCACCGGGCACGTCTACAGACAAGGTCAATTGCGGGGCGAGCGGCGTTACGCCTGCGGCATCCGGCGCGAGGGTAAAGCGCACGGCGGTCCGGCCCGGGCGCGAGACGCTGGGCTGGCGGCCACTGGCCAAGTAAATCCGCGCACTCGACGCCGCCCCCTGAGCCAAAGCATATTCGCCCGCCGCGCACCAGAAATGGCTGGCGCCCGATCCCGGAAGGCCCACAACCTCAAAAACGGAGTTGGATACCGGCGCTACAGTCAAACGGTTCTTGGCCGTGAAGGCCTGGGCTGAAAGCGGCAGCATGGCAATTGCGGTTGCAAAGGCAGCAAGATGGCGCATGTGGGACTCCTCCTCTCAAAGTAACAGAATGCGCCATTGAGGCTGATCGTGGATAGCCTGCCTCACAAGAGGTTTACCCAAGGTGAAAAAAGCTGCGCCGGTCGCGCCGACGCAGCCTGTTTCTTAGGCATTTCAGCTGCGCTTACTGGTCCAGGAACGACCGCAGCTTGCGCGAACGGCTGGGATGCTTGAGCTTGCGCAGCGCCTTCGCTTCGATCTGCCGGATCCGTTCGCGGGTCACGCTGAACTGCTGGCCCACCTCTTCCAGCGTGTGGTCGGTGTTCATGCCGATGCCAAAGCGCATGCGCAGCACACGTTCTTCGCGCGGGGTAAGCGAGGCAAGAACCCGCGTGGTGGTTTCCTTGAGGTTTTCCTGAATGGCGCTGTCCAAAGGCAGCACGGCATTCTTGTCCTCGATGAAATCGCCCAGCTGGCTGTCTTCCTCGTCGCCGATGGGGGTTTCCAGGCTGATCGGCTCCTTGGCAATTTTCATCACCTTGCGGACCTTTTCCAGCGGCATCTGCAGCTTGTCGGCCAGCTCTTCCGGCGTAGGTTCGCGGCCAATCTCGTGCAGCATCTGACGGCCGGTACGGACAAGCTTGTTGATCGTTTCGATCATGTGGACCGGAATCCGGATCGTGCGCGCCTGATCCGCGATGGACCGGGTGATCGCCTGACGGATCCACCATGTGGCGTAGGTCGAGAACTTGTATCCGCGGCGATATTCGAACTTATCGACCGCTTTCATCAGGCCAATGTTGCCTTCCTGAATAAGATCAAGGAATTGCAGGCCACGGTTCGTGTATTTCTTGGCAATCGAGATCACGAGACGCAGGTTGGCTTCGACCATTTCCTTCTTGGCCTGCCGCGCCTCTTTCTCGCCCTTTTGCACCTGGTTCACGATGCGGCGGAATTCGCTGATATCCAGACCCACATACTGACCCACCTGGGCCATGTCGGCGCGCAGCTCTTCCACCTTGTCGGTGGAGCGTTCGATGAACATCTGCCAGCCGCGACCGGATTTTTCGGCCATTTCGCCCAGCCAGTTCGGGTCCAGCTCGCGCCCGCGGTACTCCTCGATGAATTCCTTGCGGTTGATCCGCGCCTGGTCGGCCAGTTTCACCATCGCGCTGTCAATCGACATAACGCGGCGGTTGATGCCGTAAAGCTGGTCAATCAGCGCTTCGATCCGGTTGTTGTGCAGGTGAAGACCGTTCACCAGCTCCACGATTTCCGAGCGCAGCGCCTGATAGGTTTCCTCTTCCTTGTCGGAAAAGCTGCCGTCTTCATTCAGCGTGGCGGAAATCCGGCTGTCCTGCATTTCCGACAGCTGGGCGTAATCATTGGCGATCCGTTCCAGCGTGTTCAGGACCTGATCCTTAAGCGCGGCTTCCATCGCGGCCAAGGACATGTTGGCCTGTTCGTCATCGTCGTCATCGTCATCCTTGGCGATGGGATTGCCGTCGGCGTCCAGTTCCGGGCCGCTGTCATCGGTTTCCTTCTTGGCCGCAACCTGAGAGGTGTCGACGATAGGTTCTTCAACCTCGCCATCCTCGCCCAGCTGGCCCGAGAAGGTGGTTTCCAGGTCGATCACATCGCGCAGAAGGATCTCTTCGCTCAGAAGTTCCTCGCGCCAGATCGTGATGGCCTGGAAGGTCAGCGGGCTTTCGCACAGCCCTGCAATCATCGTGTTGCGGCCGGCCTCGATCCGCTTGGCGATGGCGATTTCGCCCTCGCGGGACAGCAGTTCAACCGATCCCATCTCGCGCAGATACATGCGCACGGGGTCATCGGTGCGGTCCAGCTTTTCCTGACCGGTAGAGCCCAGCGTCAGATCGCGCGGGCCATCTGTGGTTGCAACTTCGGTCGAGCCTTTCTGCTCTTCCTCTTCGGCCTCTTCATCTTCGATGATGTTGATGCCCATTTCCGACAGCATCGACATCACGTCTTCGATCTGTTCGGAACTCACCTGATCCGGGGGCAGAACTTGGTTCAGCTGGTCGTAGGTGATATAGCCTTTCTCACGCGCCTCACCGATCATCTTCTTGACGGCGGCTTGGCTCATGTCAAAGCCCATTTCCGCATCCTGGTCGTCAGGTTTGCGGTCTTCGTTTGCGTCTTTCGCGGCCATTAAAAGCTCCCGAGGGGTCTGGAGTGATTCGGCATTAAACGAATCATTAGCGCTCTCAAGTGATTCGTCACCCCGTTTACCCTGTTTTCTTTAGCGTTCCTTTACCAAAACCTACCGAGTGTGTGGTTTTGAAAACTTAATTTTGCCCAAAAGGTCATCAAGTGCGTTGCGTTCGTCGCGATTGATTCGCGCGCCATTGTCGCCAAGGTCGTATTCGGCTTTGTCCTCCTGCTGGCTTCGCATGGCGCGGTTTCGGGCTTCGGCGGCCTGACTAAGACGCCAGGTCACCGCTTCATCGGCTTCACCGCCCAGATCTTCGACGGCTTCGGCCACTTCGGCCATCAGCCCGCGATACGCATCGAGTTTTGCAAGCTCCTCGGCGACAGTCATCTGCGCGAGGTCCACATCGCCTGGGTTGCGAATGCAGGGCGTGATGGCGACATGGCGCAGTCCATGCAGCTTTTCAAGGGGTACAGGGCCCAATTGCGCCTCGATTTCCGCATGCAAATCATCGGGTGTGTCCATGGCGACACGCAGGATCATGTCCCGCAAAGCACGATGATCGGGATCGATACAGGCAAGGCTTTCGATGCCGGCTTCGAATTCGGCGGCGATGGTCGGATGGGCGATGATCGCAGCCAGGATCACGGCCTCGCGCATCTGATCTTCCGCCCCCTCACCCGCCGCAACAAGAAGCGAGGATTTGGTCGACGGCAGCGGTGCGAGTGACGGTTTGCGCCCCGGTGACCAGCTTTTGCCGGGCGCACTGCGTTGCGGGCGGAAAAGCTGCCAGCGCAGATCCTTGATTTCCTGACCATAATGCTGACGGATCGAGGGATCCCTGATCAGCTTGATCTTTTCGCGCAGCGCCTTGTCGAGCGCCGCTTTGCGTTCCGGGCTGTCGAAATTCTTGCCTTCGGTCTCGCGCTGCCACAGCAGGCGCACCATCGGGATGGCCTGATCCAGCACCGCCTGCACCGCTTGCGGCCCCTTGGCGCGCAACAGGTCGTCGGGGTCCAAGCCTTCGGGCATGATGGCAAAGCGCAGGGATTGGCCCGCCTCCAGCAAAGGCAGGGCCAGATCGATCAGGCGCATCGCCGCGCGCAGACCGGCGGTGTCACCATCCAGCGCGATGATAGGTTCCGGCGCGATACGCCACAAAAGCTGAAGCTGGGTTTCGGTGATCGCAGTGCCCAGCGGCGCCACCGATGCGCCAAACCCGGCTTCGGCCAGCGCGATTACATCCATATAGCCTTCGGCAACGATCAGTGGCTGGCCCTTTCCGGCGGCTGTGCGCGCAGGGCCATGGTTGTAAAGGCTGCGGCCTTTGTCGAAAAGCTCGGTCTCGGGCGAGTTCAGGTATTTGGCGTTGTCAGTGGGATCCATCGCGCGCCCGCCAAAGGCGATCGCCCGGCCACGCGCGTCGCGGATGGGAAACATGATGCGGTTGCGAAAGGTGTCATAGGGCTTCTTGCCCTTGGTCGACGGCTTTGCAAGCCCTGCGGCTAGGATAAGATCCTCCTCCACGCCCTTGCCGCGCAGATGGTCCCACAGCGCCTGCCAGGCGTCTGGGGCAAAGCCGATTTCCCAGCGTTCAAGTGCCGCCTCTGACAGCCCGCGCCCGGCCAGATAGTCACGCGCCGCCGCCGCAGCCCCAGTGCGCAGTTGCAGCCGGAAAAACTGCACCGCCTGTTCCATCACTTCGGCCAGTTGGGTGCGCCGGTCGGCCTTTTCCTGCGCCTTGGGATCGCGGGCGGGCATTGTCATGCCGGCTTCCCGCGCCAGGATCTCGACCGCTTCCATGAAGCTGACATTCTCGGTCTCTTTCACGAAACCGATGGCATCGCCTTTTGCGTGGCAGCCAAAGCAGTAATAAAACCCCTTCCGGTCATCCACATGAAATGACGCGGTTTTTTCCTGGTGAAAGGGGCACGGCGCCCACATGTCGCCCTTGCCCTGATTGGATTTGCGCGCATCCCACATGACTTTGCGCCCCACCACCTGCGTCAGGCTGGTGCGGCTGCGCAATTCATCCAGAAAACCGGGCGGCAGACTCATGCCTGCAGGTGTAGCATCTTTAGTCGGCGCCCAAAACCGAAGAGAGATCGGTCGTCAGGCAGGTTTGCTTCCAGACCCCGGCCAGATCCTGATCCAACACCGCTTCGGGCTGGGCATAGACATACTGGGTAACCAAAGCCGGGATGATCTGATCGGTATAGGCGGCGCCGAGTTCTTCATACTTGGGAAGCAGCTCGGCCACGGCCTTGTCGGCAGCGACGCCTTCCTTACGCAGCTCATGCGCATCGATGACGATACTGGCCTGTGCCGCGCAAGCCTCTTCTCCCATACCCTGGGCCGAGACAGCGCCAGCCGCGAACAGACAGGCGACTAGGCAGGTGGTGAAACGCATGGATACCCTCCGGATTCGCAATAACCGACGCACAGCTTACCCGCGCGCGGCGACGGCTTCCATGGCGGTTTCAAGATCGTGAACAAGCGTGCCCGCCATCGACCGTAAGGCCATGATGCCATAGCGATCGGCGCCGGTGCGCATCAGTACGATACTCATATGCATCAGCTGCGTGCGCGCCGCGTGGCCGCGTTTGAAACTGCCGTCGCGCAGGTCGATCGGGACAAGGCGCGCCAGTACATCGCGCGCGGCAGGCCCCTCAAGCGCGACACAGGCCCAGGCATCGGTCTGATCGGTCATCGCCGCGCCCGCGATGGGCTCAAGCGGCGGACCCAGAACCAACGCCTGCCCGCGCCCGGACCAGACCGCGCGGGATTTGGCCTTTCCGGTGGAGCGGTTCGGTGCAGGGAAGGCCGCACCCATCTGGGATTTCAGCGCGTCCGAGACAGCCTGTTCATGACCACGCCATGGCGCGACCGAGGTGATGGCGTCAAACACGATCTCGGTCAGGGTCGCACCACCGATCTCAAGCGGCAACAGCCCGTCACAGGCGGATTTGGCAATCAGGTCACCCACGGACACGCCCTCCTTCAGGGTCGAAAAACACAGGGTTCACCACTTCGCACAAGGTCTCGACCCCGCGGGCGTGATCGACCAGCTTGACGGTTTCACCGTATCGCTCCGGCCCGCGTTTCAGAAAACCCAGCGCGATATTCATCCCCAGTGTCGGCGAAAACGCCACGGACGTAACATAGCCCTGATCATTCACCCGCACCGGCGCGTCACCGGGATTGAACAGATGCGCCCCGGCCGTGATCTGCTTGGCGGCCCCTGCGGGGCGCAACCCAACAAGGCGTTCGCGTTCGGGATCAACCAGACCGGGCCGGGCCGCCATGGTCTTGCCGATGCAATCCTTCTTGGCGGAAATCATCCGTTCCATCCCGATATCATAGGCGGTCGTACGGCCATGGATTTCGGAATGGGTGATAAAGCCCTTTTCCACGCGCAGAACGTTCAGCGCCTCCATCCCGTAGGCGCCACCGCCCATGGCTTCGGCGCGCGCCACCAGAAGCCGGAACAGGCTGTCGCCAAAGCGCGCGGGCACGGCCAGTTCATAGGCGTGCTCGCCCGAGAACGAGATGCGGAAAAGCCGCCCCGTAACACCGGCAACGGACACCTCTCCACAGGCCATGAACGGCCAGTCGTCATCACTCAGGGACGTGTCCAGAAGCCCGTTCAGAAGCTCCCGCGATTTGGGGCCCGCAACGGCAAACTGCGCCCATTGCTCGGTGACCGAGATCAGGTGCACATCCCATTCGGGATGCAGCGCCTGGGTGACGAAATCCAGATGTTTCATCACCTGCCCCGCCGCAGCGGTGGTGGTGGTCATCACGTAATGATGCTCTCCCAGCCGCGCGGTGGTGCCGTCATCCATGACATGACCATCCTCACGCAGCATCAGCCCATAGCGGACACGCCCCAGTTTCAGCGTGGAAAACGTATTGGTATAAACGAAATCTAGCAGTCTGGCCGCATCCGGCCCTTGAATGTCGATCTTGCCCAGCGTAGAGACATCGCAGATGCCCACCGCATTGCGCACATAGCCCACCTCGCGGTCACAGGACTGCCGCCAGTTGGTTTCGCCAGCCTGCGGAAAATAGCTGGGCCTGTACCACAGCCCCGCCTCGATCAGTGGCGCTTTACGCTCTACCGTGGCGGCGTGAGAGGTCGTCTTGCGTTCTGGCGCAAACCCCTTGCCGGTGGCACCCGAACCCATCGCGGCAATCGCCACGGGGGCATAGGGGGGCCGGAAGGTGGTTGTCCCGGTTTCGGGAATACCGCGTCCGGTGGCATCGGCCAGAATGGCCAGGGCCGCGACGTTTGAATTTTTGCCCTGATCGGTCGCCATGCCCTGGGTCGTATAGCGCTTCATATGCTCGACCGACCGGAAGTTTTCGGTAGCCGCCTGTTTGACGTCCTTCACGGTCACGTCATTCTGAAAGTCCAGCCAGGCCCGCCCCTTGCCCGGCACATGCCACAGAGCGGTCAGGCGATAGGGATCATCCTCGGCCTTCGGCAGGTCGGCCGCTTTGGCCTTCTTGCCAAGATCTGCAGCCACGCGCGCCGCCACTTCCGCCCCTTCGCGCAGGCAGGCTGCGGTGGTCATGGTGCCGTTGCAGGCCCCGGCCACCTCCATCCCCGGAATGGCGCCGGGGGTCGGCACAAAGCTTTGGATATCCTCGCGCCATGTGGGCCGCCCGTTCATATGGCAGGTCAGATGAACCGTGGGGTTCCAGCCACCCGACATGGCCAGGCAATCGGTGGCGATCTTCTCCTCCCGTCCTCCGCTGCGGACGGTGATGCTTTCAAGCTGTTTGCGCCCGCTGCTGCCGGAGACAACCGCGCCTTTATAGATCGGTGCCTTGACGTCAACCGCCGCATCTGCGCGCGCGTCGATGACGGCGGACACATGGACCCCCGCCGCGATCAGGTCACGCGCGGTGCGATGGGCGTCATCGTTATTGCCAAAGACGGTGACCGCCTTGCCGGGGCTCACGCCATAGCGATTGAGATAGGTCCGCACCGCCCCCGCCGTCATGATGCCGGGCCGGTCGTTATTGGTGAAGGCAACGGGGCGCTCAAGCGCGCCAGCCGCCAGGATCGACCGCCTGGCAACGATGCGCCAGAAGGTTTCCAGCGGACGTTTCTCCGCGCGCGGCAGGTGATGGCCCACCCGTTCCAGCGCGCCATAGGTGCCTTGGTCGTATGCACCGGTAACCGTCGTGCGGCTCATCAGGCGGACATTGTCCATCGCCTGCAACTCATTCAGCACGCTGTCGACCCAATCCGGGCCGGGCATACCGTCGACCTCATGGCTTTCCGCCAGAAGCCGCCCCCCCATGCGCGCATCCTCATCGGCCAGGATCACGTCCAGACCCGCGCGTGCCGCCGTCAGCGCAGCCATCAGCCCCGCAGGCCCGGCGCCGATCACCAACAGATCGCAAAACGCCCAGGCGCGTTCATACCGGTCGCCATCCGGCTTGCCTGACAGCGCGCCAAGCCCGGCGGCACGACGGATCACAGGCTCATAAAGCTTTTCCCAGAACGCGCGCGGCCACATGAAGGTCTTGTAATAAAACCCCGCCCCCAGGAAAGGCGCGGCCAGATCGTTGACCGACAAAAGATCAAAGCCCAGCGAAGGCCAGCGGTTCTGCGACTGCGCCTCAAGCCCCGGATAAATCTCTTGTACCGTGGCGCGCATATTGGGCTCCTGACCCACACCCGCGCCAACCGTGACCAATGCGTTGGGCTCTTCACTGCCTGCCGTCAGAACCCCGCGTGGGCGGTGGTATTTGAACGACCGCCCCATCAGCCGCACATCATTGGCCAGAAGGGCCGAGGCCAGCGTGTCGCCTGCGAACCCCTCATAGGCGATGCCGTCAAAGCGGAAAGTGACCGGGCTGTTGCGATCCACAAGCCCCCTGCCCTGAACCCTCATCGTGCGACCTCCGCCGCCAGTTCCGAGCCGATGACCTCGTGGGTCACCGTGTTGCGCGTGACAACGATCCAGGCGCCGCAGCCGCCCTCGTGATACCACATGTCGCGGGTCTCACCCGCCGGGTTGTCGCGCAGATGCACATAGTCATCCCACGCCGCTTCCCCGGCCTCCGGATCGGGCCGATGCAGCGCCACATCGGCACCGCGATAGGAAAACTCGCGGCTGTCCCGCTCGCCACAGATCGGACAGGTGATCCTCATACCCGCGCTCCTGCTTCTTCTTGCCTGTAAATACGGAATCCCACGGCCAACCCTCAGTGCAAGTTATGCTGAGAGCCTGTGCCCTCTTCATCCATCAACCCGTACCCATCGCGGAAGCGATCCAGCCGGAATTTGGTGGCGTTGTCGTGATAGCGATCCGTGGCCATGAGATGCGCAAAGACATTGCCCGAGCCCGGCACCGCCTTGAACCCGCCGTAACACCAGCCGCAATTGAGATAGAGCCCCTCGATATGCGTCCGGTCGATGATGGGGGAGCCATCGGGCGACATATCCATGATCCCGCCCCAGGACCGCAGCACCCGCGCCTTGCCGATCATCGGCATCAGGGCCATGCCCGCCTCCATCACATGTTCGGCCATCGGCAGGTTCCCCCGCGCCGCGTAAGAGGCGTAGAAATCCAGATCGCCGCCGAAGACCAAACCGCCCTTGTCGGACTGGCTGATATAAAAGTGGCCCATGCCAAAGGTCACAACATGGTCGATGCAAGGCTTCAACCCCTCGGTCACAAAGGCCTGAAGGATGTGGCTTTCAATCGGCAACCGCATCCCCGCCCTCGCCGCCACCTGCCCCGACCGGCCCGCGACAACAATCCCCACCTTCTTGGCCTTGATCGGTCCGCGAGAGGTCTGCACACCGATGACCTTACCACCTTCGATATCAATCCCGGTGACTTCGCAATTCTGCAGCAGGTCCACACCCCGGCTGTCGGCCCCCCGGGCAAAACCCCAGGCCACCGCATCGTGCCGCGCGGTTCCACCGCGCGGGTGATAAAGTCCGCCATAGACCGGAAACCGCGCATTGTCGTAATCCAGATAGGGCAGCATCTTCTTCACGCCTGCCCTGTCCAGAACGATCGCATCATCGCCCTGGTTGATCATCGAATTGGCCCGCCGCACCGCGTAGTCGCGCTGCCCGTCGGAATGGAACAGATTGATGATCCCGCGCTGGGAATGCATCACGTTGTAATTCAGATCCTCTTCCAGCCCTTCCCACAGTTTCAGCGAATGGCTGTAGAACTCCGAATTGCCCGGCATGTTGTAATTCGCGCGCACAATCGTGGTGTTGCGCCCCACATTGCCGCCGCCGATATAGCCCTTCTCCAACACCGCGATATTGCTCAGCCCGTGTTCCTTGGCCAGGTAATAGGCCGTGGCCAGCCCGTGCCCGCCGCCGCCAATGATCAGGATATCGTATTCGGATTTGGGCTCGGGATCGCGCCAATGGGGCGTCCATCCCTTGTTGCCGGTCAGACCCTCTTTGAGTATACGCAGCCCGGAAAATCGCATTGTCTTCACTCCCTGATCCGCCAATGGCGCCCCGCCCGGCTTTGCCATTGCTACCCGCCCGGCTTTGCCATTGCTAACAGGGCTGGACAACACTGCCCAATCCCTTTTCGACAAATATTTGCCCCTCACCGACCGGTCCGCCGAAGGCTTGGGCGAATTTTCGAAAATTCGCCTGGGACAGCCCCCTGCGATCCTTCCAAGGATCGCGTTTGCGCAAACAATGGCAATTACCCAGTTCTACGTGTTTACGGGTTGGTGGAATCTCCATAATGATCGCCCCACCATGCCAAACCAGAGGCTGCCATGACCGAATTCCGCAAAATCCTGATTGCCAACCGGGGCGAGATCGCCATCCGCGTGATGCGCGCCGCCAACGAAATGGGCAAGAAAACCGTCGCCGTCTTTGCCGAGGAGGACAAGCTGGGCCTCCACCGGTTCAAGGCGGACGAGGCTTACCGGATCGGCGAAGGCATGGGGCCGGTGGCCGCCTACCTTTCAATTGACGAGATGATCCGCGTGGCCAAGGAAAGCGGCGCGGATGCGATCCACCCGGGATACGGCCTTCTGTCTGAAAACCCCGATTTCGTGGATGCCTGCACCAAGAACGGCATCACCTTCATCGGACCCAAGGCAGACACCATGCGCGCGCTGGGTGACAAGGCCAGCGCAAGGAAGGTCGCGATCGAGGCCGGTGTGCCCGTGATCCCTGCGACCGAAGTGCTGGGCGAAGATATGGACGCCATCCGCAAGGAGGCCGGCGAAATTGGCTATCCCCTGATGCTCAAAGCCTCCTGGGGCGGCGGCGGGCGCGGCATGCGGCCGATCAATTCGGAAGATGAACTTGAGGAAAAAGTCCTCGAAGGCCGCCGCGAGGCCGAAGCCGCCTTTGGCAATGGCGAAGGCTATCTGGAAAAGATGATCACCCGCGCCCGCCATGTGGAGGTGCAGATCCTCGGCGACAAGCATGGTGGGATGTACCACCTTTTTGAACGCGACTGCTCGGTCCAGCGGCGCAACCAGAAAGTCGTCGAACGCGCCCCGGCCCCCTATCTGACCGAACTGCAGCGCGCCGAGATCTGCGAGCTGGGCTACAAGATCTGCAAGCATGTGAATTACGAATGCGCGGGCACGGTCGAATTCCTGATGGATATGGAGACGAGCCAGTTCTACTTCATCGAAGTGAACCCCCGCGTGCAGGTCGAACATACCGTCACCGAGGAAGTGACCGGCATCGACATCGTGCAGGCACAGATCCTGATTGCCGAAGGCAAGACGATTGCCGAGGCCACCGGGAAACCCACACAGGACGATGTCACCCTGAACGGCCACGCGCTTCAGACCCGGATCACCACCGAAGACCCGCAAAACAACTTCATCCCCGATTACGGCCGCATCACTGCCTATCGCGAAGCCACCGGCATGGGCATCCGTCTGGATGGCGGCACGGCTTACACCGGCGGCGTGATCACGCGGTATTACGACTCGCTTCTGACCAAAGTGACCGCCTGGGCCCCCACGCCTGAGATGGCGATTGCCCGGATGGACCGCGCCCTGCGTGAGTTTCGGATCAGGGGTGTGTCCACCAACATCGCCTTCGTGGAAAACCTGCTGAAACACCCGACATTCCTTGGCAATGAATACACGACCAAATTCATTGACGAGACGCCGGACCTTTTCCAGTTCTCCAAGCGCCGCGACCGCGGCACCAAGGTTCTGACCTATATCGCAGATATCACCGTGAACGGTCACCCCGAGGTCAAGGACCGTGCCCGTCCACCCGCCGATGTGAAAGAACCCAAGCCGCCGGCACGCAAAGCCGAACCGATGATGGGCACGCGCAACCTGCTGGAGCAGAAGGGGCCAGAGGCCGTCGCCGACTGGATGAAGAAACAGCGTCAGTTGTTGATCACCGACACCACCATGCGCGACGGCCACCAAAGCTTGCTCGCCACCCGGATGCGGTCCATCGACATGATCCGCGTGGCCCCTGCCTATGCCGCGAACCTGCCGCAGCTCTTCTCGATGGAGTGCTGGGGCGGTGCGACCTTCGACGTGGCCTACAGGTTCCTGCAGGAATGCCCCTGGCAGCGCCTGCGCGACCTGCGCGAAGCCATGCCCAACCTCATGACGCAAATGCTGCTGCGCGGCTCAAACGGGGTTGGGTATACCAATTACCCCGACAACGTGGTGCAGGAATTCGTGCGCGTCGCGGCCGAGATAGGCGTGGATATCTTCCGCGTGTTCGACAGCCTCAACTGGGTCGAAAACATGCGCGTCGCGATGGATGCCGTGATCGACACCGGAAAGATCTGCGAAGGCACAGTCTGCTATACCGGTGACATCATGGACCCGGACCGGGCCAAGTATGACCTGAAATACTATGTCGGCATGGCGAAAGAGCTGCGCGATGCAGGCGCCCATGTCCTGGGCCTGAAGGACATGGCAGGCCTTCTGAAACCCGCGGCCGCCCGCATCCTGATCAAGGCGCTGAAGGAAGAGGTGGGCCTGCCCATCCACTTCCACACCCATGATACCGCAGGCGTAGCCACTGCAACGATCCTTGCCGCCTCCGAGGCTGGTGTGGACGCAGTCGATTGCGCCATGGACGCCCTGTCGGGCAACACCTCCCAAGCCACGCTGGGAACTGTGGTCGAAGCGCTGAAGAACACCGACCGTGACACCGGCCTTGATATCCGCGCCATCCGCGAGATCAGCGATTACTGGGAAGCCGTGCGCGCCCATTACGCCGCCTTCGAGACGGGTCAGCAGGCCCCCTCCTCCGAGGTCTACCTGCATGAAATGCCGGGCGGGCAGTTCACCAACCTCAAGGCGCAGGCCCGGTCGCTGGGTCTGGAAGAACGCTGGCACGAGGTCGCCCAGACCTATGCCGATGTGAACCAGATGTTCGGCGATATCGTGAAGGTGACCCCTTCGTCGAAAGTGGTGGGTGACATGGCGCTGATGATGGTCAGCCAGGGCCTGACCCGCGGTCAGGTCGAGGATCCGAAAACAGACGTGGCCTTCCCCGACAGCGTGATCGACATGATGCGCGGCAATCTGGGCCAGCCCCCGGGCGGGTTCCCGCAGGGCATCCTGCAAAAGGTGCTGAAGGACGAGGCGCCCAACACCGAACGCCCCGGCAAACACCTGCCCCCGGTCGATCTGGAGGCCACGCGGGCCGACCTGTCGGCCCAGCTTGAAGGCAAATCCGTCGATGACGAGGATCTGAGCGGTTATCTGATGTATCCCAAGGTCTTCCTCGATTACATGGGACGTCACCGTACATATGGGCCTGTCCGCACGCTGCCCACCAAGACCTTCTTCTATGGCATGGAACCTGGTGAGGAGATCACGGCCGAAATCGACCCGGGCAAGACGCTGGAAATCCGCTGCCAGGCGGTGGGCGAAACGGATGACAAGGGCGAAGTGAAAGTGTTCTTCGAACTCAACGGCCAGCCGCGCGTGATCCGTGTGCCCAACCGTCTGGTCAAATCGACCACGGCCGCCAACCCCAAGGCCGAACTGGGCAATCCCAACCATGTCGGTGCCCCGATGCCGGGCGTTGTGGCAACCATCGCCGCGCAGGCCGGCAAAGAGGTGAAGGAAGGCGATCTGCTGCTGACCATCGAGGCGATGAAAATGGAAACCGGCATTCACGCCGAAAGGGATGCCGTGGTCAAAACGGTTTATGTCCAACCGGGCGGTCAGATCGACGCCAAGGATCTTCTGGTGGAATTCGAAGCGGCCGGAAACTGACGCAGTTTCCGGCTGGATTTTGACGCAAAATCCAAAGACAAGCCGATCGGGGTGAGAAACTGTGTCAGTTTCTCACCGGTTTTTGCGTCAAAAACCGTTATCTGCGCGCGCTGCAAATTTTTTCATCCCGCTTGCATTTTCCACTTGAAGCCCGGCGCGCGGATCAGTATCTCCGCCTCACCCAATGGACGCGGGCGTAGCTCAGGGGTAGAGCATTACCTTGCCAAGGTAAGGGTCGTGAGTTCGAATCTCATCGCCCGCTCCAAAAATTCTCAGGACATTTGCGATTTTAGCGATCGGGCTTCAGCCCGTGCCGTATGTCGCAGCGAGCCGCATACGCAGATAATCCGCACCCGTAACCGGCGGATACTTCGCATCACCCGTGCCGGGCAAGGCGCGGATTTCGGCCTCCGGATTGGGATCCAGAAAAAACGCAATCGACCGGCGCGCCCGTTTGGGCGGCAGCACCCGGTGTGGTGTCGATACGTAAATGTCATTGGTCCAGCGCATCAGGCAATCGCCAATATTGATGACAAAGGCCCCGTCGACATGGGGCACGTCCACCCAATCGCCTCCGCGCGGTCGCACCTGCAGACCGGCCTCTCCATCGGTCATCAACAGCGTGATCGAACCGTAATCCGTATGCGCGCCCGCCCCGATTTCCCCCGCCGCGCCGCTGGCGGGCGGATAGCTCAGCAATCGCAGCGTGGCCATGGGCGCGTCGAAGCGCGGGGCAAAGAAACCAGACGGCAAGCCCAGATCCCTCTCAAACGCGCCATGAAGCGCCACGCCAAGCGCCAAGACCGCATCATAATAGCGCAGCATCACATCCCGGAACCTAGGCAGGTCGGGCCAGACATTGACGCCGCGAAACGGCTCACCGGCCAGCACGCGCGGATCATCTGGGGCCAGATCCAGCCCAATATTGAACGCCTGCTTGCGATCCACCTGACCCGAGGTTTCATCCAGCGCCTCCGACCCTTCAGCGGCCCAACCCCGGTTATGGGGGCTTTCAAGGATCGACAGCGGTGCCTTCGCCTCATCCGAAAGGGCAAAAAACGCATCCCCCTGGTTGAACACATCATCAATCAGCGCAGCTTCGATGCCGTGTCCTTTCAGCAGAAAGAACCCCGGGCCGCGACAGGCCGCGCCCAGATCGGCTGAAAATCCCGCTGGATCTTTTTGAAACAGCTGCCAGTCAAGAAGAGGGATCATTGCGCCATCGCCTTTCCCGTTGCGGGTTTGCCCAGAAACCCGTCCAGTTTTCGCCCCACCTTGTCCAGATGCGCCACACGGCTTTTCGGGGTGGAACTGTCCATCAGGTAATGCGCGGCAAAAACGGTCTTGCAGCGCCTTGCGCAAAGCAACCTGATCCCCCGCAGGATCGTACGCCGGCCCGGCGCGCCGATCATCCGGGTCAGCCACCAGGACGCGCCGCAGGTCGTGAACACGCCCAGCCGGGTGATATGCGATAAACCCGGCCGGATATCGGCATTGGCCTCATCCGGCATCAGGAAGGCCACGCCAGGCACCAGAACCCGGTCCAGCCATCCTTTCAGCATCGCAGGCAACCCATACCACCAGGTCGGATAAACAAAGATCAGCGTGTCACACCAGGTCAGATCGGCGATCTCGGCCGCGACCGGGGCCTGGTTGACCGCCTCGTTTTCATACGCGCGATGCTCCGTCCCGCTCATCACCGGATCAAACCGCATGGCGTAAAGATCCTGCATGCGGATCTCTGCGCCAACGGCGCGAAGCTTGTCCAGCACGCGATCGCGCACGGCAGCGGTGAAACTGTCTGGGCGGGGATGGCAATAGATGACAAGCGCGCGCATCAGAACCCACTGAGAGTTTTGGCGACGCGATTGCGAAAATGCCTCCGCTCGATCTCGGTCGCACGATTCATGTCGTAAAGCGCCAGATACCAAGTTTTGGCCGCAGGATGCAGCACCGCGCGGATATGGCGCGTGACCGATTTGCGTGGCGGGTCACCACACAGAAACGCCC
>NZ_JXYH01000028.1 GCF_001262635.1 Aestuariivita boseongensis
GCCCGACAGCCCGGTGCCGGGTTCGTTCAGGCGGTCCTTCACCTCGTCCCAGATGGCGCCGCGGCGCAAGGCACGCTCGACGATGTCGTCCAGATCGGCCTTGTTCTTGGCCATGCCGTGGATTTTCGGCCCATAGGCCACGTTGTCATAGATCGACTTCGGAAAGGGGTTGGGTTTCTGAAACACCATGCCTACACGGGCGCGCAGCTGCACCGGATCGACCTTAGCGTCATAGATATCCTCGCCATCCAGCAGGATATCGCCTTCGATCCGTGCCACATCAATTGTGTCGTTCATCCTGTTGATACAGCGCAGGAATGTCGATTTCCCGCAGCCTGACGGGCCGATGAAGGCCGTGACCGTCTTGTCGGCGATATCGACGCTGACATCCTTGATGGCGTGGGTGTCTCCATAGAACACCTGCACATTCCGGGCCGAGATTTTCAGCACATCCGTGGCCGTATCAACGCCGGTGGGGGGAATATCATACATGGGTAGGAGACCTCGAACAGGTTACCAGCGGCGCTCGAACCGCCGGCGCAGCAGGATGGCGATGATGTTCATAGACAGAAGGAAAATCAGCAGGACGATGATCCCGCCCCAGGCTTTTTCGGTGAAGACCGCATCGGACCGGGCCGCCCAGTTATAAATCTGCGCCGGCATGGCCGAGTTCGGCCCCTCGAACCCCTGCAGGAAGGTTTCCGGATAGCGGGCGATGAAGCCCACCATGCCGATCAGCAAGAGCGGCGCGGTTTCGCCCAAAGCCTGGGCAAGGCCGATGATCGTGCCGGTCAAAATACCGGGCATGGCCAGCGGCAGCACATGGTGGAACACCGTCTGCATCCGCGACGCGCCCACACCCAAAGCCGCATCGCGGATTGACGGGGGCACGGCGCGCAGGGACGCGCGGGTCGAAATGATGATCGTGGGCAGCGTCATCAGCGTCAGCACAAGGCCACCGACCAGCGGGGCCGATTGCGGCAGATGCATGAACTGGATGAAAACCGCCAGGCCCAGGATGCCGAAGACGATCGACGGCACAGCAGCCAGGTTCGAGATATTCACCTCGATCAGATCGGTGAACCAATTCTTGGGTGCGAATTCCTCAAGATAGATCGAGGCCGCAACTCCAATGGGCAGCGACAGAACCAGCACGACGATCATCATCATGAACGATCCCAGAACCGACGCGCCGATGCCCGCGCCGCCGGGGTTGTCCACGCCGGTATCCACGCCGGTGATGAACTCCCAGTTGAAGGCCTGGCGGATAATGCCCGCTTCGGCCAGCGCATCCGCCAGATCCAGATCCTCCACCTGGATGAACCGGTTGCCTTCGGAAATGCCGTCGCGGCTGAAGGTGCCCTTGAAATACCGGTCCACGCGGCTGGCTGCGGGCAGTTCAAAGCTGACCGCGCGGCCCAACGCCTGCGGGTTGTCTCGGTAGAACGACCGCAGCGTGCCGCCCACCTTGCCCATCAGCCGCTCCACCGCCTTGCCGTCAAAGGCGACCTCAAGCCCCTGATCCTCAAGCTGCCGCGTCAGCGAAGCGATGAAGAAATCGGTATAGACCTTGGTTTTCAGCACCGCTTTTTCCGCCTCGTCGAATTGCTCCTGCGTCAGGGTGAATTCGATATCCACCACCGTGCGCTGGAACGCGGGCAGGCCATTCGACAGGATCGACCAGATCAGCACCACTAGGCACAGCAGACCGGCGGTGATTGCCGCGACCCCATAGGCGCGGAAGCGTTTTTCGGCCGCGCGGCGGGCGCGTGTCCGGTCATCGGCCACATGCAGCGACCGTTTCGGGCGCGGGGCCGTCTGATCCATGCTTGCGTCGGTCATTCGTATTGCTCCCGATATTTGCGCACGATGTAGAGGGCCAGCACATTCAGCCCCAGCGTGATGACGAACAGCGTGGTGCCAAGGGCAAAGGCCACCAGCGCCTCGGGCGAGGCGAAGTCGCTGTCGCCGGTCAATTGGCTCACGATCTTGGCGGTCACGGTGGTCATCGCCTCAAACGGGTTCAGGCTCAGCCGCGCGGCGGCGCCGGCTCCCAGCACGACGATCATCGTCTCGCCAATCGCGCGCGAGGCCGCCAGCAGGATCGCGCCCACGATGCCTGGCAGGGCGGCGGGGATCACCACTTGGCGGATCGTCTCGGATTGCGTGGCGCCCAGCCCGTAAGACCCGTCGCGCATCGCCTGCGGCACGGCGTTGATGATGTCGTCAGACAGCGAACTCACGAAGGGGATCAGCATGATGCCCATGACCAGCCCGGCTGTGATCACCGCCGTTCCGCCCGACATCCAGCCCACGGTATTGTCGCCAAAGACCTGCACCAGAAGCGGCCCCACGGTCAGCAGGGCAAAAAGCCCGTAAACGATGGTGGGAATGCCCGCCAGAACCTCCAGCAGCGGCTTGGCAAAGGCCCGCACCCGCGGGGTAGCATATTCCGACAGGTAGATCGCCGAAAACAGCCCGATGGGCACCGACACCAGAAGTGCAATCAGCGAGATGTAAAACGTACCCCACAGCAGGGGCAGCACGCCCAGGCTGGATGCGCCGCCCCGGCCCGAGAAACTGGGTGCCCATTCAAGGCCAAGGAAGAAATCCGCCGCCGGATAGATGCGGAAGAACTCCACCGTGTTGAAAATCAGCGAAAACAGGATGCCGATGGTGGTCAGGATCGCGATGGAAGCCGCAAAGATCAGGATCGCCAGAATGCCCCGTTCAACCATGTTCCGCGCGCGGAAATCGCGGGTGGATTTACTGACGCCAAAGGCCAGACCGGCCATCGCCGTCACCAGTACCGCGATGGTCATCATCCATGCACCGGCGCTGTTCAGTTGGCGGTAATCCTGTGCGGCGCGCAGCACCTCGGGCGACACGCTCGACCCAAGTGCAACGCCAACACCGGCCAGCCTTTCGCGCAGATCCCCGTCATCGGGGCCGAGCGTACGCGCCTCGTCCGCAGTCATCTCGCCCTGCGCCACGGCCAGGTCCAGCCCATGCGCCACGCGGCGTACATCCGACATTACTAGGCCCAGCGTCGTGTCTTCCGACACAGCGGTGTCCGGCAAAAGATTGGCCACGCGGCTGTCGATGAACAGCGGTTGCGCCAGAAGCCAGACCAGCAGCACGGCAAAAGCGGGCGTGATCACCCACATGCCCACATTGGCGCTGTAATAATTCGGAAGGGAATGCAGTTTCCGGCTGTCGCCGCCTGCGCTTTGCAGGGCGCGCATCCGTCCGACCACCGATCCGATGACCGCAAGGCCAAGCACGCAGAGGAAAAGCCAGAAGACAGGCATGTCAGGTCCGTATTCTTGTAAAAGGGTCTTTCAGGGGGAAGGGGCGGCCCGGTGGCCGCCCCGAAGTTCATCAGATCAGGAACCGCTGCCCATGGTCGTGCCGGAGGCAACGGCCTCCTGGGTCGCGCTCAGCTCCGGATCCGACACCAGGCCGTATTGGGCCAGCGGGCCATCGGGGCCTGCGATCACGTCCGACACGAAGAAGTCCGCGAATTCCTGCAGGCCGGGGATCACGCCGATATGCGCCTTCTTGATATAGAAGAACAGCGGGCGCGAGACCGGGTATTCACCCGACGCGATGGTCTCGGTCGACGGGGCAACGCCGGACATGGTCGCCACTTTCAGCTTGTCGGTGTTGTTTTCGTAAAACGCCAGACCGAAGACGCCGACGCCATTGGTGTTTGCGTCGATGCGGGCCAGGGTTTCGGTGTAATCGCCGTCGATATCGACCGATTTGCCATCGGTGCGCACCTCAAGGCAGGCGTCTTCGGCGTCGTCTTCCGACATGCCGGCGGCCATCATCGCCTCCATCGCGCCGGTCGCTTCACAACCTGCGACAAGCACTTTTTCCTCGAACACTTCGCGGGTGCCGTGTTTGGTGCCGGGGATGAAGGCCAGGATGTCCGCGGCAGGCAGATCGGCGTTGAAATCCGACCACTGCTGGTGCGGGTTGTCGACCAGCTGGCCATCCACCATCACCTTCGGGGCCAGCGCGTTGAAGATGTCGCTGGGGGTGAAGGCGGTGAAGTCCGGGCCGTTGATCTGGCTGGCAAAGACGATCCCGTCATAGCCGATGCGCACTTCGATGATGTCGGTCACGCCGTTTTCGGCGCAGGCTTTGATCTCTTTTTCGCGAATCGCGCGGGATGCGTTGGCGATGTCGATGGTGTTCTCGCCCACGCCGTCGCAAAAGCGCTTCAGACCGGCCGAGGACCCGCCCGATTCCACAACCGGTGTCGGGAAGTCGAAGTTTTCACCGAACGCTTCGGCCACAATGGATGCATAGGGCAGAACGGTGGACGAACCTGCAATCTGCACGTTGTCACGGGCCTGGGCGGCGGTTGCGGAAATGGCAGCGATCGCCAGAGCAGAGGCGGTCAGTTTCGCATAGGACATGATGTCTCCTGAGTTGCGTGATTCCCGGCCACGTGGCGCGGCCTTGGGGCTCTCGTAGTCAGCCTGCGTGACGCCAATGTAATAAGTTTGTAACAGTTTTATGAAACGCGGGGCTTTTTCGGCTTATGTCGGCGCCTGACCCTGCGCTAGGGGGGCGCTTCGCTTTGCCACAAGGCGCGTCCGGACAGGTGCTGCTAAGGTGACGGGGCAAGGTTGGCGGCAAAGCCGTTCACTGCATGTTTGGGCCTTGCTGCTGATTTTGTGTCATGACGGCGTTTGAAAGGCCCGCAAATGACCAAAGGCCCGAAAGACCCCAAGGCGAATACGCCCGCATCTCCCGGCCAGGTTCTGGACCGGGTCGCAGCGCGTAGGGCCAGTCAGTTTGTCAGCGTGCTTCCTGATGTCTTGCCGGCTGCCTCGGTCTCGATTCTGGCGCGCGAGGTCATCTCGCGCCTGGCCCAACGCGGATCGGTCGCCGCGGGTGGGGCCAGCCTGGCCTCCGACCTGGCCGATGCGCTTGTGTCGCGCGATGACGGGGCGGGCATGCGCCTGACGCTGCGCGCCATCGCCGCCGGAACAGGGGTGGAGGATATGTATCTGATTCACCTGGCCGGGGCTGCGCGGATCCTGGGCGAACGCTGGTCAACGGATGCGCTGACCTCGTCTCAGATCACCATTGCTGCCGCGCGCATCTATGCGCTGATGCGCGGGATCAGCGCCGGAATGCTGCCCGAAGCTCTGCCTGACGGGCGGCATGCGATCTTTGCCACGATGCCAAGCGAACAACATACTCTGGGAATCACAATGGCCGCCGATCTTTTCCGGCGCGACGGCTGGCTGATCGACCTGAAAGTGGGCCGCAGCCATGACGAGCTGATCGCGGAACTGGAACAGTCCGATTTCGCGCTGGTGGGGCTGGCGGCCACGACGCCGCGCGTGCTGCCCGAACTGGTGCGCCTGATCGCGGCGATCCGGGTGACCCAGCCCCATGCGCGTATCATCGTCTCGGGTCGGTTGGCCGAGGTTGAACCGCGACTGCAGGAGCTGACAGACGCCGATTATGTGTCAAGTAAACTTGACACTTTGCGCATCGTGATGCGAGACTTGCACGACACGATCGCCGCGCAGCCCGGAGCCGCGCGCGGCTAGCCCGGAGGCCCCAATGCCCAAGGACAATTTCGCCCAGGCGCAGGCGCGCAGCCTGTGCACCGATTGCGGCCTGTCGCGCACCGATGCCCCCGGCCGCTGCGGCGCGGCCTGCCAGTTCATCCGCCCCGATTACCCCGGCCAGGAAACTCGTGTGCATGGCCGCCCGCGCGACCCCTCCAGGGACGAAGAACGCTTCTTCGGCCCCTACCGCGCCATGTACCGCGCCTGGGCGAGCGAACCATCCCAAGGCGCACAATGGAGCGGCCTGACCACCCGCATCGCCGAAAAACTGCTGGCAAGCGGCGCGGTCGAGGCGGTTCTGACCGTCGTGCCGGACGAAACCGACCGCTGGCGCCCGATCCCCGCCCTGATCACCGAGGCCGGAGAGATGGCCCGCGCGCGTGGCATGCGCATGGGCTATGCGCCGCTTCTGGCGCTTCTGGAGCCCGCTCGCGCCAAGGGCATCCGCCGCATCGCCGTCATCGGCATACCCTGCCAGGTCTATGCCCTGCGCGCGATCGAGGCAGAGCTGGGCTTTGACGCGCTCTATGTCATCGGAACACCGTGTTCCGACAACACCACGACCGAGAACTTCCACGATTTCCTGGGCCGCCTGACCGACAGACCGGAAGAGGTCTCCTATCTCGAATTCCGCGCCGATTACCGCGTCGAGATGCGTTTTGACGATGGCGCGCAGAAGGAAATTCCCTTCCTCAAACTGCCCATATCGGACCTGCCGCCCGATTTCTTCCCGCTGACTTGCCGGACATGTGTGGATTACACCAACGCGCTGGCCGATATCACCGTGGGCTATATGGCGGGGCAGGGCGAACAATGGCTGATCGTGCGCAATGCGCGCGGGCAGGAACTGCTGGATCTTCTGGGTGATGATATGCGCCTTGCCCCCGTGGGCACCAAGGGAAAACGCGCCAGCGCCGTGAAGGGCTTCATCGTGAACACCGAACTGGCCGCTGGCGGTCTGCCCCTGCGGCGCATGCCGGATTGGCTGCGCCCTCTGATGGCCTGGCTGCAGCCGCGCATCGGGCCGCAGGGCATGGAATTTGCCCGCGCCCGGCTTGAGATGAAGGCAGCCGAAACCGTCCTGCATCTGCGCCGCCATCACCCGAAACGGATGAAATACATGATCCCTCAGCATGTGTGGGATCTGGTGGCGCCCTATGGCATCACCCCGCAGGAAGGCGAAGCGCCCACGCCCCGGACCTGATCCGGGGCCTCGGCCGCAGGGCAGGCCCCGGGTTAAACCCGGGGCGCAACCCTTTGATTACACAGCGATCTTGCCGCCGCCGGTTTTCGTGATCACCACGACCGAGGGCCGCGGCGGCATCGCCGGGTCGAAATCGGGCCAGCGGGTGGCCGGGTCTTCGAAGATCGAATCCCGCTCGAAGCCCGGGTAATCCTTGGTGCCATCGGTGCCGGGATGCTGCACCGCCAGGAACAGGGTCTCGCTGTCGGGTGTAAAATAGGGCCCGCACAGCTCACCCCCCACCGGGCAGCGGAAGAACAGCTTGGAATGGCCGCGCATTTCCCCTTCGGTTTCCAGCGCGTACAGCCCGTCGGACTTGCCCGTCCGGCCCCAACCCCGGCCCTGATCGGTCGAGATCCACAGCCGCCCGTCGGCATCGATCGCGCAATTGTCCGGCGACGCGAACCAGCCGCTTTCCGATGTCTCGGGATGCCACTGCGCCCCTACGTCGGCAATCGTGGGATCGCCGCACAGCACAAGGATCGACCAGGTGCCTTCAGTGGCCGAATGATTGCCGTCTTTTTCCTTGATCTCGATGATATGGCCAAAGCGGCTTTCCGCGCGGGGGTTCGCCGCATCCACCTGATCGGGCTCGCGGCGGGAATTGTTGGTCAGCATGATGTAGGCCGTGCCATCCCCGCGCGGCTGCGCATCCTCGGGCCGGTCCATGGGCGTGGCCCCCAGAAGATCGGCGGCCAGCCGCGTGTCGATGGCGACATCGGCCTGGCTTTCAAATCCGTTTTCCGCGGTCAGCGGCCCCTCGCCATGAACCAGCGGCAGCCAGGTGATCGTGCCATCCGCATCGAAGCGGGCCACATAAAGCGTGCCCTCCGACAGAAGCGAAGACCCGAAGACTGCGTTCTCCTCGGTCACGACATCGCTTGAGACCCATTTGTACTGATAATCGAACCGGTTGTCGTCGCCCGAATAGATCACCAGTCGCCCGTCGCTGGCGATCGTGGTTTCGGCCCCTTCGTGGCGGAACCGGCCCAGCGCCGTATGTTTGATCGGCATTGCGTCCGGGTTGAAGGGATCAACCTCAACAATATAGCCGAAGCGATTGGATTCATTGGGTTCCTTGTCGATGTTGAAGCGGTCGTGATACTGCCCCCAGGCATACCACCGCCCCGGCACGCCATAGCGTTTCATCGACGCCGCCTCGGGTTGGTTCGACAGGTCCGGCTTGCCCTCGGCATCCAGCGTGTCCGTCCAGAAATAGCCGTGGAAGTTTTCCTCGGCCATCAGATAGGTGCCCCAGGGCGTCATGCCCCCCGCACAATTGTTCAGTGTCCCGATCACCCTGGTGCCGGTGGGATCGGCGGCGGTTTTCATCCGGTCATGGCCCGCCGCAGGCCCGTCGATGCGCATTTCAGTGTTCAGCGGCGTGACACGGCGGTTCAGCGGGCTGTCCTTGACCAGGCTCCAGAACCCGTCTGCATCCTTGGCGATCTCGACCACCGAACCGCCATGGGCCGCCATTTCGATATCGACCAGTTCGCGGGTCATGCCTTCGAACCCGGCGCGGTCCTGACGGCCCAGGCCGGGGAACATCACTTCTTCATTGGTATATTCGTGGTTCACGCACAGAACGCCGCGTGTGCCCTCGTCATTCAGGGGCCAGAAGCCCACGTAATCATTATTATAGCCAAACTGCTTCAGCTGCGCCTCGGCCGTCTGGTTCATCACGTCGAAATCAGGCGCATCCGCCGTGATCGGGTCGCCCCAGCGCAGCAGGATATTCGCCTCATACCCGTCGGCGATATGATGGGTGGCATCATTGCCCCAGGCCAGTTCGTCGAACACATAGCGCGAGGCGGGCGCGGCATCGGCCCCGCGCGGCGCGACCAGTGCGGTCGACCCGAACAGGGCGGTCGTGGCCGACACGCCCAGCATCCCGCGCAGCACGTCGCGGCGGCCATATCGCGCGTTGATCACGTCGCCGATGGTGCGGCTCAGATTGGGGTTGGTGGGGATATCATCATAGGCCTCAAAGGCTTCGGCTTTGTTGCCATAGCTGGGGTCGTGGATGATCGTTTTGCGATCCATCTGCTTGTGCTCCTGCTTCTTGGACGTGAAGGCGACTCGGATTGTGTCGCGCGTAGCGCCAAGCTGTCGAGGGTTTGTGACGCCGAGATGAAGGAACTGTATCAATCCGGCGAAACTCTGCCGGTTCCGGGCGGCGGGTTCAGGCCGCCTTCAGTCCCTTCAGTGCCCCGACAAGCGTCGGGATCTTCTCCTTGAACCGGAAAAACCCGTGGGTCGCATGGGGCCAGGCCGCGCTGTCATAGGCGCGGCGCAACCGCACCACCCGCACGCCCGTTTGCTGCGCCAACCGGTCCAGCGCCTGCGCCTCGACCCCGACAGAGGCGTAAGCCGTGACCACCTGTTCCAGCCCCTCGCGGCGCACCCAATCGGCCAGATCCTCTTCAAACGTGATCGTACCCAGCCGGTCGCGCCAGCGCGCAGCCGTGTCCTCCATCGCCGCGCGCTCCCAGCCCAGAACCCGGGCGGAGATCTGCAGATGGCTCATCTCCGCCCGGTGGGAGGTCATCGCCACAGCCTGCAGCGCACCCAACTCCCCCGTGAGAAACCCGGGCGACAGATCGTCGGGCGTGATCAGAAGCCCGGTGCGCAGCGCTGGATCCACCATATCGGGCAGCGGCAGAGGTTGCCGCTGAGGATGATCGGCCCCCCGCAGCGCCACCGCATCGTGCGCCAACCCCTCGGGCGCAAACCGTCCCTCGGTGTATTTCGCGATATTCGATGCCCGCGCTAGATAGGTCTTGCCCTTGGTCTGCAGCCCCGCCACCCATCGCCAGCTGAGCGTGTTTGACGCCGCATCCCCATCCAGCAGATGGCGCAAAAAGAAATCCGCACCCAGCGCCCAAGGCAGGCGCAGCGTGAAAATCCAGATCGAGGCAAACCACATCCGCGCGTGGTTGTGCAGATACCCGGTCTCGACCAGTTCCCGCGCCCAATGGTCAAAGGCGTCAATGCCGGTGCGCCCCTCACAGGCTTCTTCCCATCGCGCGCGCAGGCCTGATTGCGTTTGAACGCCGTTCCAGGCGGCTGCGCGCTCCATCAGGTAATCGCTCCAGACACCGGGCCGCATTTCAAGCCAACCCTTCCAATAGGTCCGCCAGAACACCTCTTGCACGAATTTCTCTGCCGCGCGCAGGGAATGGCGCGCCAGAACCGCCTGCAGCACCTCTTCTTCCGTGATCAACCTGTGGCGCAGGTATGGCGACAGGGTCGACACATGCAGATGCCGCCCCGCGCCCAGATCATAATTCCGCAGCTTGGCGTAATCGGCCCCGGCATGGGGCACGAAACGGGCCAGATGTTCCAGGGCGGCAGTGCGGGTGGGGGTGAATTCAGCGCTCATGGCGGCCCAGCTAGGATCACATCAGGGCAATTCAACGGGCAGTTTGGCGCAGGGTTGTAAAACAGCGTGCGCCACCACACCTTGCAGAGCCCGGTGCCCGATACTAAGACTCCTTTAACGATCCGCCGGGTATGGTCCCGGCCAACCACCAGCAGGCCAGAATCCTATGTTTGATCCCATCGAAACCTATTCCAACCTTGTCCCCATGGTCGTTGAGCAAACGTCCCGCGGCGAACGTGCCTATGACATCTTTTCGCGCCTGTTGAAGGAACGCATCATCTTCATCAATGGCCCGATTCACGATGGCATGTCCCACCTGATCGTGGCGCAGCTTCTGCACCTTGAAGCGGAAAACCCCAAGAAAGAGATCAGCATTTACATCAACTCGCCCGGTGGCGTGGTGACATCTGGCCTCTCGATCTATGACACGATGCAGTACATCAAACCCAAGGTCTCCACGCTGGTGATCGGCCAGGCGGCGTCGATGGGGTCTGTCCTGCTGGCGGGGGGTGAGCCCGGCATGCGCTTTTCGCTGCCCAACAGCCGTATCATGGTGCACCAGCCCTCGGGCGGGTATCAGGGTCAGGCCTCTGACATCATGATCCACGCGGCCGAGACGCAGAAGCTGAAAGACCGCCTTTATGACATCTATGTCAAACACACCGGCCAGACGAAAAAGGCCGTTGAAAAGGCGCTGGATCGCGACAATTTCATGTCCCCCGAAGAGGCCAAGGAATGGGGTCATATTGACGAAATCGTCGAAAGCCGGGGCAAAGCGGGCGATGATGACGCGTAAACGCGCATCAATGTGATAATGCTTGGCCCCGGTGATCCCCGCCGGGGCCAATTTTGCGATTGTGGACCCATCTGCGCTGTCCTAAGCTAATCGCAGTATTTGAGTAATCGCGCGTTCCGTCATCCGGGCGGTCCGGCGCTGGGCACGCGAGGCCAGAAAGGTAAGTCATGGCAACGAACTCAGGCGGCGACAGCAAAAACACGCTCTATTGCAGTTTTTGCGGCAAGAGCCAGCACGAGGTGCGCAAACTGATCGCGGGCCCGACCGTGTTCATCTGCGATGAATGCGTCGAGCTGTGCATGGACATCATCCGGGAAGAGACGAAGGCCAGCGGCCTCAAAGCCTCCGACGGGGTGCCCAGCCCCCGCGATATCTGTGCCGTCCTGGACGATTACGTGATCGGCCAGGCGATGGCGAAGCGTGTTCTGTCCGTGGCGGTGCACAACCACTACAAACGGCTCAACCACGCCCAGAAGGCGGGCAACGATATCGAACTGGCCAAGTCGAACATCCTGCTGATCGGTCCCACCGGCTGCGGGAAAACCCTTTTGGCCCAGACACTTGCGCGTATTCTGGATGTGCCATTCACGATGGCTGACGCCACCACGCTGACCGAAGCCGGTTACGTGGGTGAAGACGTCGAAAACATCATCCTGAAACTGCTTCAGGCCTCGGAATACAACGTGGAACGTGCGCAGCGCGGCATCGTCTATATCGACGAGGTCGACAAGATCACGCGCAAGTCGGAAAACCCGTCGATCACCCGCGACGTGTCGGGCGAAGGCGTGCAGCAGGCGCTTCTGAAGCTGATGGAAGGCACCGTGGCTTCCGTTCCGCCGCAGGGCGGGCGCAAGCATCCGCAGCAGGAATTCCTGCAGGTGGACACCACCAATATCCTGTTCATCTGCGGCGGGGCCTTTGCCGGTCTCGACAAGATCATCTCGCAGCGCGGCAAGGGCTCGGCCATGGGCTTTGGCGCCGATGTGCGTGACAATGACGAACGCGGCGTGGGTGAAGTGTTCCAGGATCTGGAACCCGAAGACCTGCTGAAATTCGGCCTGATTCCGGAATTTGTGGGCCGTCTGCCGGTTCTGGCCACGCTCGAAGACCTGGACGAAGACGCGCTGGTGACCATCCTGACCAAGCCGAAAAACGCCCTGGTCAAGCAGTACCAGCGCCTGTTCGAACTGGAAGACACCGAATTGACTTTCACCGATGACGCGCTTCAGGCGATCGCCAAACGCGCCATCGAACGCAAGACCGGCGCGCGCGGCCTGCGCTCGATCCTGGAAGACATCCTGTTGGATACGATGTTCGAACTGCCCAGCATGGACAGCGTCACCAAGGTCGTCGTGAACGAAGAAGCGGTGACATCCGATGCCGGCCCGCTGATGATCCACGCCGACGAAAAGGAAGAGGCGAGCGCGGGCTAAGCCTTTGAAATAATATGAAAATACAAGATGTGCCCCGGGCTTGACCCGGGGCCTCTTTGTTGAAAAGTCGGCGCGCGACGCGCAGCAGGCGCCACCCATCAAAGGACCTCTTCAATGACGATCAAACGCATCAAATCCGGCGGCGTTTTCGAAGACAAGATTGGCTATTGCCGCGCGGTTGTAGCGGGCGGAGTGGTCCATGTGGCCGGCACCGTGGGGCAGGGTGACGATGTGGTCAGCCAATGCCGGTCAGCGCTTGAGATCATCGGCAAGGCACTTGCCGACGCGGGCACCGGGTTCGAAAACGTCGTGCGCGTCACCTATTACCTGCCTGACGCACAGGAATTTGAACCCTGCTGGCCGCTCCTGCGCGAGGCGTTCGGTGCGAACCCACCCGCCGCCACAATGATCGAATGCGGGCTGATCGACCCGAAATTCCGCATCGAAATCGAAGTCACGGCCGTTTTGGCTGACTGAGCTATCCGCCTAAAGCAATCCGCACCGTGCCTTGATGTGACGCTCCAACCTGTCCAGCAGGCTGTCGGGTGCAGTACAGCCCACGCACAGATCGTCATTGCGCAGCCGCGAAATCGGATCGCCGGCCGCTTCCGATCGCCGCAGCCAAGCACCATCGGTTGTCCATTGCCCGTCAGGCCGGGTTTGCCGAATGGCCGCATCCATCCGCGCCTCCACCCCGGAAGAGCGGTCGTGTTGCCGGATATCGGCGCGCCACTCCGCCTCGGCTCGTCGGTTGGCCTGCAATTTTGCAAGCTCGATTTCTGAAATGGGGCCTTTTCTTTGCAAAATTCCAATGGTGATCAGCGCGGCCTTACAGCTGTTCGACGCCTGAATGGTGGGGTCCCCGGCCTCGGTCTGCGGGGTCACGTGCACCACTTTTGCCCCCGCCCGCACGCTTTCAAAACTCGTGCGCGCAGGCGTTCTTTCCCCCATGCTCGCATAGACGCCGAAGGCGCTGATGATCAACAGGATCAGACCTGTCCGTATGAATCAGATCCCCGGCCGCCGATCAGGGTCGAAGGAAAACCGCCGCCAAGACCCGCAGGCAAAGCCCGCGCCATGTTTTGCGCCGCTCACTCGCCCTTTTCCACGACAGGCGCGCTGTCGGAACTCAGCGTCACGATCTGCACCTGCTGCGCGCTATCCTTGCCGGATATCCAGCCGCTCAGCCGCTCTACGATCCCCGGCCCGCCATCAGACGGGGCCGTGGGGGATGCGTTGGATTTATGGACGGTGATAAACTTCGACGCGCCCGGCCCGGCATTCACCGTGACCTGCTTTGACGTGGAATAGGACGTCAGCGTGCCCGCGGCAGCGACGATCAAACCCGCCAGAATGATGGCATTGAAGCGCATGACTCACACTCTGAAAACACATAACCGGCAAAAAATTGCCATCAATTCCTGGCAAATTTGCGGCAAATTCGTGTCAACTTTTGAAGGGCCCGATGACGTTCTGTCCTATGGACCCCGGGCGCGAATTGCGCCATACCCGCACAAAGACAGTCGGAGAAACCAATGGGCATCCTGAACACTCTTTTGCGCGCCGTCACCTGGTGGAATGGCCAGACGCTGAACACACAGCTTTTTACGTGGCGCAAGGGCGAAAAGGTCGGCGAAGACGACCAGGGCAACGTGTTCTACCGCACCAGGGATGACAGCCGCCGCTGGGTGATCTTCAACGGCGAGGCCGAGGCAAGCCGCGTCAGCCCCGAATGGCATGGCTGGCTGCACCGCACCTGGGACGAACCGCCCACCAAGAAGCCGCTGGCCCACAAGCCCTGGGAAAAGCCGCATCAGGAGAACCTGACCGGCACCGCGCTGGCCTATGCACCGGCGGGATCCATCCGAAGGGCCGAACCCGAGCCGCGCCGCGATTACGAGGCGTGGACACCGGAATGACCGCCCGGTAAAAGACCGTCATGTCATCGCATTCCACCACCGAAGTCGCCATTGGCGGCGTTGTTCTGGCCGCAGCCATCGCCTTTGCGGTTTATGCCGGCCAAGCTGCAGGGCTGTCCACCGGCAGCGCGGGATATCCGCTGACCGCGTCGTTCCGGTCGATCGAAGGGGTGAATGTGGGCACCGATGTGCGTCTTGCGGGGGTGAAGATCGGTACCGTCACCGATGTCACGCTGAACCCGGAAACCTATCGCGCCGACACCACCTTTACCGTGGCCAATGGCGTGGAAATTCCTGACGACAGTGCCATCATCATCTCGTCCGAGGGGCTTCTGGGCGGCAATTTCGTGGAAATCATGCCGGGCGGGTCGCCTTTCACCTATGCCGAAGGGGATGAGATCCTCGACACCCAAAGCTCGGTCAGCCTGATCACGCTGCTGCTGCGCTTCGTCTCGGGCGAGGGAGAGGCGGAATGATCCGTGCCGCGCTGCTGGCCGCAGCGCTTGGCCTGCCGGTGGCGGCCATAGCTCAATCCTCGATCACGATCGAAACCATCCCGTTGCCGGACAACGATAACGGTCTGCTGACGCAGGATGGTGAACCGATCATCGGGTTTTCCCAAAACGAGCCCGAAACAATCGTGGAAGAAACCAACGAAGCTGGCGAACGCGCTGCCGGCGCGATTCTGCGCGCGCTCGACAAGGTCAGCGGTGCCACCACGGATATCGAACTGATGGCTGGCCAAAACGCGGATGTCTTTGCGCTGACCGTGGGTCTGACTGAATGCCGCTATCCGGCCGGAAACCCAGCAGGCGATGCCTTTGCCTATCTGACCATCCGCGAGACCAGCCAGGATGGCGCAGTGTTCGCAGGCTGGATGGTGGCATCCTCCCCCGCGCTGAACGCACTGGATCACGCGCGTTACGACGTCTGGGTGTTGCGCTGTATCACGTCCTGAGGCGCCGGGATCGCCGGGGCCAGGAAATCGGCTTCTGCCTTCAGCGCCTCGGCCAGAAGGCTGTGATAGGTGGCGCGGGGGATCTCGACCCCACCCAATGAGGCCAGATGCGGCGTGATGAACTGCGTATCGAACAACGCAAACCCCCCCAGCCGCAGCCGGTCCACCAGATAGGCCAGCGCTATTTTCGACGCATCGCGCCTGCGCGAGAACATGCTTTCCCCGAAAAACGCAGCCCCCAGCACCACGCCATAGACGCCGCCCACCAGCTCGCGCCCCTCCCACAGCTCAAGGGAATGGGCATGGCCCTGGGCGTGCAGCATCGCATACAGCGTCTGGATTTTGGCGTTGATCCAGGTCTCGCTCCGGTCGGCGCAGGCGCTGACTGTGCCGTCAAAATCCTCATTGATTGCAATGCGATATGGCGCGTTCCTGATGCGACGCTTTAACGAGCGTGACATATAAAACCCGTCCAGCGGCATTACCCCCCGCTGGCGCGGATCGACCCAGAAGATGTCCGGATCGTTGCGATGCTCGGCCATCGGGAAGATCCCGATGGAATAGCCATGCAGCAAAAGATCAGGGGTCAGGGTCATCAGGGCCGGAACTCAGAAAGTCCGGTCAGAATACCCGCGCGCTTGCCCGCGTCAAACGGGGTCATTCTCCAGATTGCGCGCCAGCCATTTTTCCAGCCAGTGGATGTTGTAATCCCCGGTATGGATGTCCTTTTCCTGCAAAAGCGCATGGAAGAGCGGCAGCGTGGTATCGACCCCATCGACGATCAACTCACCCAGCGCACGGTCCAGCCGCGCCAGCGCCTCTGTCCGGTCGCGCCCATGCACGATCAGCTTGCCGATCAGGCTGTCGTAATAGGGCGGGATGGAATAGCCGTCATAAAGTGCCGAATCCATCCGCACACCCAGTCCGCCGGGCGCGTGATACTGCGTGATCCGTCCGGGGCAGGGGCGGAAATCGGGCAGTTTTTCCGCGTTGATCCGCACCTCGATCGCGTGGCCGTTGATCTGCAGATCGTCCTGCGTGAAGGACATGGGCAAACCAGCCGCCACGCGGATCTGTTCGCGCACCAGATCGACACCGAAAATCCCTTCGGTCACCGGGTGTTCCACCTGAAGCCGGGTGTTCATTTCGATGAAATAGAACTCGCCGTCTTCATACAGGAACTCAATGGTCCCTGCGCCGATATAGTTGATCTTGGCCACCGCATCGGCGCAGATCTTGCCGATCTTCGCGCGTTCCTCGGCACTGATCGCGGGGCCGGGGGCCTCTTCAAACACCTTCTGGTGACGGCGCTGCAGCGAACAGTCGCGTTCCGCCAGATGCACCGCCTTGCCTTTGCCATCGCCAAAGACCTGAATTTCGATATGGCGCGGTTTTTGCAGGTATTTCTCGATATAGACCTCGTCATTGCCGAAGGCGGCCTTGCCCTCGGCCCGAGCGGTCATGAAGGCCTTTTCCATCTCGCCGGCCGAGGCCGCGACTTTCATGCCGCGCCCGCCGCCGCCGGCGGTGGCCTTGATGATGACGGGATACCCCATCTCTTCGCCCAGGCGCTTGGCCTCGTCCAGACTGGCCACGCCGCCATCCGATCCGGGCACGCAAGGCACACCCAGCGCCTTCATCGTGTCCTTGGCGGTGATCTTGTCGCCCATGATCCGGATATGTTCGGCAGTGGGGCCGATAAAGGTGATCCCGTGATCCTCGACCACCTGCACGAACTGGGCGTTTTCGCTCAGAAACCCGTAACCGGGATGGATCGCCTGTGCGCCCGTGATCTCGCAGGCCGACATGATGGCGGGCACCGACAGATAACTGGATGTGCTGGAGGGCGGTCCGATACAGACGCTTTCATCGGCCATGCGCACATGCATCGCATCGGCATCGGCGGTGGAATGCACGGCAACGGTGGCAATCCCCATCTCGCGGGCGGCGCGCACCACGCGCAGGGCAATTTCCCCGCGATTGGCAATCAGGATTTTGTCGAACATCGCGCAGGCTGCCTTATTCGATGATCACCAGGGGGGTGCCATATTCCACTGCGGCCCCGTCTTCCACGAGGATCCGCTTGATCGTGCCCGAGGCGGGTGCGGGAATGTGGTTCATGGTTTTCATGGCTTCCACGATCAGCAGCGTGTCGCCTTCGCTGACCGCCGCACCCACGCTGATGAAGGGGGACGCACCCGGTTCGGGCTGCATGTAAACCGTACCAACCATGGGCGAGGTGACGGCACCGGGATGGCTTGCGGGATCTTCCGGCGTTGCAGCCGCGGCAGGAGCTGCGGCGGCGGGGGCAGGGGCGGCAGGGGTTGCCGCTGGCGCTGCGGCCACAGGGGCCGGCGCGGCGGCGGTAAGTGTGGCGCGGCTGACGCGCACATTCAGGCTGTCATTGTCGCCGTACTCGCGCTTGACCTGCAATTCGGTCAGGTCGTTCTCGTTCAACAGCTCGGCCAGAGCCTTGATGAATGCCACATCCGCGTCATGCGATTTATTTGCCATGCGTATCCTCGACCGCTTCTCGTGATCCGCCCATCTGCCTGCGGGCGTTGGTTCCCAGTGTTATATGCCGTCTGCCCCGTCAGGAAAAGCACGGCACGGGTTTTCCCTTTGATGGGGGTTTTTCACCAAAATGACCAGAGGGAAAGCGCAACCGTCTCTCCCCCCCTACCGGGGGAATTGAAGGGCACGCGGACAGGTGGTTAACTGCGCGTGTGGCGAAGCATGGGGGTGAAAGATGAATATCGCGCAATGGCTGGAACGGACTGCCGCGCTGCACCCTGAGCGCCCCGCGCTTTTTTCCGGGCGTGAGATGGTCTGCACCTATGGCCAGTTTCACACCCGCGCGCTGCAGGTGGCGGGCTGGCTGGCTGCGCAGGGCATCCAGCCGGGGGACCGGGTAGCGATCTTCATGAAAAACTGCCCCGAATACCTGATCGCGCAATATGGCATCTGGTACGCCGGAGCGGTCGCGGTGCCGATCAATGCCAAGCTGCATGGGCGCGAGGCGGCCTTCATTCTGGAAAACTCGGGCACCGGGGTTGTCTTTACTTCTCCCGGTCTGACCGAGGCGCTGACCGACGCGGAAGCCCCCGGGCAGATCGCCGACATCACCTCCGACCTCTGGGCCGGCATCTTCGCCGAACAGGCCACCGCCGCCTCAGCCGCCCGGCCGCGCGCCTCCGACGACCTGTGCTGGCTCTTTTACACCTCCGGCACCACGGGGCGACCCAAGGGTGTGATGATCACCCATCGCATGCTGATTGCCATGTCGCTGTGTTACGAAACCGATTGCGACCCGGTCCGCCACGATGACACGATCCTCTATTCGGCGCCGATGAGTCATGGCGCAGGCATCTATAACATGATGCACGTGCTCAAGGCCGCGCGCCATGTCTGCCCGCCCTCGGGCGGCTTTGACGAGGCCGAGATCTTCGACCTGGCCCGCCATTTCGGATCGGTCCAGATGTTCGCCGCGCCCACCATGGTCAAACGGATGACGCAGGTGGCCAAAGCGACCGGCGAGACGGGGGAGGGGCTGCGCACCGTCGTCTATGCCGGCGGCCCGATGTATAATGCCGATATCATCGAGGCGGTGGATCATTTCGGCCCCATCTTCGTGCAGATCTATGGCCAGGGCGAATGCCCCATGGGCATCACCGCGCTGTCGCGCCACGATGTGACAGACCGCACCCATCCGCGCTGGCGCGAAAGGCTGGGCAGCGTGGGCCGCGCGCAATCGGCGGTGGAAGTGGCCATCGGCGATGCGGAAGGCAACCCGCTCCCGCCGGGCGAACACGGGGAAATCATGGTTCGCGGCGACACGGTGATGCCGGGTTACTGGCAGAACCCGGAAGCCACGGAAAAGACCATCGTGAATGGCTGGCTGATGACGGGTGACATGGGATATCTCGACGAAGACGGATACCTCACCATGCAGGACCGGTCCAAGGACATGATCATCACCGGAGGCTCAAACGTCTATCCGCGCGAGGTCGAAGAGGTTCTTTTGACCCATTCCGCAGTTACCGAGGTCTCCGTCGTCGGCCGCCCCCACCCCGAATGGGGCGAAGAGGTCGTGGCCTTTGTCGTGGGCGACGCCGATCCGGGGGAACTGGACCGGCTCTGCATCGACAATATCGCCCGGTTCAAACGGCCCAAGGATTACATCCGTATCCCGGAATTGCCCAAGAACAACTATGGCAAGGTTCTGAAAACCGAGCTGCGCAAATCATTCGAGGAGGGGTAGATGACAGATCTCACCGGCAAAACCGCCCTGATTACCGGGTCCGTGCAGGGCATTGGCCTCGCCATCGCCGAAGCCATGGCCGCAGCCGGCGCGCGCATCGCGGTGCATGGTCTGGCGGGCGACGCCCAGATCGAAGAGGTCTGCAGCCACCTCAAGGACAAAGGCGCGCCGCAGGCCGAGTTTTTCGCGGGCGACATGCGCAACCCCGACCGCATTTCCGAACTGATGGAGGCCGTCGCCGCCTGGGGTGGGCCGGATATCCTGGTCAACAATGCTGGCATCCAGCACACCGCGCCCCTGGCCGACATGCCGCGCGAGAAATGGGACGCGATCCTGGCCATCAACCTGTCAGCGGCTTTCCACACCATGCAGGCCGCGATGCCCGGAATGGCCGCGCGCGGCTATGGACGGGTGATCAACATCGCTTCGGTGCACGGGCTGGTCGCCTCGAAAGACAAAGCGCCTTATGTGGCCGCGAAATTCGGGCTGGTGGGCCTCAGCCGGGTTGCGGCGCTGGAATATGCCGACAAGGGCGACCGCACAAGCGGCGGGGTGACCGTCAACTGCATCTGCCCGGGCTGGACCGAAACCGCCATCATCCAGCCCCAGATCGACGCGCGCGCAGAGGCCCATGGAGGCGACCGCGACGCAGGCATCGCCGAGCTGCTGTCTGAAAAGCAACCCTCCCTGCGCACGTCCGATCCGTCAGAAATCGGCGCTTTGGCGCTCTGGCTCTGCGCCCCGGTGGCGCATAACATCACCGGCACATCGATCCCCATCGACGGGGGCTGGACCGCCCAGTAACCACTGCGCCAAAGGCGTTTCGAAACGCCTTGATCAAGCGCTTTCGAAAGCGCTTAACACGCAATTTCGAAAGTGCGTGGCACCGCTGCGGAAACGGGCACATGATCGCAAATCACAACCGCAAAACAAAGCCGGCCCCGGTTGGGGCCGGCAAAGTCTATCGCTCTGATCTTGTTCAGGCCGCACGCGGGGAGGGATCAGATCGCCAGGTATTCCGCCCGCAGCTCGGCATTCTCAAGAACTTCGGCGGCCGTGCCGTCAAAGACGATCCCGCCCGTGTCCAGGATCACCGCACGATCCGCCAGCTCCAGCGCGCGCACCGCGTTCTGTTCCACGATCACGGTCGTCATGCCCTGTTCCTTGATGTGGATCAGCGTCTTTTCGATCTCGTCCACGATCACCGGGGCCAGACCCTCGTAAGGCTCGTCCAGCAGCAACACCTTGATGTCGCGCGCCAGCGCGCGGGCGATCGACAGCATTTGCTGTTCACCGCCCGACAGTGTGGTGCCTTCCTGATTGCGCCGTTCACCCAGGCGGGGGAACAGGTCGTAAAGCCGCTCGATCGACCAGCCCACGGGCGGGGCGATCTGGGCAAGCTTCAGGTTCTCTTCCACCGTCAGGCCCTGAATGATCCGCCGGTCCTCCGGCACCAGGCCCAGGCCGACCGATGCGGCCTCATAGCTGGTCATCTTGTGCAGCGGCTGGTGGTCCAGCCAGATTTCCCCATGGGTCACCTGCGGATCGCCCAGACGCGCAATCGACCGCAGAGTCGAGGTCTTGCCCGCCCCGTTCCGGCCCAGAAGGGCAAGGATTTCGCCCTCGTGCACGTTAAAGGAAATGCCCTGCACGATATAGCTTTCGCCGTAATAGGAATGCATGTCCCAGACCGACAGGAAGGCCGGGGCCGTGGTGGCCTGGTTGGCGTTTTTGGAAAAGTCGGGTTTGACGTTCATCTGATCGTCTCCTTACGCGCTTTCGCCCAGATACGCTTCGCGCACCTTGGGGTGGCCCTTGATGTTCTCGGGCGTGTCCTCGACCAGGGGCGTGCCTTGCGCCAGCACCGTGATCCGTTCGGCCAAGGAGAACACCACATGCATGTCGTGTTCGATGATGGCGATGGTGATGTCGCGCTTTTCCTTGATCTCTTTCAGCAGGTCGATGGTGTTGTTGGTATCGGCCCGCGCCATACCCGCGGTCGGCTCGTCCAGCAACAGTAGACGCGGCTCCTGGCTCAGGCACATGCCGATCTCCAGCCGCCGTTTGTCGCCGCGTGACATGGACGCTGCATGCATATGGCGCTTGTCGGCCATGTTCATGTCTTCCAGCACATGCTCGGCCCGTTCGATGATGTCCTTCTGTGACATCACCCCGCTCAGGGCGTTCAGCTCGAACGACCCGTCGCGCTTGGCAAAGCAGGGGATCATCATGTTTTCCAGAACCGTCAGATCGCCAAAGATCTCGGGCGTCTGGAACACGCGGGAAATGCCCATCTGGTTGATCTCGTGCGGGGAGCGGCCCAGCACCGACTGCCCGTCGAACATCACTGACCCGGTATCGGGGATCAGCTTGCCCACGAAGCAGTTCAGCAGGGTGGATTTGCCCGCGCCGTTGGGCCCGATGATCGCATGCACGGTGTTTTCCGCGACGCTCAGGTTCACATTGCTCAGCGCCTGAAGGCCGCCGAACCGCTTGCCCACGTTTTTGACTTCAAGAATACCCATCCGTCTCTCTCCTTATTCCGCAGGCTCGGTTGTGCCTTTGCCTTCCTGCTTCGCGGCTTTGCGGCCACGGAAGAAGTTGGCAATGCGCTGGCCGCCTTCGACCAGACCGCCGGGCAGGAAGATCACCACCAGCATGAAGATGATCCCCAGCGTCAGGTGCCAGCCTTTCCCGATGAAGGGGTAGACGATCGACACCATCGCGTCCTCAAGACCGTCCGGCATCCAATAGAACCATTCATGCAGGATGGTCTTGTTGATCTTGGAGATGATGTTCTCCATGTACTTGATCATGCCTGCACCCAGGATCGGCCCGATCAGCGTGCCGGCGCCACCCAGAATGGTCATCAGAACAACCTCGCCCGAGGCGGTCCAGAACATCCGTTCGGCTCCCGCCAGCGGGTCCATCGACGCCATCAGGCCGCCCGCCAGCCCGGCATACATGCCCGAGATCACGAACGCCGCCAGCGTATAGGGGCGCGAGTTCAGCCCGGTATAGTTCAGCCGCTGCTGGTTCGATTTGATCGCGCGCAGCATCATGCCAAAAGGTGACCGGAAGATGCGGATCGAGATATAGAAAGCGATCAGCATGATGATCGCGCAGACGTAATAGCCGATGTTGAAGGTGAAAAGCCACGGGCCCAGCGCCAGCTCGGCACTGTCGCGCATCTCAAGCCCGAACAGCGACGGCACGGGGATGTTGCCCCCTTCGGTCACTTGCTGGCCGATGATGCGCGGGTCGTCCAGCGCCAGCTGCAGGCCGGTTTCCCCGCCGGTGATCGGTGTCAGCACCGAATAGGCCAGCGCAAAGGACATCTGCGCAAAGGCCAGCGTCAGGATCGAGAAGTAGATCCCCGACCGCCGCAGGCTGATAAAGCCGATCAGCAGGGCAAAGACGCCCGCCACGATCACCGCCAAAACGATGGCCGGGATGATGTTCATGCTCAGCAGTTTGAACATCCACACCGCCGCATAGGATCCCACGCCCAGGAAGGCCGCGTGCCCGAAGGACAGATAGCCCGTCAGACCGAAGAGGATGTTGAACCCGATGGCGAAGATCCCGAAGATCACGAAACGCTGCATCAGGTCGGGGTATCCCGCGTTGAACTGCGCCAGATCCGAGTTTTCCGGAAACGGGTTCAGCAGGAACGGGGCCAGCGCCACCAGCGCCGCCACGATCAGCAGGAGGGTTGTGTCGCGTTTGTCCAGTCCGAACATGGAATTACTCCTCCATCACGCCCTTGCGGCCCATCAGGCCCCGCGGACGCGTCAGCAGAATGATGATGGCGACCAGATAGATGATCACCTGGTTGATGCCGGGGATCAGGTCGATCACCTCGCGCATCGACGCAAAACTTTCCAGAATGCCCAGCAGGAAGCCCGCCAGAACCGCTCCGGGCAGTGAGCCCATGCCGCCCACAACCACCACGACGAAGGACAAAACAAGGAAGTCCATGCCCATATGGTAGTTGGGCGAGTTGATGGGCGTGTACATCACGCCCGCCAGCCCCGCGACCGCAGCCGCCAGCCCGAACATGATGGTAAAGCGCTTGTCGATATTGATGCCCAGAAGGCCCACGGTCTCCCGGTCGGCCATGCCCGCACGCACGACCATCCCGAAGGTGGTGAATTGCAGGAAGGCAAAGACCGCGCCGATCACAACGGCTGCAAAGGCGAAATAGACCAGCCGCCAATATGGATAGATGATCTGTCCGGCCTCCATACCCACGGCGGCTCCGAAATCGAACGATCCGACAAAGGCGTCGGGGGCCGGGGTCGGGATGGGGTTGGCGCCATAGAAATATTTGATGATCTCCTGCAAGACGATGGCCAGGCCAAAGGTCACCAGGATCTGGTCCGCATGGGGGCGCTTGTAGAAGTGGCGGATCAGCCCGCGTTCCATGATCACGCCGATCCCGATCATGATCGGAATGGCAAAGAGGATCGACAAGGGAACCGCCCAGTCGATGATCACATCGCCGGTTTCCTGCCCGAACCAGTCATAGACATAAGGCACATCCACCTTCAGCGGATTGCCCAGAAAGTCTTTTCTGGTTTCGTCGATCACCTCATGGCTCAGCGTCAGGATCCGGCTCAGCGTCACGGCGCAGAAGGCCCCGATCATGAAAAGCGCGCCATGCGCGAAGTTGACCACGCCCAACGTGCCGAAGATCAGCGTCAGCCCCAGCGCGATCAGCGCATAGGCCGAGCCCTTATCAAGCCCGTTGAGAATTTGCAGGATTATGGCGTCCATCTTGTCCACCCATGAAAAGATGTGAAAATCGTCTCGCCCCGTGATGGGGCGAGACCTGGCGTTGAGGGGGCAGATTTTTCAGGGAAAAATCTGCGCCAAAGTCTTCGCTGAAGACTTTGCCCGCGCTTATGCGCCGGCGTTGCAGGTGCCCAGTGCGCCGCCCGCGAATTGCGGGTGATCGGGGGCGTATGTGACCTGCTCGACCGGGGTAACTTCGACGATTTCCAGAAGGTCGAATTCGGACGAGGGGTTCTCTTTCCCCTTCACGACCAGCACGTCCTTGAAGCACTGGTGGTCTTCAGCACGATAGAGCGTCGGGCCGTTGCCCATGCCGTCGAATTCGAAGCCTTCCAGCGCCTCGACAACCGCACAGGGGTTGAACGAGCCTGCACGTTCCACCGCATCGGCATAAAGCAGCGCCTGCACATAGCAGGTGTGCGCAGCCTGGGACGGCGGGAAGCCGTACTTGGTGCCGAAGGACTGCACGAAGGCCTTGGAGCCTTCGTCCTGCAGCGACCAGTGCCAGTTGGTGGAGCCGAAGATGCCTTTCACGTTCGCGCCCGCACCTTTCGCCATCAGGCGCGAGTAGAGCGGCACAACAATTTCGAAGTTCTTGCCGTTGACCATACGGTCACGCAGGCCGAACTGCACCGCGTTGGTCAGCGAGTTCACCATGTTGCCGCCATAGTGGTTCAGAACCAGAACGTCGGCATCCGATTGCAGAACCGGCGCGATATAGGACGAGAAGTCGGTCTGCGTGAGCGGTGTCAGAACGGTGCCCACGGTTTCCCAGCCCATCGCCTCGGTCGAGCTGCGCACAGCCTCTTCCGTGGTATAGCCCCAGTTATAGTCTGCGGTCAGGTGATAGGCCTTCCGGTCGGTGCCGTAAGCATTGGCCAGCACCGGTGCCAGCGCTGCGCCCGACATGTAGGAATTGAAGAAGTGGCGGAAGCCATTGGCCCGCTTGTCTTTCCCGGTGGTGTCGTTCGAATGCGTCAGACCCGCCATGAAGATCACGCCGGCTTCCTGGCAAAGCGCCTGCACAGCCACAGCCACGCCCGAGGACGAACCGCCGGTGATCATGATCGCGCCGTCTTTTTCGATCATCGACTTAGCCGATGCGCGCGCGGCGTCCGATTTGGTTTGCGTGTCGCCGGTGACGTATTCGACCTTCTTGCCCATGATGCCGTTACCCTGCAGCGCTTTCGAGCTGAAGGTGTTCAGCATGCCGCCATCGCCGCCGCCGTTCAGGTGTTCGACCGCCAGCTCATAGGCGCGCAGTTCGTCGGCACCTTCGTCCGCATAGGGGCCTGTCTGGGGCACGTTGAAGCCCAGCGTGACCGAGCTTCCCGTCGGTTCGTTGGTAAAGGCCGAGGCGGACGAGGCCGTAAAGATCGTTGGAACGGCCAGACCAGCGCCTGCGACGGCACCGGTGCGAAGTACGCCACGACGAGTGACATTAGATTTGGACATGAAATCCTCCCATTTCGTGAATTGAACGCGTGCGGCTCCTCAACCGGGGCGTTCAGGCACATTCGTGCAAATGGATTATCGCAGCGGATTGGAAAATTGCACAATAAGCCCCTTGTCTTGCACGATTATTTTGTAAACAGTTGAAAAGCTGAAGGGGGGTGGGTGTAAATTTCGTTTCACCGCACCGCAGAAAGCTACTGAAACTATTCGGAAAAGGCCGCTGTAGACGATGGTACGCGATACTCTGACCGGAAGCCGCATTCGCGAACGCCGCACCATCACCGGACTGCGCCAGGCTGATCTGGCCCGGCAGGTCGGAATTTCGGCCTCCTACCTCAATCTCATTGAACATAACCGCCGCAGAATCGGGGGAAAACTGCTGGTCGACATCGCCACCGAACTGGGGGTGGAGCCGTCGCTTCTCACCGATGGGGCCGAGGCCGCGCTGATCGCCTCCCTGCGTGAAGCGGCCGCCGATCTCAGCACCGCCGGGGCCGAGCTGGACCGCGTCGATGAATTCGCGGGCCGCTTTCCCGGCTGGGCCGCGCTGCTGACCGCCTCACACCGCCGGGTGGCCTCGCTTGAACGCACGGTGGGCGAGCTGTCGGACAGGCTCAACCATGATCCGCATCTGGCGGCCTCCCTGCACGAGGTGCTTTCGACCGCCACCGCGATCCGCTCCACCGCGTCGATCCTGGCCGAAAATGACGAGATCGAACCGGAATGGCGCGCGCGGTTTCACCGCAACCTGAACGAAGACAGCCTGCGGCTGGCCGACAGCTCCAAGGCGCTGGTGGATTACCTGGACGACAGCGAAGAGGTCCCCGACCGCCGCGCCGCCCCGCAGGAAGAGGTCGAGGCCTTCTTTGCAGAAACCGGCCACCATTTCCCCGCGTTGGAAGAGGGCAGCCTGACCCCCGATCAACTGGCCCGCGACCGCGCGGCGCTGACCACCGACGCCGCCCGCGCCATCGCGGGGGAAGCGCTGCGCCAATATGCCAGCGATGCCGCCGCGCTGCCGCTGCCCGACATGCGCGCGGCGCTGGGCGATCTGGGGCTGGACCCGGCGGCGCTTGCTGCGCATTTCGATGTGCCGCTGCAGATGATGCTGCGCCGGGTCGCGGCGATGCCCGACGATCTGCTGGAGACCGAAGTGGGGCTTGTGGTCTGCGACGCCTCGGGCAGTATCCTCTTCCGCAAGCAGGTCACGGGCTTTGCCTTGCCGCGTTTCGGGGCGTCCTGCCCGCTCTGGCCGGTCTTTACCGCGCTCACCCGTCCGCAGGTGCCCCTGCGGCGCACCGTGGCGCAGATCGGGCGCAGCACCGCCTGTTTTGAATGTTTCGCCGTGGCCCATCCGCGTGCGCGCCCCGGTTTCGACGAAGACCCCCTGTATCTGTCGACCATGCTGATCGTGCCGGTGGCCCAGCCCACCGACCGCGACGTGCCCGAAGTCGGCAGCACCTGTCGCGTGTGTCCGCGCACGCAGTGTCCCGCAAGGCGCGAACCGTCTGTCCTGCGTGAAGAGTTTTGACAGCGCCCACAAAACGGGCATAAATCGTCAGACGCGTGCAGGAAACTGCAGGCCAGCCCGCCGAAGGGGAAGCGGCATCAAGGGCTGACAAAGGGGGAGCGCCATATCCATGAGCCGCAACGTTTTGCTGATCGAAGATGAACCGAACATCATCGAAGCCATCCGTTTTCTTCTGTCCCGCGACGGGTGGAGCGTGCATACCCATGCCAATGGTTCCGACGCGGTGGCCGAGGTCGCGCGCGTGGCCCCCGACCTGCTGGTGCTGGACATGATGCTGCCGGGCCGGTCCGGCATGGATATCCTGCGCGATCTGCGCGCCGATGCCGCCACTGCCGATCTGCCGGTTCTGATGCTGACCGCGCGCGGCCAGACCCGCGACCGCGACATGGCCGAAAAGGCCGGGGTCAGCCGGTTCATGACAAAACCCTTTTCCAACGCCGAAGTGCTCAGTGCCGTGCGCGAACTGATCGGCGAGAAAGACGCCAGATGAGCGCCCGGCGCCCATCGGTCTTTCTGGAACGCGAAACCTATCGCCGCCGTCGCATCATGGATGCCGCCCGCCTGCTGCCCATCCTGGGCCTGGCGCTTTTTGCCATTCCGCTGCTGTGGCCCACGCCGGATACCGCCGGACCCGAGACCGATCCGGTGCCGATGTCGACGGCTGTTCTTTATATCTTCGGCGTCTGGGCCTTTCTGATTGGTCTGGCCTTTCTCTTTGGTCTGAAGTCGCGCGGCTGGGGACCGATGGGCTCGGAAGGGCTGGGCGACGAGGACGCGCGGTAAGATGGCCTCGCTCAACCTGCTTGTCTCGGTCTGTCTCGGCTATGTGGCGCTTCTGTTTCTGGTGGCGGCGCTGGCGGAACGGGCGGCGGCCATGGGCCGGGCGCAATGGCTGCGCTCCCCTCTTGTCTATACGCTGTCGCTGTCGGTCTATTGCACCGGCTGGACCTTTTACGGCGCGGTGGGATACGCCGCGCGGTCGGGTCTGGAATTCGTGACGATCTATATCGGCCCCACGCTGGTGATGATCGGCTGGTGGTGGGGCCTGCGCAAACTGGTGCGCATCGGGCGCAGTCAGCGCGTGACCTCTATCGCCGACCTGCTGTCCTCGCGCTATGGCAAGTCGAACGGGCTGGCGATCGGGGTGACGATCCTCTGCGTGATCTCGGTCACGCCCTATATCGCGCTGCAGCTGCAATCCATTGCCCTGTCGCTGTCGGTCTTCACCGAAGAAGACGCCACACGCACCATGGAAACCGGCGCTTTCTGGGCCGCCATCGGGCTGGGCATTTTTGCAATCCTGTTCGGCACGCGCAATCTGGATGCCAATGAACGCCACCACGGCGTGGTGATCGCCGTCGCGCTGGAGGCGGTGGTCAAGCTGTTTGCGCTGATCGCGGTGGGCGTGTTTGTCGTCTGGGGCCTTGCCGGCGGCATGGGCGAGACGCTGGCACGGATCGATGTCTCGGAAATCGGGCAGTGGGAGGTGCATGGAGGCCGCTGGACCGCGATCACCCTGCTGGCCGCCGCGGCCGTGATCTGCCTGCCGCGCATGTTCCAGGTGATGGTGGTCGAAAACGAAGATGAACGCCACCTGCGCGTCGCGGCCTGGGCCTTCCCGCTGTATCTGCTGTTGATGAGCCTTTTCGTCATCCCCATCGCGGTGGTGGGGCTGGATCTGATGCCACAGGGATCGAACCCGGATCTGTTCGTGCTGTCCCTGCCGCTCAGCCAGGGGAACGAGGGGCTGGCGATGCTGGCTTTCATCGGCGGGTTTTCCTCGGCCACGTCCATGGTGATCGTGGCGGCCATGGCGCTGTCGATCATGATTTCGAACCATGTGGTCATGCCGATCTACCTCTCCACGCGGTCGGGGCAGGGGGCGTCGATCTCGGGCGATGTGCGCCATGTGGTGCTCTTGTCGCGCCGCATCGCCATCGCGGCGATCCTGGTTTTGGGCTATCTCTATTACCGGCTGTCAGGCGGCGGCGCGGCGCTGGCCGCGATTGGCCTGATCGCCTTTGCGGGCATCGCGCAGATCCTCCCCGCGCTGGTGGGCGGGCTGTTCTGGCGCGGGGCCACACGGGCCGGCGCGCTGGCGGGCCTGTCGCTGGGCTTTGCGATCTGGGTTTATACGCTGCTGCTGCCGGGGTTCGGCGCGAACGGGCTGCTGCCCGCCTCGGTGATGGAACAGGGGCCTTGGGGCATCGACTGGTTGCGGCCATACGCGCTGTTCGGGATCACCGGGATGGACACGATCGTGCATTCCGTATTGTGGAGCCTCTCGCTGAACACCGCCGTCTTCTTTGCCGTGTCGATGATGACCTTTCCCGGCCCCGTGGAGCGGCTGCAGGGGGCGCAATTCGTCAACGTGTTCGACCATTCCTTCGGGCCGCGCGGCTGGAGCGGGTCCGTCGCCCAATCCGAAGACCTGATGATCATGTCCCAGCGGATCCTTGGCCCGGCTGAGGCGCAGGATCTGTTCCAGCGCGAGGCCGAACGGCAGGGCGCGCGCGGGCATCTGCCCGAACCCACGCCCGCGTTCCTCGAGACGCTGGAACGCGAACTCAGCGGGTCGGTGGGCACCGCTACGGCCCATGCGATGGTGGGCCAGATCGTCGGCGGCTCGGCCGTGTCTGTCGAAGACCTGCTGGCGGTCGCGGACGAATCCGCGCAGATGCTGGAATATTCCAGCCGCCTTGAAGAGAAATCCGCCGAACTGACCCGCACCGCCGCACAGCTGCGCGAGGCCAATGAAAAGCTGACGCAGCTGTCGGTGCAGAAAGACGCCTTCCTCAGCCAGGTCAGCCATGAATTGCGCACGCCCATGACCTCGATCCGCGCCTTTTCCGAGATCATGCGCGACGAAGACGGGCTGAGCGCCGAGGAAAAGGCCCGTTACGCGGGCGTTATCCATGACGAGGCGCTGCGCCTGACGCGGCTGCTGGACGATCTGCTGGATCTCAGCGTGCTGGAAAGCGGGCAGGTCAGCCTGGACATGCGCTCGGGCCAGCTGACCGACGTGCTGGATCAGGCCGTCGCGGCCGCCCTTGCGGGCACAACCGAAGGTATGGCCGTGCATCGCCGCGGCGTGGACGAGGCGGTGGCGCTTTACACCGATCTGGACCGTCTGGCGCAGGTCTTCATCAACCTGATCGCCAATGCCAGCAAATATTGCGACGCGGCGCGGCCCGAACTGACCATCCGCGTGCGCAATCTGGGCGATCGTCTGGCGGTGGATTTTCTGGACAACGGCAGCGGCGTACCCGTCCATGCCCGCGCTTTGGTATTCGAGAAATTCGCCCGCGTCAGCGGCGACAAGGCGGGCGGCGCGGGGCTGGGTCTTGCGATCTGCCGCGAGATCCTCGAACGGCTGGGCGGGGATATCCATTATCTGAACGACCACAGCGGCGGTGCGTTCCGCGTGATCCTGCCCAAAGCCCATGCCATGGCGGCGCAGTAACCAAATTCTGCGATTGTATAGCCATTCTTAACCACTGTTGCGCTAGGGAAGGGGCCGCGGGCGTTCTTGCGCCCGTCCGTGATCAGGAACCAAGTCAGGACCGCCTTCGTGACTGCAACGCTCAAGCGCAAGCTGGCCGGGGAGCATCGGGAAAGCTCGGCCCGGCAGATGACCGCCTTGCGGGCGCTGCGTCTGTCCGTGGCGCGTGCGGGCGAAGATCTGTTCGAACTGGCGCTGGGCATGGTGGGCGGCAAACAGGCGCGGCTTTTGCCTGACGATCTGGACGGTGTTCTGTCGGATGACGACATGCTGATGGTGCTGGATTGCCCCGGCGGGATGACTGGGGCGGCCTCGGTCTCTCTGCCGCTGGTGGGGGCGCTGATCCAGCAGCAGACCATGGGCCGCGTGCTGGACCGCCCCGCCGATCCGCGCCCTTATACCGATACCGATACCGATGCCGCACTTGCCGCACCGCTGCTGGAGGGCGTGCTGTCGCGCGCCTGCGATCTGGCGGAGGATGAAGGCGATCAGGCCTGCTTCCGGTCGATCCGCTTTGGCGCGCGCATCGACGATGCGCGCACGGTGCTTCTGGCGCTCAGGGCCAGACGGTACCGCATTTTCACCCTGACCGTGGATATCGCGCTGGGCACCCATCAGGCACAGGTGGTGCTGGTTCTGCCCGACCACGGGGACGCGCGCAATCAGGACAGCCCCGACAGCGCCAGCGCGGCGGAACGCGCAGCCCAAAGCCCGCTTCTGGAGGTTGAGACCGAACTGCGCGCCGTGCTGGCCCGTTTCCGCCTGCCGGTGAGCGAGCTGAACGCGCTCAAGGTCGGCGACACGCTGCCCCTGCCGCGCGAACGGCTGGATGACACGGCGCTTGTCACCCTGACCGACCGCGTCGTGGCGCGCGGTCAGCTGGGCCAGATGAACGGCCACCGCGCGGTGCGGCTGATGGCGCAACTGCCGGTGCCAAGGCTGGCCTCATCCGACCGGTTCGATCCGCAACTGACCGCGCTGGCCCCGGCGTCCGAGAGTGCCGAGGCGTTTGCCGCCCCGGATATGCCCGATATGCCGGACTTGTCCCCCGATCTGTCGATGGACGACCTCAGCACCCTCTCGCCGGAGGAGGCGGCGGATCAGATCACGGCGCTGGCGGGGCTGACGCCCGATGATCTGGCCGCGTTCGACGGGGGTGCGGAAGGGACGGACGACAACATCCAGCTGCCCGCCACCTTCCCGGCGGCGGATCTGGATCTGGACCTTGGCGATATCGATCTGAACGATCTGTAAGCGCCGGCCTCAGCCGTTCTGTGAAATCGCCTCAAGCGTGGGGCGCAGATTGTCCAGCGCATAGCCCGCGCGCCGCGCCGTCTCCAGCACGTCATCGACCGGCATCTCGCGCGCGGCATCCAGCGCCCAGATCACCGAACAGCGCGTGCCCGACGCGCAATAGGCCAGAACCGGCCCGTCAGACCCGTCGACCAGGTCGCGCTGAGTGGCGACGGTTTCCGGCGTCATGCTTTGATGGGTGATCGGCAGCACCTTGAAGCTCAGCCCCGCCGCCTCGGCCGCCGCGCCGATGGAGGCGGCCTGATGGCTGGGCGGCACCTCTTCATCGGGGCGGTTGCAGATCACCGTGGTGAAACCGGCGGCGGCGATCCCGGCCAGATCCTCGGCGCTGATCTGGGGCGAGACGGAATAGCGGGGGGTGAGCTGTCGAATATCCATGGCTCTGGATTACGCCGCGTGGGCCGGGCTGTCCAGATACCGCCCCATGCGCGGCGCGGCCCCCATGCCCAGAAGCATCGCCGCCAGGAACACAAGCCCCCCCGCGCCGCCATAGCTGAGCGAGGCAATCGCCGGTCCGGGGCACAGCCCCGCCAGGCCCCAGCCCGCGCCAAAGGCGACCGACCCCATCACCAGCTTGCGGTCGATCTGCGTGCCGGGCGCCTCGGGGAACTGACCGCCCGCCAAAGGCGCACGGTTCGCGGTCAGCCGCCAGGCCACCATCATCGGCAGGATCGCACCGCCCATCACGAAGGCCAGCGTCGGATCCCAGGCCCCGAACACGTCCAGCCAGCCCTGCACCTTGGTGGTGTCGGTCATCCCCGACACGAACAGGCCCGCGCCAAAAAGGCTGCCGGCAATCAGCGCAATCAGATACCGCATCAGATCACCCCCGCCACGTGGCGCATCAGCAGCAGGGACAGACCGCCCGCCGCCAGATAGATCAGCGTCGCCACGATCCCGCGCAGCGAAAACCGCGAGATGCCGCAGACCCCATGACCCGAGGTGCAGCCATTGGCCACCCGCGTGCCGATGCCCACCAGCAGCCCCGCGGCGATGATCACCGCCCAGTTGCCCGTCAGATGCGTTGTCGCCTGAGCGCCCGTCATCACGTAAAGCAGCGCCGGCATGCCCACCAATCCGGCCAGGAACACCAGCCGTTCCTTGCCCGTGTTGCGGCCCGATCCGTCGATCAACCCGCCGATGATCCCGCTTGCGCCCATGACGCGCCCATTGCCCAGCAGATACACCGCCGCACCCAGCCCGATCAGCACGCCGCCGATCAGGCCCATGATCCAATCCTGTTCCATATGTCCCCTTGAGGTTGTCTTAGAGTTTATTGACCGGCAATTTCAGCATCACATCGCCGTTTTCATCCGCAGGCGGCATGTGGCCCGCGCGCATGTTCACTTGCAGCGACGGCAGGATCAGCCGGGGCATGCCCAGCGTCGCGTCGCGGGCGTCGCGCATTTCGACGAATTCCTCGATGCTGCGACCCTGGCCGATATGCACGTTCAGCGCCTTCTGTTCGCCCACGGTGGTCTCCCAGGCGTATTCATCGCGGCCCGGAGCCTTGTAATCATGGCCCACGAAAACCCGCGTCTCATCCGGCAGGGCCAGAATGCGCTGGATCGACTGGTAAAGGTCCGACGATGACCCGCCCGGAAAATCGCAGCGCGCCGTGCCGAAATCGGGCATGAACAGCGTATCGCCCACAAAGGCCGCGTCGCCGATCACATAGGTCAGGCATGCGGGCGTGTGGCCGGGCGTGTGCATCACCGCCCCGCGCATCTGGCCCACATGGAACACATCGCCATCGGCGAAAAGCGCATCGAATTGCGACCCGTCGCGTTGAAATTCCGTGCCTTCGTTGAAGATCTTGCCGAAGGTGTCCTGCACCACGGTGATCTGTTTGCCGATGCCGATCTTGCCGCCCAGGGCCTCTTGCAGATAGGGCGCGGCGCTCAGGTGATCTGCGTGGACATGGGTTTCCAGGATCCATTCCACCCGCAGGTCGTTTTCCTTCACATAGGCGATGATCGCATCGGCCGAGGCCGTGTCGGTCCGCCCCGAGGCGTGGTCGAAATCCAGAACCGAATCCACGACCGCCGCCGCGCGCCCATTGGGGTCGCGCACCACATAGGACACGGTGTTGGTTGCTGTGTCGAAGAATGCTTTGACCTCTGGTGACATGGTGCCCTCCCTTTTTTCGCAACATATAGCCATTTGCGAATATGTATCAATCCCGTCCAGACACCGCGTATTGACGCACATCAAGGCGCGCGGCGCGGCCCTGTGGCAGTTTCCGCCCCCTAAGCAATACGCCGATCTTGCCGCTTTATTAAGCAGATTTCTGCCCATTTGGGCGGCTCGCGCCAAAATCGGCCAAAGATGTCTTATCTCCGTTACCGGAAACAGGCATCTTCACCGGGTAGCCAAGGGAGAGAGGAACATGTCAGTAATCGAATGGACCCGACACGCGGAATCGCTCGAAGCCGAGATTGCGCGCGCCAATGCATCGACACGGCTGTCGCTTCAGCCGCGCCTGCAAAAATTCCTGACCCATCTGGAAGCGGATGGCGTGCGGGTGCCCAGCCGTCTGAAGAAGCTGAATTCCGAGCTGATCGAAGAAGCGATCGAGGCGCGCTTTGACAATATGCCGGTCTGATCGCCTGGGGCGGGTTAGCCCAGGAAGATCCCCAGCATCACCATCATCAGACCGATGACCGACAGAAAGAGCGCTCCCAGGTTGATCGGGAGCGCTTTTTGAATTTCAGCGCGCAGGGCCTCGTCATCGGTGATGGTGCGGCGCGCGCGGGCCACGCGGATGATTGACCAGATCAGACCGATCAGGCCCAGGACCGATACGGCCACGCCGGCCCATACGATCAGTTCAAACACCATGTCGCGCTCCTTCGTCGATGCGGGCTTCGCCTAGCCGATTGGCGGGGCCGCGTCCAGAGCGCGACGCGTCCCGGCCCCGCGCCGGGACCCCGCCGCTTCGCACAAGGCCTCACGGTTTGAAATTTAATCCCATGGTAAAGCGATAGCTGGCCTCGCCCAGCCCGTCGGGGGCTTTTGGGAAACGGCCCGCACGGCGCACGGCGCTCAGGGCCGCATCGTCAAAGGCCGCCACGCCCGAGGACCGGATCAGCGTCAGCCCCTGCAGCCGCCCGTTGCGATCCACCGTCAGCGCCACGCGCGCGGTCCCCGACCCGGATGCGCCGCGCGGATAAAACAGGCTGCGATGCACCTTTCGCTGGATCCGTGCACCCCATTGCGCCTGAAGCGTGGCGCTTTGCGCGCTTTGTGTAGCGGCGGCCTGCTGTGTGCCAGAGGCGGCTCCGGCGCTGGGCTTTTTCTGCGGGGCGCCTTGCGCGCGTGCCTTGGGTTGCGGTGTGGCCGGTTGCGTGTCGGCGCGGGGCAGGGCGGCGGTGTCCGGGGCCTGCAGACGTGGCGCGGGCGCAGGCCGGGGCCGCGCCTGCGGGCGCGCGTCGGGTGCGGGCGGCTGGCTGGCTTCGGGCGCGGCGGGTTGGGCTAGCGCGGTCACCGGCGGTGTGCGCGGTGCGGTGGGTGGGGTCTCTTCCGCCTGCGGGGCGCTGCCATGGTCCGGCAGGGCGGGGCGGCCCGGCAGGGCCATTTTCGGGGCAGGAGCCACCGGGGCGGGCAGAGCGACAGGCGTGGCGGTCTCGGGCGCGGTCGTGGCGTTCAGATCCGTCGCCACCTGAGGCGGGCTCTGCCAGGCGCGCACCATCTGCGTCATGCCTGCGCTGGCGGGGGTAATCGTTATCTCTTCCCGCCCGTTATCGCCCGACGGCGTTGCCCCGTCGGGCGCGGGCGCAGCGGCCCAGAGGCCCATGTGAAGGCCCGTCGCAAGGCTGAGGAAGATCGCCCCTTCAACCAGCCGCATCACGCGCCCCCTTCGGTGACAAGCGCGATCCGGGTAATCCCCAGCCCGGTCAGCCGGGTCAGGATCGCAGCCAGTTCAGCCGCCGAAAACCCGGCATCGGCGCGGATCATAAGGGGTGTATCAGGCGGCAAGGCGGCAAGCCCCGGCCAGACCGCATCGTCCTCGGCGCCATCGAAGAAAAGCTGCCCGTCGGCCGAGATATGCAGCGCCTGCGGCCCTTCGGCCAGTGCCTCGCTGTCCGAGGCCGGAGGCGTGACGTCAAAGGGCAGCGGAGCCGTGATCTGCGCCGTCATCAGGAAAAAGATCAGCAGCAGGAAGACTACGTTGATCATCGGCACGATGTTTTCGGCGGGCCGGCGCGCGGGGCGGGTGGGGGCGAAATTCATCTCTCACCCTCCACCAGAACAAGGGTGCTCAGGCCTGCCGCGCGCAGGGTGTCGAACAGCGCCGTCAGCGCGGCCAGATCGGCCCCGCCCATGGGTTGAATGACGATGGGCGCGGCCCTGTCCGGCATCAACGGCTCAAGGGCGGCGGCAAGATCCTCCAGCACCACCAACGCGCCATTCAGCGCCAGCCCCGTGTCCGACAGGGTGACCAGACGCGGCGCGCCCTCCCACGCCTCAGCCCCGGTGCCTGCAACCAGCGGCAGGGCCATGTCCTGCCCAAAGCGCGAGGCCAGCATGAAGAACACCAAAAGCAGAAAGACCACGTCGATCATGGGCGTCAGGCTGGGCTTGCGCCGGGGGCGGGGGGCGGCGAAGGCAAACATCACTTGCCCCCGCGCAGGAAGATCCGGGTGGCGGCGTCTTCCATGTCGCCTTGCAGCCGTTCGACAATGGAATCGAACCAGCTGAGCGCCATGGCCGCGGGGATCGCCACCGCCATGCCTGCTGCCGTGGTCAGAAGCGCCTCCCAGATGCCGCCCGCCAGTACCGTGGGATCGGCGCGGTTGCCCGAGGATTGCAGCGCCTGAAACGCTTCGATCATGCCCAGAACGGTCCCCAGAAGGCCAACCAATGGCGCGATGGTCGCGATCAGCTCCAGCGCCCTCAGCCCCCGCCGCGCCTCGGCCAGATCGGCACGCGCGACGCGGGTGGTTTCCTCGCGCGCGGCGGCCTCGTCCAGTTTGGGGTCCAGCCGCGCGGTCATCGCCGAATGCGCCAGCCGCGCCCGGAGCGACGCGCGCCCGGCGACCGTGGCAAGGGCCTGATCCGTCTCTCCGCGCGCCCAGTGGGCAATCGCGGCTTCCGTGGCCCGCCCGGCCCAGGCGCCCATCAGCGAAAAGTGCCAGATCTTCCACAGGATCAGCGCCAGCGTCAGCACCGACAGCGCTGCGATCAGCCACAAAGCCGGGCCGCCGCGATCCAGAAAAGCGATCATATCGGGGGGGATCATGCGCGCGCTCCTTCGCCCCAAAGGGCACTCACGATGGCCTCCAGCCCGTCGGTCAGGGCGGCAGGCCCGGGTTGGAGGATCAGGGGGGACTTTATTTCAACGATCCGGTTCTGCGCAACGGCAGGGATGTCGCCCCACCCGGGCCGCGCGGCGATCTTTTCGGGGCGAACCTTCTTGCCGCACCACGACGCCAGGATCACATCCGGTCTGGCGTCGATGATTTGGGCGGGATCCAGAATGCGGTTCTTCGCCCCTTGTTCGCGGCGCAGATGGGCGAACACGTCTTCACCACCTGCCAATTCGATCAGTTCCGACACCCAGGCGATTCCGGAAATGGGCGGGTCGTCCCATTCCTCGAAATAGACACGCGGACGGGTGGGGCGCGGGGTGGTGCGCAAGACATGCGCGCGGGCCTCGAACCGGCGGATGATCGCCTCGGCACGGCCTTTGGTGCCGGTCAACGCGCCCAGCGTTCGGATCATATCGAGGATCTCCGCAATGGAGCGTTGGTTGAACGCATGAACGGCGATGCCTGCGCGGATCAGCTCAGCCGCGATATCGGCCTGCAGGTCCGAGAAGGTCAGCACCAGATCCGGCTTCAGATCGAGGATCTTGGGCACATCAGCCGAGGTAAACGCCCCCACGCGCGGTTTCTCCTTACGCACACGAGCGGGGCGCACGGCGTATCCGGTGACACCGACAATCCGATGCTCCTGACCCAGCAGGTACAGCGTTTCGACGGTTTCTTCCGTCAGACACACGATGCGTTCGGGGGGGAAGGCCATCAGAATTCTCCCTCCCGCCGGACGCGGTCCATCCAGACCTGTGCCCCTGCGTGAACGGCGTCATAGGCCGCGCGGCCCACGGCTTCGCCCACGGGCGTATGCATGCCTGCGAAAGGCGCTTCTCCTCGCAAGGCGGCAATCGCGATGCAGTCGGTGCCGGTGCCTGTTGTGCGCCCTGTGGGCAGGTCATGGGCCATTTCGATGACTGCTGCGGTCCGCGCTTGGGCCACGATCGACACCAGTTCCACCAGCGCGGCATCGGCCAGAGGCGCATCCACCTGCACGGCCACATTGATCGTGCCCCAGTCCTTGGCGGACCGATCCAGCCGCGTGCCGATATGTTCTGCGTTCGACAGGCCCACCGTGGCGACGCAGCGGGCGGTGATGCCTTCAGCCGTCGCGTCTGCCACCTCGAACGCATCCAGATCGCGGGAGGTCAGCAGGGTGACGGCCCCCTCATCGCCGCGCTTGCCAAGCTCTGCCGTCAACCACCGATGCACGTCGAAATCTTCCGGCAGATCGGCATTGCGCACCTCGCGCCAGAGGATCGTGTCGGCCTCCACGAACCCCGGGCGGGTCAGGGACCAGCTGAGCACGCGGTGGGGGCGGCCCAGATCGAAACGCAGCCAGGGGCGGTCCAGCGTCACGCTCATCTCGTCACCTCCATCGGTTGGAAGACGGGGCCGTGATCCGTGTCGGCCCAGAAGCCGGTGATGTTGAAGACCTGCGCGATATTCTCGGGCGTCAGCACGTCGCGCGGCGGGCCATCGGCGATCAGACGCCCGGCATGCATCATCAAGAGCCGCGAGCAATGCCGCGCCGCCAGCCCCAGATCATGCAGCGAGATCACAACCCCATGCCCATCCCTCGCCAGATCGCGGAAGACCTGCATCGTGGCAATCTGGCTGGCCGGGTCCAGCCCCGCGATGGGCTCATCGGCCAGCAAAAGGGGCGTATCCTGCGCCAAAGCCCGCGCGATCAGAACCCGCGCCTGTTCGCCGCCAGACAGCTGCGTGGCGGTGCGGCGGCGGAAGCTTTCCAGCCCCATGCGGGCGATGGCGGCGTCGATGGCGGTTTGATCCGTGGGCGTCAGTTTCGCGCCACGCGGCAGGTGGGGGATGCGGCCAAGGGCGATCAGGGTATCGACCTCCACCGGCCAGGCGATCTCGCGTGATTGGGGCATCCAGGCGGCGTGGCGGGCGCGGTCGGCGGCACTCATGTCGGTGAGGGACGATTGACCCTCATGCGGCAACAACCCCAACGCGCCGCGCAAAAGGGTCGTCTTGCCCGCGCCGTTTGGGCCGATCAGGCCCACGCATTCTCCCGCCGCGATGGAAACGGTGACGTCATCGACCACCGGGCAATCGCCGCGCCTGACGGTGAGGTTTTGCAGCGACAGGAGGGTCATGCCATCTCCTTCCGCGTTTTGAAGATCAGATGCAGGAACAAGGGCGCACCCACCAGCGCCATCAGCACGCCGAGCTTCAGATCACGCTGCGGCAGGATCTCCCGCACGGCGATATCGGCGGCCAGCACCATGGCGGCCCCGCCAAGGGCCGAGGCCCAGAGGAGCGCGGACGGGCGCGCGCCCACGAAGCGGCGGAGCAGGTGCGGTACGACGAGGCCAACGAAGCCGATGGCACCCGCCACAGCGGTCGCGGCCCCCACGGCAGAGGCAGTGCCGATCACGACCATCAGCCGCAGACGCGTCAGGTTGATGCCCATGGCGTGCGCCGCATCCTCGCCCAAGGTCAGCGCATCCAGGCCGCGTCCTGACAGGATCAACAAAACCCAGCCCACGGCCATGAAGGGCAGCGCCAGCCAGACATGCACAAAGGACCGGTCCGCCAGCGACCCCATCATCCAGAAGACGATGTCGGCGGCGGCAAAGGGGTTGGGCGAGAGGTTCAATACCAGCGATGTGAGTGCTGCCGCCAGTGCGGAAATTGCGATGCCCGCAAGGATCAACGTGATTGATGCCCCGCGCGGGCCGGCCAGCATCAGGATCAGCAGCACGGCCAGCACCGCACCCGTCAAAGCGGCCAGCGGCAGGGCCAGCGGGCACACAAGCGTCAGCCCGGTCTGGATAGCGAGCACCGCGCCCAAGGCAGCCGATCCCGACACGCCGATCAGCCCCGGTTCGGCCAGCGGGTTGCGCAAAAAACCCTGCATCGCTGCCCCCGCCATGCCGAGGGACGCGCCGATCATCACCGCGAGGATCGCGCGGGGCAGGCGGATCTCCTGCATGACAACCGACAGGGGCAGGCCGTCGCGGGCAAAGAGCGCGGCAAGGCTTTCGGAGACCCCGGCCGTGATCTGGCCCGACGTCAGCGAGGCCACGAACAGCACCGCACACAGCGCCAGAAGGGTCAGGAAAAGCCTCATTGCCCGGGCTCCATCGACAGGCGCAGGGCGCGCATGTCCTCGACGGCATTCAACACCTGTGGCGTGCCGCAGATCCAGTCGCGGTCGGTCAGTTCGCCCGCCATCAGCGTGCCGGGCAGGGCGGTCAGTGCGGGATGGGTCAGGTTGTCTTCGGCCCGCGCCTGACCGGGGTAATCGCGGCCCTGGATGATCACGTCGGGGGCCAGCATGACCAGCTGTTCCAGCGCCAGAACGCCGCCCCAGCCCATGCCCAGCCCGGACGAGATATTGTCGAACCCCGCCACGGTCAGGATGTCATGGGCCAGCGATTTGTCCCCGGCGGTATAGGAATTGACGTAATAGAGCGCGGCGCGTGGGCGTGGCTCTAGCGTGACGGTCAGCGCCTCAAGCCTGGCGTTGAAATCGGCAACAAGCGCCTCGGCCTCGGCTTGCCGGCCCAGGGCGTCACCCATCTGGCGCAAGCGCGCGGGCACATCGTCCAAAGACCGCGCCGGGGCGAAAAGCTCGACCCGGATGCCCAGGTCGCGCAGAAGCTGGACGGTGGCGGCATCGGTGAAGGTGCCCGCTACCACCAGATCGGGGTTCAGAAGATAGACCTCCTCTGCTCCAGATCCGTTGGTGGGCAGGGGCAATGCAGCCTCGACCATGGCCGAGCTGTCGGGGTCATGGGCAAGACGGCTGACCGAGACCAGCTGCCCCTCATCGGCCAGCATCAGGGCCAGTTGATCGGTGCAGAGGTTCACCGACACCACACGTTCCGGCTGAGCCAGGGCAGGCATCCCAAGGGCGGCGCAGAAAAGCGCCGCCGCAAGGGGGCGTATGAGCCTAGAATGTCGCACGGACCCCAACGTAGAACGCGCGGTCGGACGTGCCGTATCCGGCAATCTGTTGGTATTGCTCGTCAAAGACGTTCTTGATCGCCAGGTAAGCCTGAGCCTGATCGGTCACGTCATAGGTGAAGCTCAGATCGACCACGGTGAAGTCGCCCAGCACCTGCGCGGGGCTGGTATCGGGCGCGCGGTCGGCCTGATGGGTCACCGACAGCTGCGTGGCAAATCGGTCGGTCCAGTTCACGTCCACGCCCAAAAACAGCTCATGTTCGGCCACGCGGGGCAGAAGCGCGCCCGAAGCGGTGGCCGCGTCGATATAGGTATAGGCCAGACGCATCGCGACCATGTCGGAGAAGGTGTGTTCATATTCCAGCTCGACCCCCTCGAAAGTGGTGGTGCCGGGCACATTGGCGAGGCTGGAAAAGGTGCCCGCATCGCAGGAGAAGAACACGAAATCGACCGTCACGGGGCAGGGCGCGAACTGGATCAGGTTGTCGATCTCGTTGCGGAACACCGTTGCCGAGAACACGGCATCTGGTGCAAACCGGTAATCAAACCCGATCTCGATGCTTTCGCTGGTCTCGGGCGCAAGCGCGGGGTTGCCGAAGAAGGGATAAAGAGGGTCGGGGAAGGCCGAGAACAGCTCGGATGCGACCGGCGCGCGAAAACCCGTGGCCAGTACACCGCGCAGGGTCAGTTCCTGTGTGGGCCGATAGCTGACGGCAAGGCGGCCCGTGGTCTCGTTCCCGAACTGGGAGTTGTCGTCAAAGCGGACAGAGGCGTTGATGTCGAGCTGATTGTTCGGCGTGTAAAGCGCCTCGGCAAACAGGCCGGTATTTGTGGTCTCGGCGCTGCCGCCGGGCAGCGATGTGCTTTTCGCGGTCAGCTTTTCCCAATCGGCCCCGAATGTCAGGCGCAACTGGTCATTGATCTGACCGCTGGATTGCCAGTCAAAGCGCTGGCGTTCGCCCTCGAACGTGCTGGTGAATGCCGAAAAGCTGCCCGGTGCGACTGTGGCCGACACAAGGGTGCGGTCCACGTTGAAATAGGACAGCGCGAAATCATGCTGCCATAGGCCGGTATCGATTTCGGCAAAAAGACGCAGACCGATTTCCTCGCGGGTGCCGGTCTCGTCACCCGGTGTGCCGTCGACAGGGCCCGCGCCGGTGCCTTCGTCGAATTCGGTGTCGGCGGTCACGTAGAACCCGTTGAACCCCAGCCGCAGCGTGTCGCTGGCCTGATAGGCCGCGCCGAAACTGACGCGGGTTTCGCGGAATCCGTCATCTTCGGTATTGCCCCGGTTTTCATCGCCTGCGGAAAACCCGTCGGCTTCGGCATAGGAGAGGGCAAAAGCTGTGCTCCATGCCCCGGCATTGTGGGCATATGCGTAAGAGGCCGCGATGGTGCCGAAGCTGCCGAACATCACGTTGGCGCGCTGGGTGATGCCTTGCGGGCCATCCAGATCGGGCAGGGTGAAGACGTTCACAACCCCCGCCACGGCCGAGCCGCCGTAAAGCGCCGATTGCGACCCTTTGAGCACCTCGGCCCCGGCCAGCGCGCCGATGCCGAAAGTGCCGAAATTGCCGTACTGCCCGGAGGTGGAAGCCGGGTCATTCACCTTGATCCCGTCGACATATACCGCCGTATAACGTTCCTGCGCGCCGCGGATGCGCAATTCGGCCGAGGTGCCGGCGGGGCCGTTCTGCAAAACACTCAGCCCGGTTTCACGGCGCAGCGCGTCGGTCAGTTGCAGATCGCCAGGCACGGACAATTCGTCTTCGGCGGTGAGGATCCGGACCGAGGTGCCGGTGCGGCCTTCCTCAAGCGGCTCGGCGGTGGCGGTGACGGAAATCTCGCCCAGATCAAGCGTGAGTTGCTGCGCGCGCGCCGCCGGGGCCGCGAGGATAAGAGCAAGTGCAGAGGCCGAAGCCAGGTAACGTGTCATGATGGGCTGTCCCTTCCCGATATCTTTTGTCTTGAGTTTGGAAAGGACAGTGCGCCTTGCCCAAACGGTGCGTTTTGCGTCACCATTCCGGGCCTTTGGCTCGTCCATCCCGGCGCGCCCCGCGCCGGATGAAGGTGATCGCCCTGGCAGGTCTCCTGACTTGCGGGTCATCGCTTGACCGGACCTTCCCGAACATCCCCCTTGGACATCCAGTGGCATATGCCGATCGCACTCTCCGCTTACAGTTGCGGGGGCAGTCATGGACTTGGCCTGTTGTGCAGGCCGCACCATGTTCCCTTTAACGGCGAGTCGCCTCGCCGAACCAAAGCCTGTTCTGCCTATAGGGCGTTTGGATTTCGATCAAGGCGCGTAAACGACGCAAGCGGCCAATTCTGCGTCTTGCGGGGCTGCGCGGGCTTGGGTACGAACGGGGCCTGACCCCGTTTACCGCCCTGTAAGGAGCCCCATGATGTCCGACACCTCGACCGATGCCAGCTATCGCGTGACCGCAGACGAGCTGCGCCAGTTCATTGAACGGTTCGAGCGGCTGGAGCAGGAGAAAAAGGACATCGCCGACCAGCAGAAAGAGGTCATGGCCGAGGCCAAGGCGCGTGGATATGACACCAAGGTCATGCGCAAGGTGGTCGCGCTGCGCAAGCGCGAGCCCGATGACATCGCCGAGGAAGAGGCGGTGCTGGAGATGTACAAAGAAGCGCTGGGCATGCGTTGAACGCGCGTTTTGGGGGCTCTGCCCCCGCG